>JBKPNX010000226.1:0-8505 GCA_046732855.1 Pseudomonadota bacterium
CGCCGAGGCCGCGCGCGCGCGCCTGGGCGACGTAGCGCAGCACGACCGAAGCCTGCTTGACGCCGAGCGCCGAGGTCGGCTCATCGAGGATCAGGACGCGCGCGCCGAAGTAGACCGCGCGCGCGATCGCGACGCACTGGCGCTCGCCGCCCGAGAGCGTGCCGACCGCCTGGGAGGGGTCGCGCACGTCGATCCCGATCTTGCCCATCTCCGCGCGCGCGATCCGGTTGGCGTCGCCGACGTCGAAGCCGCCGAGGGGGCCCCTGCCGCGCCCGGGCTCGCGCCCCATGAAGAAGTTGCGCGTGATGCTCATCAAGGGGATCATCGCGAGGTCCTGGTAGACCGTGGCGATGCCGCGATCGAGCGCGTCGCGCGGGCTGCGCATCAGGACCGCCTCGCCGTCGATCAGGATCTCGCCCGCGGTCGGCTGATGCACGCCCGAGAGCGTCTTGATCAAGGTTGACTTGCCGGCGCCGTTGTCGCCCAGGAGGCACATCACCTCGCCGGCGTGCACCTTCATGGTCACGCCGTTCAGCGCGATCACCGAGCCGAAGCGCTTCACGATGTCGCGCAGCTCGACCAGCGGCGGCGCGCCGTCGCTTTTGCCCGGTCGGTTCGGCTGGACCGCCATGTCACGCACTCCCCTCGCGCGCCCGCTCCTCTGAATGCGACAGAATGTTGACCACGGTGCCGCGGGGATCGCGCACGAAAAAGCGCCGGACGCCCCAGGGCTCGTCGGTGAGGTCATAGACGATGTCGCAGCCGGCGGCGGTCGCGCGGGCGTAGACTCGATCGACGTCGTCGACCTCGATCGAGAGCGCCGGCACCGGCGTGCCCGAGCCGCCTTCGGTCGCGATGCCGAGCTGTGGCGACTGCCGGGCGTCGGCGGCGAGCGTGATCAGCCAGCCGTGGTCCATCACGACTTCGAGGTCGAGCAGGCGCTGATAGAACGCCCGCGTCGGCCCGACATCCTCGACCGCGAGATTGGCGACGATCCGCCGTACGGTCATGCTCGTCTCCTCCGCGCTCAGCGGGCCTCGGTGACCTTGCGCCGGATGTAGTTGTTGAACAGCACGGCGATCAGCATCATGACGCCCAAGAACACCTTGAACCAGTCGGTGTTCACGCCGGTGTAGAAGATGCCCATCTGCACGGTGCCGAAGATCAGCGCGCCGAAGGAGGCACCGATCGCCGAGCCGTAGCCGCCGGTCAAAAGACAGCCGCCGATCACCGCGGCGATGATCGCCTCGAACTCCTTGAGCAGGCCGCGCGTAGTGTCGGCGGAGCCGGCGTCCAGCACCTGCACCGCGGCGAACAGGGTCGCGGCGCACGCGGTGAACATGAACAGGCCGATCTTGACCGAAGCGACCGGCACGCCGACGTTGCGCGCAGCGTTCGGATCGCCGCCCGCGGCGAAGATCCAGTTGCCGACCCGGGTGCGCAAGAGGATGTACGTCGCGGCCGCGGTCAGCACGAGCCACCACACGATCGACATCGAGATGCCGGAGATCGCGGGCGCGCCATCCGCACGGGTCGCGATCAGCCCGGCGTTCGCGAGCCAGACCATGAGCGTCTGGCCGACCTCGCCCGCGAACAGCGGCGCGAGCCAGTCCTGCGTCGCGATCGCCTTGAGGCCCGACACCTGGGTGCGCCCGGTGATCCACCGGGTGAAGCCGATGGTGGCGCCGCGCAGGATGAACAGGCCGCCGAGCGTCACGATGAACGACGGCAGGCCGGTGCGGATCACGATCGAGCCGTTGATGTAGCCGACCAGGCAGGCGCTGGCGAACGCGAGCAGGATGCACGCCCACAGCGGCCAGCCCCATTGCACCGCGGGAATCGCGATGATCACCCCGGCGGCGCCGATCATCGAGCCGATCGACAGGTCGAACTCGCCGCCGATCATCAGCATCGCCGCGGCGACCGCGATGATGCCGAGCTGCGCCGAGACCTCGAGGAAGTTGATGATGCCCGGGGCCGAGAACAGGCCGCTGTTGCCGGCGACCGCGGCGAAGAACAGGAACACGAGAATGGTGCCGGCGACGGCGCCGAGCTCGGGGCGCGCCATCAGCCGCTTCAACAGCGGCGTCTCGGCTATCCGTTCGTCGACGGCGGTCTTGACCGTGGCCATGCCGACCCTCCCCACCCGCGAGGGTTCGGGGCCCGCCAGCGCGCGGGCCCTCTTATGTCAAGCTCAGCGAATGCCCTTGGCCGCCAGATCGATCACCTGCGCGGCGTTCTCCTTGGTGACGAAGCCCGGGCCGGTCATCACGGTGCCGGCCGGCATCAGCCCGTACAGCTTGTGCAGCCGCAGCAGCTGGATCGGCAGGTAGCCCTGCAGGAACTGCTGCTGGTCGATCGCGAACAGCATCTTGCCTTCGTCGATCGCCTTGAGCACGCCGGGCGAGAGGTCGAAGGTGCCGAACTTGACCTTGTCCAGCATCTCGATCTCCTCCAGCGCGGCCATCGTCGGCTCGCCGGCGGACGGGCCGAGCGTGAGCACGCCGTTGGTGTCGGGATTGGCGGACAGATACGCCTTGACCGCGTTGCCGATCTCGGTCGGGTCCATGCTCACGGCGACCACCTCGACGTCGCCGCCGAGGCCGTCCTTGAAGCCCTCGCAGCGCAAATCGAGGGCGACGTTGCCGACCTCCTGATTGACGCAGATCGCCTTGGTGACGCCCGCCTCCTTCATCTTCTTGCCGCCGCCCTGGCCGGCCTCGAACTCGGTCTGGCCGACGTGGACCGCGACGCCGAGCGACTCGCGCACGTCCGAGCCGGAGTTCATCGAGACCACCGGGATGCCCGAGGCGACCGCGTTGCGGATCGAATCGCCGAGCGCCTCGGCGTCGGGGATCGAGACCACGAGACCGTCCGGCTGCGAGGCGACCGCGGCGTCGATGATCTGGGCCATCTGGACCATGTCGAAGGTTTCCGGCGCGTTGTACTCGACATTGACGCCGAGATCCTTGGCCGCCTGGTCGACCCCGTTCTTGACCACCGACCAGAACGGGTCGGAGGCCTGGCCGTGGCTGACCACGACGATGCGCATGTCCTGGGCGAGCGCGCTGCCGGCTAGGCCGATTCCGGCCGCGACCACGGCCGCCTTCATCAGATGGGCTGTCACGACGCCGTACTCCCTGCTGAGTTCGTTCTATCTCAAGGGGTAGCGCCGAATCGGGGCGCTGCCAACTGGCAATTCGGACCGGGCAGGGACACCCCCGTGCGCCGCCAGTCAGCGCGTGGCGCATCGCCTGCGTCGCCGGGGACGCTGGCGAGATGGGCTCCCCGCCATTGCCGATGGCGCCAGCCATTGCCAGTCGCGCCACTGGGGTCAGGGCCGATGGTAGGTCCATCATTGCGAGGAGCGTAGCGACGAAGCAATCCAGCAGTCCGCGGCGGCGTTGGTCTGGATTGCTTCGCTCCCATCGGGCGCTCGCATGATGCGGGGCAGCGCGCACGATGGCGGGGGCGGCGGCGACGGTGCAGGGCAGGGAGGACGGTGGGGCTGCGTGTTCTGGATTGCTTCGCAGCGCTCGCCATGCCTAGCGATGGCGGAGCGAGGCCACGCCGACGGCGAGAGGTGAAGCCGCGGCGATAACGCGTAGCTGGGGCGCTGATCGCACTGCGGCACTCGGATCCCGCAGCTTGACACGCCGCTCGCGGCAGCGCAGTGCACCGCGTAGCCCGAAGCAAAGCGATGGCTGATCACGGCTTGATCAAGAACCTGGGGACCGGGCGCTGGCGCGAAGCAAGGCGATGGCTGATCACGGCATGATCCAGGACCTCGTGGCAGGGCGCTGGTGCGAAGCAAGCCGATGGCCAACGCCAGTCTGATCGAGGACGTCGTCGCAGGGCGTTGGCGCGACCCGGCGACCGGGCGGCCGGTGCGCGTCGGCACCCGCGCCATCGCCATCGAGCGCTCGCTGGACGGCGGCGAGGCGGAGCTGATCGCGCCGCTCGCGCTTGGGGAGCGGCTCGCCGTGGTCAGCGATCGCAACACCTTCGATGCGCTCGGGGGACGGGTAGCGCGGGCGCTGGCGGCGATCGCCGCGATTGACAACGTGGTGCTGGACGCGCCGCGCGCCGATCTCGCCACGGTCGAGGAGCTGCGCGCCCGCACGGGCGCGGCCGCGGCGCTGGTCGCGGTCGGCTCGGGCACGCTCAATGACGTATGCAAATACCTCGCGCACCAGAGCGGCCGGCCCTACGTCGTGTTCGCGACCGCGCCCTCGATGAACGGCTATCTGACCGCGACGGCGTCGCTGGCGCGGCGCGGCTTCAGGACCTCGCTGCCGGCGCGGACGCCGGCCGCGGCACTGTTCGATCTGGAAGTGCTGCGCCGGGCGCCAGTGCGCCTGATCCGCGCCGGGATCGGCGACGCGCTCTGCCGCACCACTGCGCAGGCTGACTGGCTGCTGGGGCACTATCTGCGTGGTGCGCCCTATTCGGAGTCTCCGTATCTACTGCAAGCCGAGGATGAGCCGTTTCTGCTCGGCCATAGCGCCGCGATGGCGGCAGGCGATCCGGACGCGATCGCGGCGCTGACCCGCCTGCTGGTGCTCGCGGGCCTCGGCATGGCGACCACCGGCAGCAGCGCGCCCGCGAGCATGGGCGAGCACTCGATCAGCCACTACATCGACACGATGGCGCGCCCACACCCCGGCAGCCTGCACGGCGAGCAGGTCGGCGTGGCGACGCTGACGCTGAGCCGGCTGCAGAACGCGCTGCTGTGCGCCGAACGGCCGCCCGAGGTGCGCGCGACCCGGATCGACGAGTCGGCGCTGCGGGCGCGCTACGGCGCAGCGCTCGCCGACGGAGTGATCGCGGCGTTCAGGGCGAAGGCGCTGGACGACGCCGCGGCGGCGCGGATGAACGCGCGCCTCGCCGAGGTCTGGCCGGCCATGAGCGCGCCGCTGCGTGAGATCATGCTGCCGACCGAACGGCTGCGGGCGGCGCTCCTTGCCGCGGGCGCGCCGACGACGGGTGTGGACCTGGGCCTGCCATCGGGGTTCTATCGTACCGCCGTACGGCATGCGCGCGAGATCCGGGACCGCTATTCGATCCTCGATCTCGCCGGCGATGCCGGTGTGCTTGAGGCTTTCGCGGCGGAGGAGGGCTGAAGTGGCCAGAATCGTCGTGCTCGGAGCCGGGCTCGCGGGCAGCGCGTTCTGCATGCCGCTCGCCGATCAGGGGCACGAGGTGAGTCTCGTCGGCACCCCTGTCGACCGGCAGGTCATCGAGGCGCTCGCGCAGGGCGGCTTTCATCCGCGGCTCGGGGTGCGTATGCCGCGATCGGTGACGCCGTTGGACCACGACCGTCTTGCCGAGGCGCTCGCCGGCGACGTCGCGCTCGTCGTGATCGCGGTCAGCACGGCAGGCGTGCCCTGGGCGGCGGAGCAGCTCGCCGCCGCGCTTGCGGGGCCGGCACCGCCGATCCTCATGGTGACCAAGGGGCTCGCGGCGGCAAACGGAGAGGTCCGGGTGCTGCCGGCGCTGGTCGAAGACGCGCTGCGCGCGCGGTGCCGCGCCCATGGCGGCGTCGGCGGCATCGGTGGTCCGTGCCTGGCGCTCGAGCTGGCGGCGCGGCGCGACACCGCGGCGGTGATCGCGTACCCGGACCCGGCGGTGCTGCCGGGACTAATCGATCTGATCAGCGCGCCCTACTACCACGTGCGGCCGAGCACCGACGTGGTCGGGGTCGAGGCCTGCGCTGCGCTCAAGAACCTCGTGGTCATGGCGGTCGGCGCCGTAATTGGTCAGCTCGAGGTGGTCGGCGAGGCGCCGAACGGCGCGCGCATGCACAATGCCGCCGCCGCCGTGTTCAGCCAGGCGCTGGGCGAACTCGAGCACCTGGTCCATGCGCTCGGCGGGCAAGTCGAGACGGTGCTGGGCCTCGCCGGCGCCGGCGATCTGTTCGTGACGTGCCAGGGCGGCCGCAACGGGCGGATGGGGCGCCTGCTCGGCCAGGGGCTCCGCTATCGCGAGGCGAAGGCGGCCCACATGCCGGATGACACGATCGAGGGCGCGGAGCTGGCGCTCGCCGTCGGGCCGACGCTCACCGCGTGGTGCGCGAACGGCCGGCTCGATCCGGACACCGTGCCTCTGTCGCGCGCCCTGATCGACGCGATCTGCCATAACCACCCGTTCGCGATCCCCTGGCCCGAGCTGCACTGGCCGCCCTGAGGCCCGGGCGCCAGATCAGCCAACCGCTCGCGACCTGGACCTCGCATTATTGCTGCTGCTCGGTCCCCGTCTGATCGGTTGCCTCGGGCTCGAGCAAGCCACCGATCACATGGATGACCCCGTTGTCGGCCATGATGTCGGGCTTCAGCACTTCGATGTCGTTGACCAGCACGCCGCCCTCGGCGGTACTGATGTCGAGCTGCGCCCCCTGGAGCGTCTCCAGCTTCTCCTGCTCCATCAGCTGAGCCGACGGGACCTTGCCTTTGACGATGTAATGCTCGAGTATCTCGGCCAGCTGATCCTTGTCGGCTGACTGAAGTTGTTCCTCCGGCGTTTTGGCAGGGCCCCCCGGCTCCAGACCTCCAACTTTTAGCCGCCGGAACGCCTCATTTGTCGGTGCGAAGATCGTATACGGGCCCGCACCCTCGAGCTCCTTGGCCAGACCCGCTGCTTCGAAGGCAGTGGCGAACTGATCGATCTCGAACTGGCCAGAGTTACTCACCTCCTGCATCGTCTCGATCACGTTACCGGCTTGCGCCGGCGAGACGAGCAGCCAGAGCGGTGCGGCGATCGAAGCTGCTCCGGCGAAGCGCTGAAGCTTGACCATGACCTTCTCCCCAAGTCATCGGGGCTTGGCGCTGAACGACGCGCCCAGTGTTCCTTTCTGCAGCTTGGTGCGAGGGTCGGGAGTTCCGCCCTCGCAGTCCGCCGGATCGGCTAATCCTGCTTCTGTCCGATCCGCGTGATCATTTTTTGCCCGTCCTCCTCTCGGTACGAGAGCGTCACCTCGGAGCCCACCTTCGGGAATAAGGCCGCCCCGCCGCCCTCCTTCGGCATGACAAAGGTCTGGTCCTCGATCGTGATCTTTTGCGTCTGCGGGTCGGCTGCAGTGACTACGCCCGTGATCTGCATGCCTTCTTGCGCGGCACCTTGCTGGGCCTGCTGCGAGTCGGTACCCGCTCCCTCGGCCGGCGGGTGCTTGACGTCCTGGGCAGCCGCGTAAGGTATGGTTAGCGCGCCGGCAGCAAGCGCCGTCGCGAGGAGCATGGCCTTGTGCATTTCCACCTCCGGATGCCACCATCTCCGTCGGCGCCCATGCGCCGACACGTCAGCCGAACAACGGACTTGCCCGCTCGCGGTTCCGCTGACTTGATCCCGGTCACTGTCAGTTCTGGGCCGTCCCGGGCGTCAGGGCGCCAAGCTGGAGCAGGCGTAACTCGTAGCCGGGATGGGTCGCTGGTCCGGCTGTCGTTGGCGGTCTGCTCCAACGCGGTCCGGGATGGAGCCAATTATGAATGGGGGTTATGGCTACAGGCGCATTCGGGCGCAGCATTTTCTATGCATCAGGTGCTTCCGTTGGATCTCGATGACTAGCTTTCGCGCGTTGCCTCCGTCGGCATGATGGCGCGCTCGATTTCGGCCTCGGCCAAACTCACGGCGCGGGCCGCGCCGGGCAGCTGGGCAAGCGTGTTGGGGTCGAGCGGGAGGGCGTGCGCGAGGCGCTCCGCCCGCGTGCGCCGATATATGAAGGAGGATATCCGGCCCGCGCCCCGCGCGGCTATACTTACTGCGCGGACGCTCTTGGCCAGAACTGACGGCGGAAGACCCAAACTCTGGCCTTTAGCTCGGCACTTGAGATCTCCCACCCGGTCGGTGCCCAATTTTCATAGCTGACATCACAATTCTCGTGCTCCTAGCCTTTGATGAAGGCAAGCAGGTCGGCGTTGATCGTGTCGGCCTGGGTCGTGATCATGCCGTGCGGGAAGCCCTGGTAGGTCTTGAGCGTGCCGTTCCGCAGCAGCTTCGCCGACAGCGGTCCGGCGTCGGCATAGGGCACGATCTGGTCGTCCTCGCTGTGCATCACCAGCACCGGCAACTTGATCTTCTTCAGGTCCTCGGTGAAGTCGGTCTGCGAGAACACGACGATGCCGTCATAGTGCGCCTTGGCGCCGCCCATCATGCCCTGGCGCCACCAGTTCCAGATCAGCCCCTGGATGGGTTCGACGCCGGGCCGGTTGAAGCCATAGAACGGCCCGGCCGGCAGGTCGTAGTAGAATTTGGGACGGTTCGCGGCGAGCTGCGCCTGCAACCCGTCGAACACCTCCTTGGGCAGCCCACCGGGATTGGCCGCCGTCTTCACCATCAGCGGCGGCACCGCCGAGATGAGCGCCGCCTTCGCCGCCCGGCTCTCGCCGTGGCGCGCGAGGTAGTGCACCACTTCGCCGCCGCCGGTGGAGTGGCCGACGTGCACGGCATCCTCAGATCCAGATGCTCGACCACCGCCGCGAGATCGTCGGCATAGTGATCCATGTCGTGGCC
>JBKPNX010000227.1:0-39658 GCA_046732855.1 Pseudomonadota bacterium
TCGTCGAAAGGGAAGAACCCTTAACGGTGCCTAGAATATCGCCTGAATCCAAATCCGCCGCCATCAACCGCGCACAAGGTAAAGCGCCGGCACCACCGGCGCATTTGGATGTAGCTTCAAAGAAGATCTGGCGTTTGATCACGCATTCGAAGCCGGTCGATTATTTCGACCCGGTTCAGCGCCACTTCTTGAAAGTTATGTGACATCGCTACGGATGCGGCGCTTCTATCAGCGCATTTGGGATACCGATCCGATCAACCGCGATGCGACGGTCAAGCATCTTGTTGCACTGAACAACAGTCTTGCGCAGCTGGCCACGAAGCTGCGGCTGGCGATCACCAGCGTTGACCGGCGGGCGGGCATTCTGACGGAGAAGGGCGATCCGCTGAAAACCGACGGCAACGTCATTAAGGCCGGCGTGCTCTTCGGCGGACCCGGCAAGACGAAGTACTGAGGGCATGGACCGGAACCGTTGAAGTGCGCGGCATTGAGCAGCTGAAGGCTGAATTGGCCCGGCTGTCGGCCACGACTGCGTCGCGATGTCGAGGAACACCGCCATGGCGGGCGCGATGGTCGCTGCGCGTTATGCGAAAACGCTTGTGCCGGTCCGGACCGGGGCACTGCGCAAGATGGTCGCGATCAATGGTCATGGCCAGCGGATCGTGAAGCGTCAACTGATGGCTTCCTGTGGGCCTTGCTCATCCAGATCGGGATAGCCGTCGTCTCGGGCTTTGTGGCTCATTGGCTTTTCTGATGAAGCCGCCGGCTCACAGCCGCGGCGTGATCATGCACGCCTATCCCCGAGCGCTTCAGCGTGAAAAGCTGGCCAGGGCACGCAGCTCGTCCGGCGCGACGATGGTGCTTTTCGGTGCCATCAGGATCGCGGATGCATAGCAGCGGCATGAGCCGGGGCAATTACGGCGTCGCCGTTTGCACTGGGGCACACGCTAGCGGGTGCCGCGAGAACGACGCTGCCGTTGCCAGCGGCCGGTCCTACCCCTAGCGACGGTCGCGCGTTGGCGGGCCCTCCACGGGCCGAGAATCGGGCACCCGCCGCGAGAGGCGATCCGCCCGGCGCAATATGGCGCGCATGTCCATGCCACGGGTGTAGCGCGGCAGATGTGCAACCGCAAGCGCCCAGGAGATCGAGGACGCCAGGAGCGCGGCGAAGTCGCAAAGGACGGTCGTCCAAAAACCGTTTCCCGATGGGAACGGTTTGCGTCCAGCCACTGCCGAAGACCTCGGCGTGTCGCGCAAGCAGGTGCACGACTGGAAACGCACCGCGCGTGCCCGGCAAAATTTTGCCTGGAATTGCCGTCAGGCAAAATGACGCAGGGCGAGGCCAGGGGATTTTTAAGTGGGCGCACAAGGACTCGAACCTTGGACCCGCTGATTAAGAGTCAGCTGCTCTACCAACTGAGCTATGCGCCCCGCCGGTTAGCTAGGATGCTTTGTCCGCAGCGTCAAGCCGCGCTCGGCCGCGCCCGCGAAGGCCAGCCCCGAGGGCGGTGAATTCGCCAACGGCGGTGTCCTTGCGTCGCGCCCGTAGACATTCTAGAAAAACCGATAGAGTCCGGCGCGGGTGTAGCTCAGTGGTAGAGCAGTAGCTTCCCAAGCTACGTGTCGAGGGTTCGATTCCCTTCACCCGCTCCAATCACCTCGGGCACCGCCACTGGTGTGCGTGGGGCCGGTCTCTGCGCCGGGGGCGGACCCAAGGCCGCCACCACCTTTCGCTTCACTCCGAGGCCGATTTCGCGCCACCTCGTCAGGAGTCGAACGCACCTTCAGGGGCGCTCCGCACGTCGCGTCCTGTCTTGACCGGCTTAAGCACATCAAGCGCGACACGTCTTCGCGGCAGTGCGCATATAGCGCGATCGGTTCCCTTCCGTTGCGCTGCTCGTGACCAAAAAGGGCCGATGTCCGCGCGGCCAAATCAGAGGTCGACGCGTTGGCGACGGCAAGCGCTGCGGCTCATAGCCGGCTCGCTCAGCACGACATGATAGGGGCCGCCGACTCCGGTGCGACGCCCAGCTTGGCCAACCTCGCGCGCTTCGTTAAATAAGCGTCAATTCTCTGCCCTCAAATTCGGTCTTTCCTGTTCCGAGGTGCCGACGTCATGACACTGCCGGTCACCGTGGTGGTACTCGCGGCGGGTAAGGGGACGCGGATGAAATCGCCGCGGCCCAAGGTGCTGCACCGGCTGGCCGGGCGCTCGATGATCGACCACGTGCTCGGCGTCGTGGCGGAGCTCCGGCCGGAGCGCACGGTACTCGTGCTCGCGCCCGACATGGCGGATGTCGCCGCCGCGGTCGAGCGCGGCACGCAGCCCGCGACAATCGTGTTCCAGGAGCCCCAGCTCGGCACCGGCCATGCTCTGATGGTCGCGCGGGACCATCTGCCATCATCCGGCGAGGTCCTGGTGCTCTATGCCGATACGCCGCTGCTGACCGTGCCGACCTTGACCCGGCTGCTCGAGGCCAGACGCGCCGCCGGCGCTGCGGTCGCGGTGCTCGGCATGCGGCCGCCCGATCCGGCGGGGTATGGCCGGCTCGCGTTCGCCGGCGGCGAACTCGCGGCGATCGTCGAGGAGCGCCACGCCGATGAGGCGCTCAAGCGCGCTGGCCTGTGCAACGGTGGGACGATGGCGTTCGATGCGGCCCGGCTCGGGGTGGTGCTGGATGCCCTGGAGCTGAGGACGCCCAAGAACGAATACTACCTGACCGATGCGGTCGAGCACGCTCGCGCGCGCGGCTGGCCCTGCGTCGCCGTCGAGATGCCGTGGCTCGAGGCGCTCGGAGTCAACTCGCAGGCGCAGCTCGCCGAGGCCGAGGCGGTGCTGCAGGACCGGCTGCGCCAGACCGCGATGGCCCGCGGCGCGACGCTGATCGGCCCGCAAACCGTGTTTCTCGCCAGCGATACCGAGCTGGATGAGGACGTGGAGGTCGGCCCATACGTGGTGTTCGGGCCGGGCGTGCGCGTGGCCCGGGGCGCACGGATCCTGCCGTTCTGTCATCTCGAAGGGGTGACCATTGGCGCGGGCGCGCAGATCGGGCCGTTCGCGCGCTTCCGCCCGCACAGCGAGATCGGCGCGGGCGCCAAGGTCGGCAATTTCGTCGAGGTGAAGAACGCAGCGCTCGAGCCGGGCGCCAAGGCCAATCATCTGTCCTACCTCGGCGACGCCCGGGTCGGGGCCAAGGCGAACATCGGCGCCGGCACGATCGTCTGCAATTACGACGGCTATGCCAAGCACCGTACCGACATCGGCGCTGGCGCCTTTATCGGTTCCAACACTGCGCTGGTCGCGCCGGTGACCATCGGCGAGGGTGCGGTGATCGGCGCCGGCAGCACGATCAACCGCGATGTGCCGCCCGGCAGCCTGAGCATCGCGCGCGGCCGCCAGACCGACATCCCGGACGGCGCTGCGCGACTGCGGGCGCGGCGTCAGTCCAAGACATAGCTTCTGTTCGGAGAAACGATCGCGATGTGTGGCATCGTTGGCATCCTCGGCCAGCAGCCGGCTGCTGCTCTTCTGCTCGATGCGCTCAAGCGCCTGGAGTACCGGGGCTATGACAGCGCCGGCATGGCTACGCTGGTCGACGGCCGCATCGAGCGCCGGCGCGCCGAGGGCAAGCTCGCCAACCTCGAGCGGGTGCTCCAGGAGGAGCCCCTGCCGGGAGTGGTCGGGATCGGGCATACGCGCTGGGCGACGCATGGCGCGCCGACCCGCGACAACGCCCATCCGCACCAGGCGGGCGGCGTCGCCGTGGTGCACAACGGCATCATCGAGAACTTCCAGGCCCTGCGCGACGAGCTGATCGACCTGGGGCACCACTTCGAGACCGACACCGATACCGAGGTGATCCCGCAGCTGGTCAGCCATTATCTTGCCCAGGGCGTCGGACCGGTCGCCGCCGCCGCCGCGGCACTCAAGCGGCTCGAGGGCGCCTTCGCGCTGGCGATCCTGTTCGCCGGCCACGCCGATCTGTTGATTGGCGCGCGCCGCGGCAGCCCGCTGGCGATCGGCCACGGCGACGGCGAGATGTACCTCGGCTCGGATGCCCTCGCGCTCGCCCCGTTGACCGACCGCATCCAATACCTCGAGGAAGGCGACTGGGCGGTGCTCAACCCCCGCGGCGCCGCCGTGTACGACGCCAACGGTCAGCCCGTGACGCGCGAGATCAAGCAGACTGCGCTCTCCGGCGCGCTGATCGGCAAAGGCAACTACCGGCACTTCATGCACAAGGAGATCCACGAGCAGCCCGCGGTGATCGGTGACACGCTGCGCACGTTCGCAAGCGCGGTCGACCACCGCATCAGCCTGCCTGAACTGCCCGTCGACCTCGCCACGCTGCCGCGCCTCACCATGGTGGCATGCGGCACCGCGTACTACGCCTGCATGGTCGCCAAATACTGGTTCGAGCAGCTGGCCGGCCTGCCGGTCGACCTGGATATCGGCTCCGAGTTCCGCTACCGCGACCCGCCGCTCGTCCCCGGCAGCGCCGCCTTGTTCGTATCACAGTCCGGCGAGACCGCCGACACGCTGGCCGCCATGCGCCACGTCAAGGCTCAGGAGCTTGCAACGATCGGCCTGGTCAACGTGCCCGAGAGCACGCTCGCCCGCGAGGTGGCGTGCCAGCTGCGCACGCTTGCCGGCCCCGAGATCGGCGTAGCCTCGACCAAGGCTTTCACCACCCAGCTGGCCACGCTCGCGTGCCTGGCGGTCGGCGCCGCGCGCGCGCGCGGCCGGCTCAGCGCCGAACGGGAGCGCGCGCTCACCCAGGCGCTCGACGAGGTGCCGGCGCGCGCGGCCGAGGTGCTGTTGCAGGACGACCGGTACGAGCGCATCGCCCATGACCTGGTGCCCGCCCGCGACGTGCTGTACATCGGCCGCGGCACCGCGTTCGCCGTCGCGCTCGAAGGCGCGCTCAAGCTCAAGGAGATCAGCTACATCCACGCCGAGGGCTACGCCGCCGGGGAGCTCAAGCACGGCCCGATCGCGCTGATCGACGAGGGCGTCCCGGTGATCGTGGTGGCGCCGCCCGACCACCTGTACGACAAGACCGCGAGCAATCTGCAGGAGGTGGTGGCGCGCAGCGGCAAGGTGATCCTGCTGAGCGACCGGGAGGGCTGTGCGCAGCTCGCCGACTATGTGCACACTGCGGTCGCCCTGCCCACGGTCGACCCGTTCGTGGCCCCGCTCCTGTACGCCATCCCGGTGCAGTTGCTCGCCTATCACACTGCGGTGCTGAAAGGCACCGACGTGGACCAGCCGCGCAACCTCGCGAAATCGGTGACCGTCGAATAGCGCTGAGCCGGGCGAGAAGTCAGGCCGCCGACCCGGCCGGGCTGTCTGCACGCGCGATTGTACGAACCCGGATCGGACGCGGCTCGCGGCGCGCCGCACGGCGAGCCATGAGCTCCGATCGGGCGCTGCGGCCGCCTGTTGACCGGGCCAGGTCCGCCCGCTCCTGGCGCAGCGCTGCTGGATCTGGTTCTCTTGGGGCGGAGACCAGCCTGAGCGTCGGCGCATCCCCCTCATCAGGACCATTGGTCAGAAAGGGTAGGCTGGGCCACGCTCCCGCTGACATCCAGGGGTTGTAGAAAGTCCATCGATTCACCTACCCCAGGTAAGTCTTTGTTAACCTTGTCGCCCGAAGGTGCGGATGCCCCCGATCGCGGGCCGCTGCCCCCAGGGAAGTCGCCTGGGCGGTCGCAAAATTGGCTCACCCGAACTTCGTGAGGCGGTCATGACGGATGCTATTGCCTCCACTTCTGGCAACTTTCCTGCCGCGGGCGACCCGGCCGAGGGCTCTGGGCGGGGGGCGCTCGCAACCTGGTTCGCGGCGCTGTCGGCATCCGACCCGGCGAGCATGCGCTACCTACTGGTGCTGCGTTTTGCGGTGCTCAACCTCGTGGGTGTCGCGCTGGTCGCTGCGGTATGGGCCCATGGTTGGCTGGACGGCATGATCGCCACCGACGTTTATCACCTGGTCAAGCTCAACGTCGGCGTGTTCCTGGTCGGGCTGACGCTGTGCGGTAACCGCATCCTCAAGCTCAGTCGGGATCTGAACGAGCTCGCGGACGACGGGTTCAACCCGGCCTCGCGAGCGAACGCGTACCGGCGCGCCACGGCAGGCAAGGACAGCCAAAGCCGCGCGCTGCTCGCGGAAGCGCTGAAGATGAAGTTCGGCGTCTGGCTGGGCAACATCCGGCACCTCGCCAACACCATCGTTCTGATCGGTCTGATCGGCACGGTGATCGGCTTCATCATCGCCCTCTCGGGCGTAAGCGCGGAAGCCGCGACCGACGCGAAGGCGATCGCGCCGATGGTCTCGACCCTGATCCTCGGCATGGCTATCGCGCTCTACAAGACGCTGGTCGGCTCCGTCCTCAACGTCTGGCTGATGGCCAACTATCGTCTGCTCGAGGCGGGCACCGTGCATCTGGTCACCGGTATCATCGAACGCGGAGAGGACCATGCTCGGCTTTGATCGGTTCGAGCACGACGACGCCGGCATCGTCTTTCGCGATCTGATCACGCTGGCGCTGTGCGGCTTCGTCGTCTGTGTCGTCCTGATCATGCCGCACATCAATCCGCCGGTCACGAAAACCGCCCAGGATACCGATCCGCCCGGCAACGTGATCGTCGAGGTGCGTTGGCCCGACGAGCTGGACTCCGACGTCGACCTCTGGGTCGAGGCGCCTGGCGACGTTCCGGTCGGCTACTCGAACAAGGGCGGCGTGATGTTCAATCTCCTGCGCGATGATCTTGGCAAGCGCGCCGATGCCACTGGCATGAACTACGAGGTGTCCTATTCGCGCGGCATCGCGCCTGGCGAATACACCGTCAACCTGCACCTCTATCGCAACGCCGCCGGCATCTTTCCGATCCCGGTCACGGTGGTCACCAGCGTCAAGAAGTCGGCCAAAGAATCCGCCCGTCAGCTGCTCGCCAGCCACATCGAGCTGGTGCGCGAGGGCGAGGAGCTGACCGTCTATCGATTCAAGCTGAGCGAGCAGGGCGATCTGGTCTCCGGCAGCGTGCACAGCCTGCAGCGCCAACTGCGCTCCTGGAGGCCCTCATGACCGAGCTCACCTATCTCTTTGCGGTTGTGGCCGTGCTCGCCGGCGCTTTGTCCAGCATCAGCATCTGGGCGCCCCGCCGCCTGCCGCTCAAGTTGCTGGCCGTGGGCGGCACCGCCCTGTTCCTGCCGACTGCCTATGCGGGGTTCGCGCAGCTTCTCGCCCTGCCCAAGCCGGTCGGTCTCGAGTGGTGGCAGGCCAATGCAGAGGAAGCGACCGTGCTTGCTGCGAGCGTGCGCGAAGACCGGGCGATCTATCTCTGGCTGCAGCTCAAGGACGTGGCCGAGCCGCGCGCCTATACCCTGCCCTGGCATCGCGATCTCGCCGAGCAGCTCCAGGCCGCACAGCGCGAGGCGCAGGAGAGCCAGACCCAGGTGCAGATGCGGCTGCCGTTCGAGGCCTCGCTGGACGATCGTGAGCCGAAATTCTACGCCATGCCCCAGCCCCAGATGCCCAGCAAGGACTATGCTCCGCCACCGGCGCAGATCTACGACCGGGCGGCCAAGCGTGAAACCTGAGCGCTGTGGGCGTGCCGCATCGGCGGACCGCTCGGTGGCGGCGCCGCGCGTGGCCCGGCGCCCCGACCTGGCAATGCAATGACGCTGTGATGCGTCGCGGCCGATAAACCGCGCCGCCTCCGGTGATCCCCAAGCCGCGCCCGCTCGGCTAGGTCCGGCGACGCCAGATCGCAGCCGGCGCGCTGCTGGGCATTGCCCGACCGTTGCGCCAGCGGCATCGTGCGCCGTCTTCGATCTCATGATTTAATCTGTGGCCGCCCTCGAGTCGTGGTTGCGTCTGTGGCAAAGCCACGCAGGGTGACGTCCGTGCCAAGCCATAGATCGTGATTCGCACGGCTAGGAGGTGCGCCGGACCGCCGCTCACGCCGGTGGTCGGGGCGATGCTTGCAGGGCGCGCACCCGTCTCGGCCGCCCACCCCGGGATCGTCGCCATCGGGCTGACGTCCCGGGGCGAGTGCGCCAGGATCCTGGCTGGCGAGCCACGCCCGGCCTATGATGCCAGAGCAACCCGCGGGACCGAGTCGATCCGATGCTGTTAGAGCGCTGCACCTGGCAGGAAGTTGAGGAATACCTCGAGGGCTCCAAGGGGATTCTCCTGCCCGTGGGCTCGACCGAGCAGCACGGCCCCAACGGCCTGATCGGCACCGACGCGATCTGCGCCGAGCTGGTGGCGCGGGGCGTGGGCGATGCGACCGGGGCGATGGTCGCGCCCACCCTGAATTTCGGTATGGCGCAGCACCACATGGCATTCCGCGGCACCATGACGCTCCGGCCGCAGACCCTGCTCGCGGTGCTGGTCGACCTGCTCAACTCGCTCGCTCAGCACGGGTTCGAGCGTTGCCTCGTGATAAACGGCCACGGCGGCAACATGGCGACCATCATGGCGGCGTTCTCGGAGCTGCACGCCGCGGCCAGCCTGAACGTCGAAAACCGCACCAGCCGCCTGCGCTGTCGCATGCGCAACTGGTGGGGCTCGCCGGCCGTGGCCGAGCTGCAAGCCGAGCTGTTCGGCGACCGCGATGGCAGCCACGCCACCGCGAGCGAGATTTCGGTCACCCAGTACGCTTGTCCGGAAGCGATCAAGCGGGTGGCGATGTCGCCCGCGTTGGCGCCGCCCAGCAGCGGCTTTACCGATGCCGCCGATTTCCGCCGGCGCTATCCGGACGGGCGCATCGGCTCGGATCCGGCGCTCGCCGATCCCGCGCTCGGCGAGCGTCTGTACCATGCCGCAGTGGGCGCATTGAGCGAGGATTATCGGAAATTTCTTGCCGAAGCATAGGCTGCAGGCGTGGGGAACCGGTCCGACACGCGCCGCGCGAGCTGATCCATGCGGTGCGCGGGTCAGCCAGCCGGCCTGACCGAAGGTGCCCTGATGTGGGGAGCCGAGGCGCGGTTGCTCGATTCGGCCCCTGGGAGCCGACCATCGGCTCCACGCCGTCAGTGCGGGCCCCTCGCCATTGCCCGTACCACACCCTCATGCCCATCCCGCGGCGCGCTGCGGTTGCTCGCCGCGGGAATCGGGATCATAGTTTCGGGCAAGCCTCGGCAGCGAGGTAGTCCATGGCGGCGACCACGACACGACGTGCCTTCCTCGCCGGCGGCACGGCGCTGCTCGCCGGCCGCGCCGCGGCCCAGCAGCAGGCCACGACACTGAAGCTGTACAGTGCAGTGTACGAGATCGAAGCAGCCATGCTCGCGAACCAGGTGCACGAACGTACCGAGGGCCGGTACCGGATCGAGCAGTTCATCGGGTTCGATACACTCACCGCCGAGCTAGGCGAGGAGCGGGCAGCAGGTGGCGAGCACGCCTTGCTTGATGGGGTGCACAAGGGCGACCTCGATCTAACCACTATCGCATCCGTCTCGGCCAATGAGCATTACCCTGAGATGGAGGTCTTCGATGTCCCGTTTATGTTCCGCGATTACGCGCACGCCCGAACCGTCCTCGATGGTCCGATTGGCCAGGACCTCCTGGCTAAGACCCGATTCGGTGGGCCGCTCTTGCTCGCCTGGAGCGAGAACGGCTTTCGGCATCTCACGAACAACACCCGTCCGGTGCGGACTCCGGAGGACGTGAAGGGGCTCAAGCTCCGCACGCCCAAGAGCCCGGTCATAATTGAGGCTTTCCGAACTCTCGGGGCGGACGTCACGCCCACGCCTTGGAGTCAGGCAATTTTCGACATGCTAGCGCAGGGCACTCTCAATGCTCAGGAGAATACCATCAACACGATTTGGAGTACTGAAGTCTTCAGGTTCCAGAAATATCTCAGCCTGACCGGCCATATCTATTCACCCGCAACCATTTTCATGTCTAGAGCCGCTTATGACCGGCGCTCGAACGCCGACAAGGAGGCGTTCGTTGAGAGCGCACGTCTGGCCGGACAACTAAAACGCAAGAGCGCCACCGACAGCGAAGACAAGGCGATCGCCCAGCTGCTCAGCGTGGGGATGGAGATCAACATGGATATTGACAAGGCCGCGTTCCGGGCGGCGCTGGCGCCGGCCTACACCAAATGGAGCGAGCAGTTCGGCGATTTGATCGAGCGGATCCAGGCTCAGAAGTGAGCCTGCGAGACCACCGCGCTATGTCGTCAAGATTGTCTTTGCGGCTCTTTGCTTCGCAGTGGTGCGTCTGCCGGCGGATCAGAGGCGACGTCCGGCGGCCGCCGCCTGATCGGCGATGCCGGGCGAGGCTTCGCGGCCAGCTATTCGACCTCGTGCACCCGGGTGCGGGCGAGGCGGTGCTCGGCGGCCGCGATCGCCGCGCGTTCGGCCTCGTCCCGCGTCGCGCCCTCGGCGCGTGCGACGCGCGCCCCGGGGCTCACGTTGTCGATCTCGCAGACGAACCGCTCGTCCAGCTTGTACGACACGATCCCGACCGGCCAGCCGGCCAGCTCCTGCCGCCGCCGCTGATAGTCCTCTGCGCGCATCGCCGCTCCTTCAGCTGCCGCCCTGGGCGCCGCGTTCGACCGGAACGCCGACCAGATTGCCCCATTCGGTCCACGAGCCGTCGTAGTTCTTCACGTCGTCGTAGCCGAGCAGGTACTTCAGCACGAACCAGGAATGGCTGGAGCGCTCGCCGATCCGGCAGTACGCGATGATCGGCTTGTCGCCGGTCACGCCCTTGCTCGCGTACAGCTGCTTCAGCTCGTCGTAGGGCTTGAAGGTGCCGTCCTCGTTGCACGCCTGGCCCCACGGGATGTTGGCGGCGCCGGGGATGTGGCCGCCGCGCTGGCAGGTCTCGGGCAGCCCGGGGGGTGCCAGGATCTTGCCGGTGAACTCGTCCGGGCTGCGCACGTCAACGAACGCCTTGGTACGATTGGCCGACGCGTCCATGGCTTCGGCGAGGAACGTGCGCAGGCTGAGGTCCGGGCCCCTCGCGCGGTAGCTGGCGCGCGGCACGCTCGGCACCTCGGTGGTCAGCTCGCGCCCTTCGGCCAGCCACTTCTTGCGGCCGCCGTTCATCAGCCGGACGTCCTTGTGGCCGTAGAGCTTCATCTGCCACAGCGCCCAGGCGGCGAACCAGTTGTTGTTGTCGCCATACAGCACCACCGTGGTGTCGTTGGCGATGCCGGCTTCGGCCATCAGGCGCTCGAACTGGTCCTTCGGGATGATGTCGCGGCGCACCGTGTCGCACAGTTGCGTGGTCCAGTTCCAGCCGATCGCGCCCGGGACGTGCCCCTGCTCGTAGGCCGTGGTGTCGACGTCGACCTCGGCGATGCGCACGCCGGGGTCGTGCTTGTGCGCATCGACCCAGGCGGTATCGACCAGCACTTCCGGATGGGCGTAGTCCGCCATCGCTCTCTCCCTTGCACCGTGTCCGGCACACGACCCGGTTGCCGCCGTCTTGCGGGGCCGCGCCGGCACTCGGACATGGGCGTGAATTTGCCGGATGCAACCGTCGCTCGGCAAGGGTGGCGAGTTCCCGGCCAGCTGGCAAGGGCCAAGTCTGACGGTCGTGGCGCTGCCTGCTGCCGCTCAAGGCCGGTTGCGCGCAAGGGCTACTGCAGCTGGCCGCCGTAGGCGTGGAGGAACAGCCCGAGCAGGACCGCGACGAGGAGCGCCATGAACGCGATCTTCCAGGCGCTGTAGGGGCGCTCGCCCTGCACCAGGCCGGTGCGGCCGTTGACGCACAGCCGGTACACCTTGCCGCGGTAGCGGAACGCGCCCAGCCAGGCCGGCAGCAGAATGTGCTTGAAGGTCGGCTCGCGGTGGCTGATCTCCATTCGCTCGATGCGTTGCAGGTCGCCGCCGATGTCGGCGGCCACGTCGACCTGCAGGGCCGCGCGCACCTGCTCCTTGGCCTCCTCGAAGCCCGCGCCGAGCGCGACCTGATACGCCTCGCTCTGAAAGCCGGTCAGATACTCCGGCGTGTATGGGCGCAGATCCTGCAGATCCCAGGGGCCCAGGCGATCGGGATCTGCGCCGGCAGCGTGCGGCTGCCGGGCACGACGACGTCGTTGAAGTAGCGCCGCACGTGCCCGCGCACCGGCTGCCAGCGCACCTTCTGCACCATCTCGGTCTGGGCGACGCGGCGCCCGCCGATCACGCGCGTGACGCGCACGGGCTCGAGGTAGGTGGTGCCGCGCTGGCCGACGTAGTCGGTCTCGGTGTGGCTGTCATAGGTCCAATAGGGCAGATACATGCCCGCGAGCGCACTGTCGGTGCGGGCAAAGTTCTTGAGCTTCCCGGGCGCGAACCACAGGCCCTGAGCGTCAGCAGGCCGAACACCAGCCAAAGCAGGGCAACGCCTGCTGCCGCCCACGCGGATCCTCCCATTGCGGGCCCTCCGCTTCAGCGGCCGATCACACGAGGGCAGGGACTCCCAGCGCCTGGTGGACATGGTTCACTGCGCTGGCATCCAGGCCCAGACGGGCGGCGAGGTCGCGCAGATAGGCGCGTTCGGCCGCGGTGTCGACCTCGATCGCCAGGAGCGATGCGGCATAGACCTGGACCGCGAGTTCGGGGCTCGTGACCTGGCGCGTGATCGCGTCGCTGTCGATCGGCCTTTGCAGTTCCTGCGCCAGGAACGCGCGTGCGTCCTGATCCGAGCCGGCCTCGCCCAGCTTGGCGGAGATGCGCTCGACCTCCTGGCCGTCGATCTGGCCATCGGCCTTCGCGGCATTGACCATCGCGCGCACGATCAGCAGCGCGCGCTGCTCCAGCTCCTGCTCCTCGCTCGCGTTCTGCGGCTCGCGCAGCCCGAGGGGAGCTTCGCGGGCCAGGCTGTCGGCATCGGCCGGCGTCGCCTGCTGGTCCCGGTTGCGCAGCGCCTGCATGGCGAGCGTGCCGAGCAGGGCGAGCGCGCCGCCGCCGATCGCGCCCCTGGTCGCCCCGCCGCCGCCGCCGAGCAACGCGCCGGCAAGCGCGGCAAGGCCGCCGATCGCCAGCGGATTGCCGCTTTGCACCGAGCCCTTGGCCTGGCCGAACATGCCCTGGGCCAACTCGGCGAGGCCGCCAAGGCCGCCCGAACCGGTGCTACCGCCGAGACCCTGCAGCAGCTGGCCGAGCGGGTTGTCCTGACGGCCGAGGCCTTCCGACCCCATGGCGTGCCTCACCCGGTCCGAGCTCGAATCCGCCATGCCGGTCTGCATGAGCTGGCCGAGAAGATCGCGCGCATTCAACATCGTGCCCCCCTCATCCTGGCGCTGATGCACCGGGTTCCCCTCAGGTGTTTACATTACGCACTTCGCCGCGATCGGATCACGCGTTCTCGGATCGTCGATCCAGCGAACCTTCCGGCAACCCTACTTGTGCGGCCGCCGGGTGTCATGCTTTATCTTCCTGAGGCTGGCCCTCAGCGATCAAGGAAAAGGTATTGTAAATAGGCGTGTTCCGCCACCTCGATGCCGGCAGTATTGTCTCTGCCACGTTCACATTCGGGTGTGGTGCCGCACCTGGGTGTCCATGGCGGTATCGATCGCCTGGGGCCGTCCACGGCGGCGCATACGGCCCTCAAAAATACCAGAGTTCGAGATCCGTTGTCGAGGGCTGATACCCGGCGAGTTCTTGCACAAAGGCTTCCTGAAGTCGATCGGACTCGAACGGACGATCCATGCACCGGCCAGTTGGGTCCATCCCTTACGAGACGCCTATTTCTGCTTCATCGAAGTAGCCGAGATCGAGCTTTCGCAGTTCGATCGTGCGCTCTGTCCGAACACCGACCCCGTACTGCACCATTAGCCGCGTGAGCTCATCACCATCGATGAGGATCAGCCGCTGAGGAATGCGATCGGCATACGCTTTCGCCGCCGGTGCGAACTGGCTGGTCGTGACAAACACCCCTTTGGTCGCGCCGCGCTCTACCAGCGAGCCTGCAAACTCCCGCACTTTGTCAACCCCGACCGTGTTACACGGCGCGTACCGCTTCGCTTGAAGATAGACGATGTCGAGCCCGAGCGGGTCTTCATTGATGATACCATCAATGCCGCCGTCGGCTGTATTCCCGACCCTGCGGCCGGCATTCGCTCGCGATCCGCCGTAGCCCATACTAGTAAGAAGATCGACCACTACCTTCTCAAAGAATTGCGGAGTGCTGCTCATGATACCATCGAGAAGCGCCGCCCGCAGCTCATTGGTGATTTCGGTATAGGCAGCTCGATGCGGTCGTCAGGGGTCGCAGCGGGTGCCAGCTCGCGAATTGGCACGGCTTCGAGAAGGGGCTCAAGACCATTGCCCGACCTCGACCGGGACCTTGCGCGGAACTCACGGAACTGAGCGAACTGCATCAGGACTTCATTGTCTACCTTACCTCTGTGCTTTGCGAGAATGTCCGAGCCCCGTGGCGTCAATTTGAAGTGAGCGCGGCGCGTTATCTCCAGTAGACCAGCTTGCACTAGGTAGGTCTTCGCCCAGTGGACCCGATTTGCGAACACCGCTTGTTTGCCGCTTGGTAGCAGTTCTCTTCGTTCATCCTCGGTGAGGCCCAGCTTGTCAGCGAGCATCGTTATGCAGTCGCTGACGCTCGTCTCACCGTTTGCCGCAACCTCGAGCACTGGGCGCATCAACGTTTGGTAGTCTGGAATGGTCATCCCGTACGTCCACTGGTCCTATCGAGAATATACACTGACATGACCCGACTCGCAGCCAAGAAACCACCGAGCCCTGCCCGGTCCACGGCCTCGACCGTCAGCCGCACATGCGGTTCGGTGGTGCAGCGGTTGGTCCGCCTCCGGTGCAAAGCTCGCACGTGCGCCAGCCACTGTCTCGCGCGCAATGCCCTCGACGAAGGACGCCGCCTGGCCTAAGCAGACGAGCGCGCACCAGCCGGAGGGTGCACGATGGTTGCGGCTGCTCTCGCCGGAGACGACAACAAGGAGGCGGGTCGTTGTGCTCGGCGCGACGGCGGCGCGGCGCGCGGGCGCCGTTGGCGGGACCGGTACGCGCGCGCTGCAGGCCTGATGGCGATCGGCGTTCTGGCTGCCTGCACCACCACGCCGCCGCCCGACGATGTCACGACCAAGATTACCCAATACTATGCCGAGCATGCCAGCGAGGAAGGCGGGCGCTGCATCGCGCCGGAGATCGCCAGCATGACCAAGCGCAAGGTTCTCGGAAGCAGCGGCGAGGTGACGCACCTGCGCGTGCGCTACAGCTATTTCGATGCCAGCGCGCCGGGGGCGACCGACTGGACCAGGGTGCTGCAGGCGCCGCGCGCCTGCACCGGAGTCGCGGAGCGTGACTTCACGCTGGTCTCGACCGACCTCGGCTACAAGGTCATGCAGATGAGTGGACCCGTGCGTGAAGTGCCATGAGCGACGATCTCTACGCCACGCTCGAGGTCGGCCGCGAGGCCAGCCAGGACGAGATCAAGCGCGCCTACCGCAAGCTCGCCAAGGAGATGCATCCCGACCTGAACCCGGACAAACCGGAAATCGGCGAGCGGTTCAAGCAGGTGACCGCCGCTTACGACATCCTGTCGGATCCCGAACGGCGGGGGCGCTACGATCGCGGCGAGATCGACGCGAGCGGGCAGGAGCGGCCCCAGTACCAGTATCGGGACTTCGCCGAGGACCCGGCGGCCGGGCGCTACTACACGCGCGAAGGGTTCGGCAACGAGGAGCAGCTGCACGATTTCTTCGAAGGCCTGTTCGGCGCCCAGGGCACCGGCCGCGGCTTTCGCGTGCGCGGGCGCGGCGCCGACGTCTCCTACACCCTGCCGGTCGAATTTCTGGAGGCGGCCAGAGGCACCAAGAAGCGGGTCACGATGCCCGATGGCCGGACCATCGATCTGACCATCCCGCCGGGCGTGCACGACCGCCAGACCCTGCGGCTCAAAGGCCAGGGCATGCCCGGGTTCGAAGGCGGCCCGCCGGGCGACGCCTACGTCGAGCTGCAGGTCCAGCCGCACCCCTTCTTCGAGCGCAAGGATCACAACATCCACATGGACCTGCCGGTGAGCGTGCCGGAGGCGGTGCTCGGCGGCCGGATCGAGGTGCCGACCATCGACGGACCGGTGACCATGACCGTGCCCAAGGGCTCGAACACCGGCACCACGCTGCGCCTGCGCGGGCGCGGCGTGCGTGACCAGAAGAGCGGGCAACGGGGCGATCAGTACGTGCGCCTGCAGGTCGCCCTGCCGAGGACGCCGGATGCCGAGCTCGAGGAGTTCGTGCGGCGCTGGGCAGGGGAGCACGCCTATGATCCGCGCGCGGACCTCCGGAGGTCGGCATGAAGACGCTGACCGAGGTCGTGCGGCTGGTCGGTCGGGTCGACCAGGTCGAGCTGACCCACTGGGTCGAGATCGGCTGGGTGACGCCCGAGCGGCGCGAGCGCGACGAGCCCGCTTTTTCCGACCTCGACATCGCGCGGGTCTGCCTGATCTGCGATCTGCGCCACGATCTCGCGGTCGAGGAGGAGACCGTGCCGCTCGTGCTCTCGCTGCTCGACCAGGTCTACACGCTGCGCCGCCAGATGAAGGCGCTGACCGGAGCGCTGCGCCAGCAGCCGGACGACGTGCGCAACGCGATCCTCGAGCTGCTCGACCGGCCGCGGCGCGGCGGCACGTTGGGCGAGTGATTCCTGCCGCGGCCCGGGATGGACCGCTCAGCGGCGATCGGGTTCAGGTCGGCAGTGGTCGGGCGCTGCGCTCGCGCCGGGCATTGTCCAGGCTCCAGGCGCCGCCGCCTGCAACGGCCAGATAGAGGAAGACGAAGCAGTAGAGGATCGCCGCATCGCCGCCATTGACCGCGGGGAAGAGATGTTGTGGGGCGTGCGCCATCCAGTAGGCGAACGCCATCTGGCCCGAGAGGATGAACGCCACCGGGCGGGTGAACAGCCCGAGCACCAAGAGGATGCCGCCGAAGAACTCGAGCACGCCGGCAAGGCCGAGCAGCGAGAACAGCTCAGGCTGGGGGCGGTCCGAGGGCGGGAAGCCGAATAGCTTCATCATGCCGTGCACCAAGAAGATCAGCGCCGCGACGATGCGTAGGATGCTCAGCACCCGCGGCGCCCAGACGGTCTCGAGCTCGGTCGTGTTCATGTGCGGTTCCTTCCGTTGACAGACATCGCGCGTCCCTGTCTTCGCCTCTCGCCACCAGCGCCAGCGCGATCGACCTGACGCGCCCTAGCCGATCGGGCCGTTGGGCAGCACCAGGATCTTGCCGGAGCGTCCCGCGCGCTCGGCGTGAGCCAGCGCTGTCTTGATCTCCTCGATCGGATAGGTCGCCTCGACCTCGACCCGAAGCGTGCCGTCGGCGATCCGCGCGGCGAGATCCGCGTACAGCGCCTCGAGATCGGGGCGCGCCATCGCGGTGAGCGCCTTCTGCAGCCAGAAGCCGGTGAGCGTGATGCCCTTGAAGATGGTGTGGTGGGCCCCGAGCTGGCACGGCTCGCCGGACAGGAGCCCGTAGTTGACCACGGTGCCGCCTTCGCTCAGGCAGTCGGCGAGGCGCAGCACCATGGCGCCGCCGATCGCATCGATCGCGAGCCGGATCGCCGCGCCGCCGGTCGCGCCCTGCACGCGCGCGGCCAGACCGTCGCCGTCGACCGCGACCACGTCGGCGCCGATCGTCTCCAGCGGCTGGCTCAGCGCGCTGCGGCGCACCACGTTGACCGTGCGGATGCCGTCCGCTTTGGCCAGCCTGATCAGGCTGGTGCCGACGCCGGAGTTGGCGGCGTCCTGGATCAGCCACTCGCCCGGCTGCAACGTTACGTAGCTGCGCAGCATCAAGAGCGCGGTCGCCGGATTGACCTTGAGCATGGCGAGCTGGAGCACGTCGGCGTCCGCGGGCACCGCGAGCGCCTGCGCCGCCGGCACCTTGCGCCGCTGGCACCAGTTGTCGCGGCCGAGATTAATCACGCGATCGCCCGCCGCGAGGCCCTGCACGTCGGCGCCCACCGCGGCGATCCGACCGACGCACTCGGCGCCGAGCGTCGCGGGCAGCTGCGGCCGCACCGCATAGCCGCCGGTGATGGTTAGCAGGTCAGCGGGGTTGATCGGGAACGCTTCGACCTCGATCACCACCTCGTCAGGGCCGGGCGCGCCGACCTCCGGCACGTCGACGCAGGCGGCGACTTCGTGCGGCGTGCCGAACGCGGTGAACTGCACCTGTTTCATGGCGCTCCTCCCGACCGGCCCGCGCTTGGTCTGCGCCTCGAAGCTAAATACCCATGGTTGGGCGGGCAGCCAAGCGTGAGATTGCGGCGCGCGCTTGGCCGGTCAGCGCCATCTCGTAGCAGCTCGATCTCTGTTCGGCGCTATGCATGTCCGAGCGCTTCCGGCGCCCGGTCCAGACCAGTAATGCCCGACAGTGCCCAACCCTTCGCACGCCCAGGTAACCAGAAGCTAAATCATTGATATTGGTGCCCGTCTTGGGTTCGTTTGGTATTGCCGACGATACGGAGCGAGCGCGGTCCCGCTGCGGCTACCTGCGCCGGCGCGGCGCCGCGACCAGGGGCAGGCTTTCGAAGAGGGTCGGCCCGGAGCTCGTCCGGGCGCCTTCGATCGACAGCAGGCGGAGCTTGGTTGTGATGCCGCCGTTCGCCGAGAACCCCCCGATCTTGCCGCCGGCCGCGAGCACGCGATGGCACGGCACGACGAGCGGAAACGGGTTCTGCCCGAGCGCCTGCCGACGGCGCGGGCCTCGTCGGGTGCGCCAAGGCGCGCGGCGATGTCGCCGTACGACAGGGTGACGCCGGGCGGAATGGTGCGCGCGATCTCGTAGACCCGACGATCGAACGACGGTACGCCAGCCATGTCGAGCGCGATGGCGGCGAGGTCGATCGCCTCACCCTGGAGCAGCTGCACGATGCCTTCGATCGCGCGCTGCACTGAGGGCGGCGGTGGCGCCTCGGGCGTGGCCGGAAAACGCCGCCGCATGCGCGCCCGCATCCTGGCCTCGGACGCCTCCGGGAGCTGGACGCCGACCAGCCCGCGCTCGCCCCACGCGATCCCACATGCGCCGATCGCCGTATCGAACAGAGCAAACCCACGCGTCGTCATGATCCGCCGACCCTAGCACTGACAGCCCGCGCGCACTTGCCGAATCTTGCTCTCAGATATGCCGCTGATACCCGGTCAGGCACGATGCCGCGCTCCGTTTGGCCCACCGAACCGTCAACTCATAGATCTCGTGGCTCCGCTGGGTTCGTTGAGTTTGACGCCGCACGAAAGGGAGCCTGCAATCTCGGTTGGCCAACCAAGTCCGATGCTGCCATTGCACGGCGGAACAAGGTAAATCCTGGGTCATAGGGAGCGCCAAGCGTGCCGAGCAGCTTGCCTTGATCAAGATGGCGAATGTCCGCTCTCGGCCGAATAACCGACTCGCGGTGCGCGCGGTGCATGTTGGTTCTTAGTCACGACCCGACCTTGCAATATGATTGCCGACCCAGACACTGCCGCACTCTCCGCAGCGCCTTCGCAACCTCCAGCTCAGGAGAGACGGCGCGATCCAGTTCGAGAAGCTCGCCGGCGTTTCGCAGCATCGCACCCATCAGGGTAATGAGCGGTTCATTGCCGATTGCAATCGCTACAGGCAGGTCCTCGCCGCGTGCTTCCGCATCGCCTTCGATGAAGTGCGATGTCGTGCTGAGGGACGGTCTGGATTCCTAGACGGTTGGGGCCCTTAACCTGTATGCGATAAATTCCCGAATTTTCGACCTTGTCGTTATCCCAATCATCTGGCTCACGCGAGACGGTGCACGCCTTGTCGAGGTAATAGCCGCCATCTCCACGGTTGAGACGAAACAGTGGCATAAACTCGT
This sequence comes from Pseudomonadota bacterium, assembly GCA_046732855.1. Classification (GTDB taxonomy): domain Bacteria; phylum Pseudomonadota; class Alphaproteobacteria; order Geminicoccales; family Geminicoccaceae; genus JBKPNX01. The sequence goes on from JBKPNX010000227.1 coordinate 19,806, forward strand.
AAAGAGTGATGTCCTTGTCGACCACGCCCTCCTGCCATGGCGCGCTGGCAGCGCGCTCCAGCTCGCCCCGATATTGTCGGTAGCGGCGGGCAAATCCGAAGAATCGCTCGCGCAGAGGTGCATTTTTCTTCATGCCGAGCGCGAGCGCATGGTTCGGCAGGAACCATGCACGTTCATGACGATCTGCGCATCAGTGCAACCAGCGACGTTGTTGAAGAGGATGGCCGGGACGGACTCGCCGATTTTGGTCAGGGCGCAAGCGGCAGCCGCCAGATCGGGCTCAAACCTGACTCGCTCGGTTACGCGGAGCAGCTGCCCCTCCTGCTCCAGCACGGAGAGAAATTCACGAAGGTCCTGATATGCATGCATGAAGTCTGCACCTTCGCCGGAGGCCCTGTGCTTACGCAGCCGCCCGCATGGCGGCGATCTGCCGTTCCCAGCGCGCCAGCACCGCTTGGGGGTCGTGGAGCGAAAAGGTGATGTCGCTCGTGACGTCGGCGTAGGGCGCAACGTGCTTGCGCGCCGACTCCACCTCGGCCTCGAAGACGGCGAGCAACACGTCCGCGGACGAGGACGCCAGGCGCCGTGCTCGCATGCGCAGCTCACAGATGCCGCCGTCGAGAGCCATGGTCAGCGTGACCCGGCCGTCGCGAACGAGATTCACGGTCGTCGTCGACTCGGCGAAAATCACGAAACGGATCCGTCCCGGCGGTAAAACGATCATGTCGCCCGCGCTCAGCAGCGCGGTGTGTGGCCAACCTGACGAGTCGACGGTGGACAAGCGGAGCGCCTGGGTCTTTGCTAGCAAGTCGGTGCCGTCCAAGTACTGCGCCATTTCCGCCGGCACTGCTGCCCCCCCGTCTTGCGGTGGCGTGTACACGCGTTCGGCCTCGCTCATGGTCGGCTCCTACAGCTCACGATAGGCGGTCGATCGGCGGGCGAGCGGACATTCGCAGCTATGTGGCCTGAAATGACCGCTTTTCCACGAGGCGACCCGTCCCTTGGCGCCTCGGCGGTCAGCTTTGCGCTTATGAGCGGACCTGCCCCCCGTGTGGTCAGCTGCCGATAGCGGATGGCGGCGGTCCGCCTCTGGTCCTCCTTGTTCGATTGACGAAGCGCAGCCGGACGGCCACAGTTATTGCCGAGGCACACGCGGCTCGCCCCGACGCGGGCCGTCGACGAACAGGGAGGCAGCGCAGCCATGGCAGCGCCAGGGCTCAAAGAGATGGCCCAGAGCCGCGAGCTCAAGGTCGGCCACTTCATCGTCGAGTTCGCCACGCCCGGTATCGGCCAGATCCTGAAAGCGGCCGGCTGCGATTTCTCGCTGTTTGACTGCGAGCACTCGGGCTTCGGTTTCGAGACGATCAAGAGCGTGCTGCGCTACATGCAGGCCGCCGATCTGCCCACGATCGTGCGCGTGCCGTCCAAGGAGTACCACCACATCGCGCGCGCCGCCGACATGGGCGCCGAGGGCATCATGCTGCCGATGGTCGGCTCGCCCGAGGAAGCCGGCGCGATCCTGGACAGCATGAAGTACCACCCGCTCGGGCGGCGCGGCGTCGCGCTCGCGGTGGCGCACGACCGCTACATGCCCGGGCCGACGCTCGACAAGCTCGCCGAGGCGAACCGGTGGACCACCCTGTTCACCCAGATCGAGACCCGCGACGGCGTCGCGAACGCCGAGGCGATCGCCGCGCTGGACGGGGTCGACTGCCTGTGGGTCGGGCACTTCGACCTCAGCGCCTCGCTCGGCATTCCCGGCCAGTTCACCCACAAGGATTTCACCGACGCGATCAGCACGGTGATCAAGGCCTGCCGCAAACACGGCAAGAGCGCGGGCCGGCTCGTGCCGACCGTCGACGAAGGCGTGGCCTTCCACCAGGCCGGCTTCGACTTCATCTGCTATTCGGGGGACGTCTGGGCGCTGCACGGGGCGGTGCAGCAGGCGGTCAACCAGATCCGCGAGCGAGCGGTCCCGGCCAAGAGGCGAGGCAAGAACAAGGCTACCGGCATGTCTGGCAACAAGGGCAAATCCGGCAAGAGGCGCAACTAGGGAGGCGGCGATGAGCAAGTTCCGGGTGGCGCTGAGCGGCGACTTCAAGAAGCCGGACGGCAGCCCGGCGTTTCCCGATTTCGATCTGTCGCCGCTCGAGCGGAACGCAGCGGTCGAGTACGAATTCATCAAGGCGAACGGGGTGATCCAGGCCTCGGACCTGGAGGGCTTCGATGCGCTGATCCTCTTGATCCCGCGGATCGAGCCCGCGAGCTTCCCCAAAGACGGCCGCCTCGCGATCATCGCGCGCTTCGGGGTCGGCTACGATACCGTCAACGTGCAGGCCTGCACCGACAACGGCTGCGCGCTCGCGATCACGCCGGACGGCGTGCGCCGGCCGGTCGCGGTGTCGATCATCACCTTCATGCTGGCGCTGACCGGCAAGCTGTTCGGCAAGGACCGGATCACCCGCCAGGGGCCCAAAGGCTGGGCCCAGCGCAATGAGCACATGGGCATCGGCCTGGTCGGCCGGACCCTCGGCTCGCTCGGGATCGGCAACATCGGCGCCGAGGTGTTCCGCCTGGCCCGGCCGTTCGACATGAAGTTCATCGCGCACGACCCGTACGCCGATCCGGCGGTGGCCAGGGATCTCGGCGTGCGCCTGGTCGGGCTCGAGCAGCTGTTCGCCGAATCGGACGTGCTGTCGGTGAGTTGTCCCTTGAACGAGGAGACCCGGCACATTGTCAATGCCGAGCGCCTCGCCCTGATGAAGCCGAGCGCGTATCTGATCAACACCTCGCGCGGCCCGGTGATCGACGAGGCGGCGCTGACCAGCGCCTTACAGGAGCGACGGATCGCCGGCGCCGGCCTAGACGTGTTCGAGGAGGAGCCCAGTCCGGCCAGCAATCCCCTTTACCGGCTCGACAACGCGATCGTGACGCCGCACGCGCTGTGCTGGACCGATCAGTGCTTCGCCGGGATCGGCGCGGCGGACGTCAAGGCGGTCTTGGACGTCATGCACGGCCGCGTGCCGAGCGGCATCGTCAACCGCGAGATCGTCGACCGGCCGACCTGGCGAGCGAAACTCGAGCGCTATCAGGCCGTGTTCGGCGGCTGACGCGGGCGCCAGCCGGATCCAATAGTCGTCCTTGCCGCAGCCAGACACCAATCCGGACCGCAAACCGCGGAGCGAAGTCCTCCAGGCCCCGCGCAGCGGGCTCCTCGGTCTTACCCTCAGCCCTTGACCGCGCCGATCAGCATGCCGCGCCGGATGTAGCGCTCGAGCGCGACCGCCATCGCGACCACCGGCACGATCATGATCAGGATCAGCACCGACATGTACCACCACTGCGGCCCGCGCGTCGCGTTCTGCGCCGCGATCAACAGCGGCAGGGTCTGGGTGTCCGCGGTCGAGAGCATCAGGGCGAGCAGATACTCGTTCCAGGTCAGGATCAGCATCAAGAGGAACGCCGAGGCGAGCGATGGCCGCGAGATCGGCAGCACGATCTTGCGGAAGATCGTGAAGCGCGAGGCGCCGTCGATCATCGCCGATTCCTCGAGCTCGAGCGGGATCGCCTGGAACGAATCGCGCATCAGCCAGACCACGATCGGAAGGTTGACCGCGACGTACGTGATGATCAGGGCGGCGAGCGAATCGCGCAGCCCGATCTGCTGGAACAGCACGTACACCGGGATGACCACCGCGACGGGCGGCAGAATGCGCTGGGAGATCATCCAGAACGCGATGTCATCGTTGCCGAGCGCGCGCCGGAAGCGGCGGCCGAGGGTCTGGGTCAGCAGCAGGAAGAGGGCGAGCGCCGCGGCGACCGCGATCGACCACGACAGGCCGACGCCGACGATCGCGGCGACCGCGAGCAGGACGCAGCCGGCGAACAGTGCGATGTTGCCAAGCCGCGGCCGATACTGCATGCGCGCGAGGCCGTAGCCCGCCATGCTGCCGAGCGCGAGCGCGAGCGCCGAGCTGAGCAGCGCCACGATCACGCTGTTGAGGTACGGCCGGAAGGTGTCGTGGCCGAGGTCGAGGAAGATGTATTTCCAGGCGTGCGCCGAGGGCCGAAAATCCACCCACATCAGGTAGAACGGCCCGTCGTTGACGTCGATCGGCTGCTTGAACGAGGTGATGAACACCCAATACAGCGGGAACAGCACGACGAAGGCCCACGAGCCGAGCAGCGCGTAGGACGCGGCCATGCTCAGCCGCGACGGGTCGAGCGGCGATCTCCGCCGCAACAGCCGCACGCTCGTCCCATTACGGCCCGCACCGGTCACGGCCGCGCCTCGCCCGCGGCCGGGCGGACGAACGCGAGCATCGACAGGCACACGAACGTCACCAGGAACAGCAGCATGTAAGCGACCGCGGCCGAGCCGCCGAGGTCGAGCGCGCGCCAGGCGACGAAGGCGTGCAGCGTCATCGATTCCGAAGCGATCCCCGGGCCGCCGTTGGTCAGCACGTTGGGCAGATCGATGATCTTGAACGCCTCGATCGCCCGGATCAGCAGGACCGTGACTGAGACCGGCAGGATCGCCGGCCAGGTGACGTAGCGGAAGACCTGCCAGCGGCTGGCGCCGTCCACGAGTGCGGCCTCGCGCTGGTCCTGCGGCTGGCTCTCGATCGCGACCAGCAGGACGACGAACATGAACGGGATCCACTGCCAGGCATCGCCGATCATCACGGCAAGGCGGGCGCCCCAGGGATCGACCAGCCAAGAGGTCTCGGTCCAGCCGAAATACTGCCAGACCGGCGTGAACGGGCCCTTCGTGGTGTCCGACAGCATGCGGAAGGTGTAGGCGATGCCGACCGGCGTGATCATCATGGGCAGGAAGAACACCACCCGGAAAAACGTGCGGCCCGGCAGGTTCTGCGCGCACAAGAGGGCGAGCCCGAGGCCGATACCGTACTGCGCGAGCACGCCGAAGCCGACGTAGACTAGGGTAACCACGAGGCTGCCGGGGCGGCCATCGCCGCTGTTGGTCGAGAGGATGAGGAGCACGAGAAGAAAGGCCCCCGCGCTCGCCATGCTGCGCCCGAGCAGGCCCGCCAGCCTGGCGTTCGGGGCCCGGGCATGGCGGATGAGCGACGCGATCAGCCCGAGCGCGACCGCGCCGAGCACGGCCCAACCGACCGCCGACAGCTCACCGAAAGTGCCGAGGAAATGAAACTGCTCGCTGCCGAGCAGCAGTTTCTTGTAGTTCAAGAGGCCGATGAACTTGAGCTCGAAGCCGCCTTTGACGAACTTGAAGCGCGCCAGCGACAGGTAGAGCGAGACGAGCAGCGGGAAGATCGACATCGCGAGCACGACCAGCACGGCCGGCATGATGAACACCGCCGGCGCATGCCGGTCGAGCCCCCGACTGAACCGATCCCAGAGGCGGGACCGCGCCGCGGCGGGCGCGCGCGCCGGCCCGGCAAAGGCGCTCGGGTCGTCGCGCGTCGCCACCGCCAGGTCGGGCTTTACTCGGCGCGAATGCCGAGCGTCGCCTTGTAGGCCTTGAGCTGCTCGTCGGCACCGAGCTCTTCGCTGATCTCGTTCCAGCCGCTCTCGATATCAGCCATCGCCTGCGCCTTGTCGATCTCGCCGGCGAGCAGGCGGGCGATCGCGGTGTCGAGCACGATCTGCTGGTAGCGCTGGTTCTGCGGAATGCGCAAATCCAGCACCATGTTGGGGCTGTTCAGACTGTCGGCGATGGCGCCGAGATAGTTCTTCGCGGCCGCCTCGCTCATCCCGGCCTTCTGCCACAGATCGAGGTTCTCGAACTGCGAGACGCGATACGGATTGAAGCCCGTGATCCCGATCGTCACGTCCTGGTTCGCCTGCGCCGGCTGGCTCATGTACGAGAAGAAGTCGTACACCGCGGCCTTGACCTCATCGGAACTGTTGGCGTTGACCGCGCCCGACCAGCCGCCGAACGCGGCGAACGGCGCGTGGTTGATGCCGTCGACCGCGTGCGGGCAGCGCTCGGCGTCGCAGGCCACGAGCTTGCCGCTCGCGCGGTCGAGCACCTGGCTGGAGCCCGGCAGGATCACGGCGCCGACCTTGTCCTGCACCTTGGAGGTCGCCGGATCGATCGCGAGCGTGCCGATGTCGCCCCAGTCGAGCGACAGCGCGCAGCGGCCGGTGGTGAACAGGCCGCGCGTGTCGCCGACATCGAGGTTGATCTCGTCGGGCGGCCCGTACTTGGTGGTTTCGACATAGATGTCGAGCGCCTTGCCGAACGCCTCGTTGTTGAACAAGGGGCTCATGTCGTCGGTGTTGAAGAACGCGCCCTGAGCGGTGCCCTGGGACTGCAGGAAGCCGGCGGCGACAGAGATCACCATCCAGTACGATTGGGCATTGCGCTTCTTCGCGATGCACGAGCCGTAGTCGGCCTTGCCGTCGCCGTTCAGGTCCTTGGCGTGGAAGGTTTTGGCGATCTCGATGTAGTCGTCCCAGGTCTTGGGCGGCTGCAGGCCGGCCTGGTTGAGGAGATCGCTGCGGTAGTACACCATCTGGAAGTCGCCATCGAGCGGGATGGTGTAGATCTTGCCGTTGTAGGTGGCGCTGAAGTCGCGAAAGAACGGCGCGACGTCCTCCCACTGCAGGTCGGGGTCCTCGTCGACCCGGGCGCTCAGGTCCTCGAGATAGCCGGGCTCGATGTAGTCGACCATCCATTGTGGCGCGAACACCATGCCGTCAATGCTGTTCGTGCCGGTGGCGAAGTCGGTCAGCAGCTTGTTGTATAGATCGGAGAACGGCACCGTGACCACATTGATGGTCGCCCCGGTCAGCTTCTTGAAGTCGGGCGCGCGTCGCTGCAGCGGTTCGGCGATCTGCGGCCCGGTGAAGGTCATCACGGTCGCCTCGACGCCGTCGTGCTTGAGCTGCGCGTGCGCGCCGCCACCCGCGAGCGCAATGCCGCCCGCCAGCGCCAGGAGGGCGCTGCGCGCACCCGTCCGGCGGATTCCTGCTGTCATGATTGCTGCCTCCCGTCGTTCGCCGCGCTCTGGACCGCATGGTCGAGCGGCCTGACGATTCGTACTCCTGGCCGAAATCGAGATCAACCGGCGCGGCTCGGCGCCCGATCGTCACCCCGATACGCGCGGCTCCGGAGCGTCGCGTCCGGCGAGGCGCCACAGCGCGAGCGGGCCGAGCGCGATGCCGGCCGCGAGCACGAGAAAGCACCCCACCCATGACCACACCGTCGCGCCGCCGCCGGTCAGATCGAGCGCGAAGCCGGAGGCGAGCGGCCCCAGGAACGCCATGGTCGTGCCGAGCGTGGTGTGCACGGCGAGCGTGCTGCCGCGCCGCTCGGTAGGGGCGGCGTTGAGCGCCCCGACCGTGAGCGAGGCGCTGTCCAGCATCACCGTCGTGCCGTAGAGCGCGAGCAGCGCCGCCATCGCCCAGAACGGCAGGGCCGCGGCGAAGCCGATCACGGCGGCGAGCCCGGTCGAGGCCAGCATGAAGGCGATCAGCACACGGCGGCGGCCGAAGCGGGTCGCGATCTCGTTGCCGAGCACGCTTGCCGGCAGGCCGAGCAGCAGAATGAGGCTCGCCGCGGTGGTGATCGTGCTCTCGCCGACCGCGCTCGCGTGGGTCACGGCGGTGAAGCTCATGAACGCCACGAGCCAGGTGCGAAACGCGAACAGCTCCCAGCAGTGGGCGGCGTAGCCGAGGATGTAGCTCATCGGCTCGCGCTGGCGCAGGACCGGACGGAAGTCGAGCAGCGCCTCCTCGGACTCGTCGCGGCGCGTCGGCGTCGCTGCCGGCACCCAGAGTGTGAGCACCACGACTGCAAGCAGCGGCGCGACGCCCGCCGCGGCGAAGGCGAACGGCCAGCCGTAGCGGTCGGCGAGCACTCCGGTCGTGAACAGCGACGCGCTCGAGCCGACCGAGAAGCTCGCCGTATAGAACGACTGGTAGCGGGTCTTGCGCGGCCCCTCGATGCGGTCGGTCAGCGCCTTGAGGCCGGGCATGTAGGTGCCGCCGAGCGCCAGGCCGCCGAGCGCCCGAAACGCGAGCGCGCTCCAGAAGCCTTGAGCGAGCCAGGCGAACCCGATCGACGAAACGGCGGCGACCAGGCAGAACGCGATCACGATCCGCCGGGCGTCGATCCGGTCGGTCAGGCTGACCAGGATCGGCACGCCGGCGACGTAAGCGGCATACGCGATGCCGCTGATCCAGCCGACTTCGGAATGGGTCAGCTGCCACTGCTCGATGAAGGTCGGGATCAGCGCCTGGAAGCTCATGGTTCCGGACATCGCCAGGACCTCGGCGGCGCACAGCGCGGCGACGACGGTGCGCCTCGACCCCATGCTTCGATCGGGCGACCGCTCAGGCGAGCCGGCGCGCCGCGGCGACGAACGCGTCGATTTGCTCTCTCGTGTTGTTGAAGGCGGTGACCAGGCGCACCTCGCCGCCGCCCCGATCGTACAGGCCGAAGCCGTCCGCGAGCAGGCCATCGATCATCACGCGCGGCATCTGCGCGAAGATCTCGTTGATCTCGACCGGGTGCACGAGACGCACGCCCGGCAAGCCGGCGATGCCGTCGGCCAGGCGGCGCGCCATGGCGTCGGCGTGACCGGCGAGGCGCAGCCACAGCCCATCCCGCACGTACGCCTCGAGCTGCGCCGAGATGAAGCGCATCTTCGAGAACACCTGGCCCGCGCGCCGCGCCCGAAAGCGCAGCGGCTCGGCCAGCTCCTCGCTGAACACCACGACCGCCTCGGCGCCCATCGCGCCGTTCTTGGTCGCGCCGAACGACAGGACATCGATGCCGCGCCGCCAAGTCACGTCCGCCGGGCGACAGCCGAGCGCGGCGATAGCATTGGCGAAGCGCGCGCCGTCCATGTGCACCCGCAGGCCGTACGACCGCGCGACGTCGACCAGCGCGTCGAGCTCGTCGAGCCGATACACGGTGCCGCGCTCGGTCGCCTGGGTGAGGTTGAGCGCGGCCGGCTGGACCCGGCCGGTGTGGCCGACCCCGGCCTTGCGCAGCGCCGCACGCAGGGTCTCGGGCTGCAACCGGCCGTGCTGTTCGGCGAGCGGCACGATCTTGGCGCCGCCGGTATAGAACTCCCCTGCCCCGCACTCGCTGTCATGCACGTGGCCGACGGCGGTGCAATAGACCGCGCCGTAGGGCGGCGCGATCAGCGCGAGCGCGAGCGCGTTGGTCGCCGTCCCGGTCGCCACCGGCTGCACGAAGCAGCGGGTCTCGAACAGCTCGGCGAAGACGTCCTGCAGGCGCGCGGTGATCGGATCGGCGCCGTACGACGGCGCGGTGCCGGCGTTCGCCGCCTCGATCGCGGCAAGGATCTCAGGCGCAATGCCGGCGACATTGTCGCTGCGCAGATTGACCGGCACCGCCTCGACCACCAGCGTCTCCCCATGCCCTACGGAACCCGCGCCAGGCACAGTGAGAACGCCGGACCACGGGTGTCAAGCGTCCGTACGACGCCAGGTCCGCTCTGAACGGCCGGGACCTCTCGCGGCATGCCGCAGCCCACTGCCCAGCAGGTGCGCGCGCCCGATCCGTTTGGCCCGCGCGCGGTTTTCGGCTAAGGGATGTGCCAGGCACCCGCGGCGCCCGACCCGGGCTGTGCCGCGCCGTGCGGCGCAAAGCAGGAGGCAGGGAGATGATCCGGAGCAGCATCGAGCTGGCGGCGGCGCTGGCGCTCGCCGCCGCGCCGAGCCTGGCCATGGCCGCGACGGTGAAGGTCGGCGTGGTCCTGACCTATTCCGGCACCGGCGCCCAGCTGGCGCAGCAGATCGAGCGCGGCATGGAGCTGTACCTGGCGCGCGAAGGCAACGCCAAGCTCGGCGGACATGCGATCGAGCTGATCAAGCGCGACGACAAGAACCCGGGCGGCGATGCCGCCAAGGTGGCGGTCCAGGAGCTGATCGTGCGCGAGGACGTCGACCTGCTGACCGGCTTCATCTACTCGCCCAACATCATCGCGAGCGCGCCGCTGATCGAGCAGGCCAAGGTGCCGACCCTGATCCTCAACGCCGCGACCGCGTGGATCCCGAGCCTGTCGCCCTACCTCGCCCGTGTTTCCATGAGCATGTGGCAGACCGGCTTCCCCATGGGCCGCTACGCCGCGGAAAAGCTCGGCTGCCGGACCGCGGCGGTCGGCTATACCGACTATCCCCCCGGCAAGGATTCGCTGGCCGCGTTCCAGCTGGGCTTCGAGCAGGCGGGCGGTCAGGTGGTCGACGCGATTCCCATGGGCGGTCCGGCCGAGGTGCCGGACTTCACGCCGTTCATGCAGCGGGTGAAGGACGCTAAGCCGGACTGCTTCTATGTGTTCGTGCCGGCCGGCAATCACGCCGCCGCGGTCTTCAAGACCTACGCCGATGTCGGCATGAAGGACGCCGGGGTGCGCCTGATCGGTCCCGGCGACATCACCCAGGATACCGAGCTGCAGCGCCTCGGCGACGTCGCCGTCGGCGTGGTCACGCTCGGGCAGTACCAGGCCGATCTGGACGTCGGCACGAACCACGAATTTGTGAAAGCCTGGCACGAAACATATGGCCCGGATGCCACGCCCGACTTCATGGCCGCCGCCGGCTACGACGGCATGGCCGCGATCGTCGATGCGATCGTCCAGCAGGACGGCGAGATCGACCCCGACCGGACCATGGCGATCTGGGCCGGCTGGTCCCACGAAGGACCGCGCGGCACCGTGATGATCGACCCGCAGACCCGAGACATCGTCCAGGACATGCGGGTGAACGAAGTGTACGCCGAGGACGGCCGCCTCAAGATGCGCACGATCGACGTGATCCCGCAGGTCAAGGACCCGTGCAAGGAGCAGAAGATCGGCCGCTGCGCCGAGTGAGGCTGCGCCCGCCCGCTGCCTCGAGGCTCCGGGCCCCCTGGAAATCCCCTCCGCCAACGGCCGGCCGGACAAAGGGCGAAAAATCGGCACGGTCGAATAGCTAAGGCATTGATCTAGGATCATTCGAACTACCTGCGGCCAGACTTGGGCCGCGGCTTATTTGGTTTCCAGAACCGAGACTTGGCATCTCATTCGACGCAAAGCAACGGATATAGTGACGCCGTAACCGAAGCAGATTAACAATAATCATAGTCATAAATAAGAATGTCATAACTACCATGGCTATAGTCAAAATGGGAATGATGTTGCTGGATAACTTTGATAGCATAGCTATGTAAAATAAGACCATGTAAATTAATGACAATACAACGATTCCAATTGAAACACGTTTCTCTAATATATGTGATCGACGCAGTCTCCTAGCTAAGTCCATAAAATTGCTTACAAGTGTCCACGCTCCTCCATGTCTGTCAGACCATTTGTCACCTGGCAGATCGTCAAACCAATCGAGGCGTGAATCAAGCAGACCACGAATTATCGGCACTGTAGTAAACCATTTTAGTATTGTGCTGTGTTTAAGAAATTCATGATCGATTGTGACGACTAGTGCGCGCCATACTTGCCCATCGTCGCGCTCTCGCGGAAGCCACCCCAATGGGCGTCCCGTGAGGCTGTCAACTGTGGGATCACTTAGACGCTTCCAGCATCGGATGAGCGCCTCATGGCCGATGTCGATCATCGGATCGTCGCCTGGAGATCGAACCAGGAAGCCGCAATCGGGCCGGGAGAAACGCTCGACGACCTGCTCCAGGACCATACGGTTGCCGCCGGTTACCCCGACAAGCTGGGACAGCCGCTGCGGCCGTCTTATGCCGCGGCCCTCGGCGTCGACCTCCGTGATCGCGCGGAAGAGATATTCCGCAACCTTCGCACTCTGTGGGTCCTTGGTCGTGGCGTCCGCCAACACTTCCTCGGCATGCTCGGAGAGCAGCGCCGCGAGCCCACTGTAGCCTTTAGAGGTGAGGACCGGGCTGAGCGCCGTCATAGGGCTCGGGCGTGGCCAAGACGGATTATCCGGCGCACCAGCCGTCAGCCGCCAGAGGCGCATCAGGGCGTGCTGGACGAGTGGCAGGCCGTCGATCTCGAGGCGGCTCTCGTCGACCAGGCGAATCGCGAGGTCCGGCGCGACCTCGCCGCCGAACAGCCGTGCGGGCTCGCGGATCGCACGCAGCAGAGCGTCGTCGCGGATCCGCGGCAGGAGGTACTGGGTGGCGTTGACCAGCTCGGCGAATCCGTCGAAATGGCCGCAGTCGCCCAAGTGATCGGAGCGCATGGTGAGGATGGCGTAGAGACCCTGCGGCGGCCCCTGCCCGCCGCCGTCACCGCCGGGCTCGAAGCCACGCAGCACCTCGATCAGCGCCTCAGCTTCCTCGCGGCCGATCTCGCGGGCGTAGCGGAACAGCTCCTCGAACTGGTCGAGCAGGAGGCAGACATTGCCGTCCTTGCCCAGCCCATAGCGTTCCCGGACGCGGCCGAGCGCGTCCCGGCCGCCGTTCAGCAGTCGCCGCACCGTGCGCGTGGTCTCGAGCGTCGGCTCGGCGTCGCCCTCCAGCTTCTCGTGCAGGCGCGCGATCGCGGTCGCGAGGTTCCACAACGGCGAGCTGCCGGGGCGCATCTCGGCGGTGCGCCAGGGCACGCCGTAGCGGGAGTGCTCCTGCTCCAGGCGCGGTAGCACGCCCGCCTTGATCAGCGAGGACTTGCCGCAGCCCGAGCTGCCGTGGACGACCACCAGCTGCGTCTCGGCGAGCCGGTCGAGCACAGCATCGATCATCGGCTCGCGGCCGAAGAAGATCGGCCATTCGTGCTTGTGGAATGGCCGCAGGCCGGGATAGGGGCTGGCGAGCGGCGGCCTCATGCGGGGCGGTCCAGGGCGCCCTGCAGCCAGCTCTGCAGTTGCGGTAGCCAGTTGTCGTCCGGCGTCTTGATGGTGTCGATGCCGAGTTCGCGCGCCTTCGGCAGATCGCCCTCGCCGCGATCGATGATGACGCAGGGCAGATCCTTGTCGAACGCCTGAAGAGCGATGCGGTCGTTCGCGATCGCCTCGATCTCGAGGTCGATGCCATTGGTCTGTGGCGCGCGCAGCGGACAGAGCGCGTGCGCCTCCTTGCTCAGGATCCTGAGGCGCTCCTTACGAGCCGCCTGCATGGCCGCGAGATCGGCGAGGACCGGCGGCAGCGCTTCCGGCAGGACCTTGCAATGGGCGCTCTCCAGGAGCGCTTTGGCCTGGTTCCAGGCCGCCGCCGCCGAAAGCGGGGCTTGCAGGTAGATGTTCGGCTCGCCCTCGATCCGGATCTGGACTCGGGGTTGGCGGGCCACGGCCTCGAGCTCCTGCGCCCGCTTCAGCTGGCGCAGCTTCTGAGTGACGATGGTCGCGAGCTTGCCGAGCTCCTCGAAATACGGCAGGTGCTTCCGCTCATCGCGCAGCGGCTCGGGCCAGCCGTGCGGATACACAAGCTCGTCGGGGCTCCTGGGATGGGGGTGGAACGGGAAGCCGAGCACCACGTGGCCGTCCTCGTCCTTGAGACAGGCTGGCCACACGCTGTGGTCCGTTGGCTGCACGCGCACCACCAGGACGACGCCGCCTGCGATACCGCGGCGTTTGACCTCCCCTTCGAACCACTCGCGCTCGCGCTGGCACCAGGCGGACGCCAGATACCGCTCGGACATGATGACCAGCAGCAGCCCGGAGCGGCTGACTTTGGTTCGCAGCTGCTCGGTCAGCGGCTGCGTCGGATCAAGCTGCCGATCAATAAAGATGTCGAGCGTGTCGAACTCGGGTAGGAACTCAACGATGTCCCCCTCAAGCTCCTCCTTGAGGCGCTCGGACCAGTGCTTGAGCCCCTTGACTCCTTGGCGTTCCGCGCGCCCATGGGCATAGCTGACAAAGATGTCGTGCTCAAAAGGCGCGTTGAGATAGGCCATCTGCTGTCGCCATCGGGGCGTATCCTGATGAATGAATAGGGGCGACATCTACCCTAGCGCAACTCCGAGATCACCCGCCAGCCTCTGCTGCGCGCCGCCAACGTGCGCGCCCGCGCCGGCGTGCGGGACGGGCCATGATCGCGGTCGGCAAGGCAGAACGCGGGCGTGCGCGCGCCGTGGACACTCAAACGCTGCAAAGCTAACCTCGAAGTGACCGAGGATTGACGTAGCGGGTAGGGCCTCAACAGTTTGATGTTGGCTCGGCAAGCGGCTGCGCGGGTTGCGTGTCGGGCAGCGGTCGGTCTCAGGCTCCGCTGAGGGCGTCATGGGCCAGATCCTGATCAGCATCCTGTTCGACGGCCTCGCCTACGGCATGCTCTTGTTCATCATCGCGGTCGGCCTGTCGGTCACGATGGGCCTGATGGGCTTCATCAATCTCGCGCACGGCGCGTTCGCCATGGCCGGCGGTTACGCCATGGTGTCGCTGACCCAGGCGCTCGGCGTGCCGTTCGTCGCTGCGCTCCTGCTCGCGTTTCTCCTGGTCGGGAGCGTCAGCGCGCTGTTCGAGCGCGTGCTGTACGCGCGCCTGTACCGCGCCTCCGAGCTCGATCAGGTGCTGCTCTCGATCGGCCTCGTGTTCATGGCCACGGCCGCGTTCACGTTCTTCTATGGGCCGTCCCCCCAACGGATCGCGGTACCCGATCATCTGCGCGGCCAGATCGAGCTCGCCGGGCGCGTGTTCCCCGCCTACCGCGTGTTCCTGATCGCGGTCGGCCTCGGTCTGATGGCGGCGCTGTGGCTGCTGTTCGAGCGCACCCTGATCGGCGCACGCATCCGCGCTGCGGTCGACAACCGGCGCATGGCGCAGTCGGTCGGCATCGACGTCGAGGCGCTGTTCACCTGGACCTTCGCCTGCGGCAGCGGCCTCGCCGCGGTCGGCGGCGGTCTCGCGGTCGAGGTGGTCGGGCTGTCGCCGACCTTCGCCATCCAGTATCTCGTGTTCTTCATGATCGTGGTCACGGTCGGGGGCGCCGGCAGCCTCTGGGGCACGTTCGCGGCAGCGCTGCTGCTGGGATCCCTGGACAACGCCGGCAAATATCTATGGCCGGACGGCGGCGCCTTCTTCATCTACATCGCGACCGTGGCGCTCCTGCTGCGCTGGCCGGATGGCCTGTTCGGACGCGGGCAGCGGGCCTGAGCGCGCCGCAGCGCGCGCGGCGCGGGCGAGCGTGGTTGCGCGCCACCGCTGGCGGACCGGGGAGACGCTGCCCTGGCTGCTCGCGCTCGGCGCTTACTTTTTCCTGCCGAATTACCTGTTCCTCGGCACGCGGATACTGATCCTTATCCTGTTCGCCCTGTCGCTCGACCTGATCCTCGGCTACGCGGGGATCGTCACGCTTGGCCACGCCGCCTATTTCGGGCTCGGCGCGTACATCGCCGGGATGCTGTCGGCCCATGCCGGCTGGCATGAGCCGATCACGGGTCTCTTGCTCGCGGGCGTGGGCGCCGCCGCCTTCGGCTGGCTCTCGGGTCTCCTGCTGCTGCGCTACCGCGGGCTCGCGCTGCTCATGCTGACGCTGGCCGTCGGCATCATGCTGATGGAACTCGCGAACGTGCTCGAGGCCTGGACCGGAGGTTTCGATGGCCTCTATGGCATCACGCCGGCGCCGCTGTTCGGTCGGTTCGAGAACGACCTGTTCGGCCGCAACTACTACGTTTACAGCCTTGTCGTGCTGTTCCTCGTCTTTCTTGTCTGCCGGCGCCTCGTCCACTCCCCCTTCGGCCTGGTGCTGCAGGGGTTGCGCGACAACGAGGCGCGCATGCGCGCGATCGGCTGCGACGTGCTCCGCGCCAAGCTCAGGGTGTTCGCGCTCGCCGCGGGCATCGCTGGGCTGGCCGGGGGTCTGTTCGCCCAGGCGAACGCCTTCGTCACGCTCGACGTGTTGAGCTTTGCACGTTCCGGCACCGTCTTGATCGTGCTGATCCTCGGCGGCGTCGGGCGGCTGTACGGCGCGTTCGTGGGCGCGACCGTGTACTATCTGCTCGAGGATCAGCTGGCCAAGCTCAGCCCCGAGTTCTGGCAGTTCGGGGTCGGCCTGGCGCTGGTGCTCGCGGTGCTGTTCGTGCGCGGCGGCCTGCTCGGCCTGCTGGTTTTTGCGACAGCGCTCTGGCACCGCGCCATGAGGATTGCCCGGCGCAGCACAAACCGTCCACCCTGAGGGGTCGAGCCTGTCTCCCGCGTCGCGCGGCGGCAGGACTACGCGCGCGGCTTTGGCGCGATCAGCAGCACCGCGCCGAGCAGCCGGCGCAGATCGCTCATCCGACCCGGCTTGAGCGCGAACCACTCGTCAAGGCCGCGCCCCAGCGGCTCGTCGGACCGCTCGAGCGTCACAGTCGCGGCGCGACCCTGGCGCGCCAGCGCATTGAACCAGGCGCGCGCGTCCCGGCTGTACACGTCGAGCTGGTCGGAGTGGCGCGCGGCGTTGCTCGGCCGGCTTGAGGTCATCAGATGAATCCAGCGCCAGCTGTCGTCCCACACTTCCAAGGCTTCGCGGAACAGCTTCTGCGCCTGGTAATCAAGGCGCCGGCGGCGCATCGCCAGGGCCTGATTGGTCAAGCTCGACGCCAGGCGTGGATCACCGCGCCCGAAATGCTTTTCGGCGATCTCGAGCGCCGCCGCCCACAGCCGCGGAGGGTTGATCGGATCGCCGGCGCGAAACGCGATGGCAGCCTGTTCCTGGTAGCGTTCCCACGCGAGATCGGCCGCCAGCGCCGCCGCGTTGGCGACATCGCTCGGCGTCGCGGTCGCGCTCCTCACATTCGAGCCCGGATACGCCACGGCACCCTCTCCCCACTGACCCGCCACTCGTTCCGTTCGCAAGGCTCGAAGTTATCGAAAATCACTGTGAAAAGCAACAATTCGTTAAAGTAAACTATAATAAAGGTTAAAATCGGCGCCGCCGAATGTGCTATTGTCTTTCAACCACGCAGCGCCATTTACCGGGAGGATGTCCGCTTTTTCATTATTTACTATTCGGCGGGAAGCAGTGGTGCTGGCGAGCAACGAAGCTGAGGTGATGCACGGCGGGCGCGGAGGACGCTCCTCAGCGAGCAATCCGGGGCGTACCGTTCGATGCTCGCGGCCTACCGTCGCACTAGAGAACATCCGGAACCAGCGCTCTGGCTCATGGCCGTGCGGCTGCGATTCGGCGCCGTTGACACCGGCCCGATCACCACTAATATCCAGCCCTTCCTGCCAGCTATCTGCGCGGGGGCGTTTTTGCGCATCGGGCGCTTGGGTCGTGTCCAGACATGTATGCAGTGATCCGCACCGGCGGAAAACAGTATCGGGTGGCCTCCGGCCAGGTGATCAAGATCGAGCGCCTGGACGGCGAGGTGGGCGACACCGTCGCGTTCGATCAGGTGCTGATGATCGGTGACGAGCAGGCCGACGGCGAGGCCAGGATCGGCGCCCCTCTGGTCGAGGGCGCGCGGGTCACCGCCGAGGTGCTGGAGCAGGGCAAAGGGCCCAAGGTGATCGTGTTCAAGAAGAAGCGGCGCAAGAACTACCGGCGTCGGCGCGGTCATCGCCAGTTCCAGACGGTTCTGCGCATCCGCGACATCGCGGTGGCGTGAGCCGAGCTCGAGGAGAGACGAGATGGCGCACAAGAAGGCCGGCGGCAGCTCGCGCAACGGGCGCGACTCGGCAGGCAAGCGGCTCGGCGTGAAGAAATTCGGCGGCCAGTTCGTGCTGCCCGGCAACATCATCATCCGCCAGCGGGGCACGCGCTGGCATCCCGGGCGCAACGTCGGGATCGGCCGCGATCATACCCTGTTCGCCCTGGTCGAAGGTCAGGTGCAGTTTGGCTCCGGCCGGGGCGGGCGCTCGTACGTGTCGGTGGTGCCGGGCACCGCTGCCGCCGAATAGGCGCCCAAGCTCTCGCGCAAGGGGGATGGCGCGCCATTCCCCTTTTTTGTTGACGGATCAGGCACGGCCGGGCGCCCGATGCGCTTCCTCGACCAGGTCAAGATCTACGTGCGCGGCGGCGATGGCGGCAACGGCTGCGTCAGCTTCCGGCGGGAGAAGTTCATTCCGCGCGGCGGACCGGATGGCGGTGACGGCGGGCGTGGCGGCCACGTGATCGCGCGGGCCGATCCCGAGCTCAACACCCTGATCGACTATCGCTACCGTCAGCACTTCCGGGCGGAGCGCGGCCAGCACGGCATGGGCAAGGACCGCACCGGGGCGAGCGGCGCCGACATCGAGCTCGCCTTGCCGCTCGGCACCCAGATCTTTGCCGAGGACGGGGCGACCGCGATCGCCGACCTGACGCGGCCGGAGCAGACGATCATCCTGGCCCGTGGCGGCGATGGCGGCTTCGGCAACAGCCGCTTCAAATCCGCGACCAACCGCGCGCCGCGCCAGTCCACCCCCGGCGCGCCCGGCGAGGAGCGCTGGCTGTGGCTGCGGCTCAAGCTGCTGGCGGACGCCGGCCTGGTCGGTCTGCCCAACGCCGGCAAATCCACGTTTCTTGCGGCGGTGTCGCGGGCGCGCCCCAAGATCGCCGACTACCCGTTCACCACGCTCGGGCCCAAGCTAGGCACGGTGACAATCGATCACGACCGCTTCACCGTCGCCGACATCCCGGGCCTGATCGAGGGCGCGCACGAAGGCGCCGGCCTGGGCGACCGCTTTCTCGGCCACATCGAGCGCTGCCGCGTCCTGCTTCACCTGGTCGACGCCACGCTGGCCGAAGTCGCCGACGCCTACCACACGGTCCGCCGCGAGCTCGCCGCGTACCAGGTTGACCTCGCCCGCCGGCCGGAGCTGGTCTGCCTCAACAAAATTGATGCGCTCGGCGACGATGCGGTCGCGGCCAAGGCCGAGGCGCTGCGAGAGGCGGCCGGGCGGCCGGTGTTCCTGACCTCCGGCGTTGCGCGCCGCGGCTTGGATCCGGTGCTGCGCGCGGCGCACGCGGAGATCCGGGCGGCGCGCGCGGAGGTGCTCGCGTGAGCGCCCGCCGGCTCGTGGTCAAGATCGGCTCGGCGCTCCTGGTCGACGGTGCGGGCCGCCTGCGCCGCGACTGGCTCGATGGCCTCGCGGCCGATCTCGCGGCCTGCCGCAATCAGGGCCAGGAAGTGATCGTGGTCACCTCGGGCGCGATCGCGCTCGGCCGGGCGGCGCTCGGGCTCAGGGCGCGCGTGCTCAGGCTCGAGGACAAGCAGGCGGCCGCGGCGGTCGGCCAGATCAATCTGGCGCATGCCTACCAGGAGAGCCTGGCGCAGCACGGCCTGCCGACCGCGCAACTGCTGCTCACGCTCGGCGATACCGAAAGCCGCCGCCGCTACTTGAACGCGCGGGCGACGATCGAGGCGCTGCTCAAGCTCGGCGTGGTGGCGGTGGTCAACGAGAACGACACGGTGGCGACCAACGAGATCCGCTTCGGCGACAACGACCGGCTGTCGGCGCGCGTCGCGGTCATGGCGAGCGCCGATCAGCTGATCCTCCTGTCGGATGTGGATGGCCTGTACACCGCCGATCCGGCGCGCGATCCCACCGCGGTGCGGCTCGGGGAGGTCGCCGAGATCACGCCGGAGATCGAGGCGATGGCGGGCGGCGCGGGCTCGCCGGCGGGCACCGGCGGCATGGAAAGCAAGCTTGTCGCCGCGCGCATCGCGACCCGCGCCGGCTGTGCCGTGATCATCGCCCCGGGCTTTGCGTCACGGCCGCTGGCGCGCCTCGCCGAAGGCGGCCCGTGCACCCGCTTCCTCCCCCGGGCGACGCCGCGCCGGGCACGCAAGGAATGGATCGCGGGTGCGCTCGCCGCGATGGGCGTGGTGCGCATCGACGGCGGCGCGGCGCGGGCGCTGCGCCGCGGCAGCAGCCTGCTGCCCGCCGGCGTGCTCGCGGTCGAAGGCGCGTTCGGGCGGGGCGACGCCGTGATCGTGCGCGATCCCGACGGCAGCGACATCGCCAAGGGCCTGTCCGCCTACGACGCCGAGGACGCGCGCCGGATCTGCGGGTGCAAGACCGAGCAGATC
>JBKPNX010000228.1:0-21927 GCA_046732855.1 Pseudomonadota bacterium
CTCGTGGTCGGCGCCCTTCTGGCCGAGCCGGACTCCTCAAAGCACACCCGGGGACAGGCCTGTGTCTTGGCTCCCTTTTTGCCCGCTCGCAATAGGATATCACGCGCTTCCAGTCAATTCGGGCAGCACGTCCCAAGCATCGGTCTCGGACGCGGTCTCGAGGTTTGCCAGGATGCGCGTGAGCAGGCAAATCGCCTCCTGGTGTTTGCGTGCCCGGATGCTCCTGAAGTTGCGCGCCAGATCCAGGAATACGCGCTGCTGGAGCGTCTGGTTCGTCGACGGCGCGCCCTGCAGGCCCTCGAAAAAGTATCCCACCTCGACGCCAAGCACCTGCGCGATAGTGTAGAGTCGGCCTGCGGCAATCCTGTTCGCACCATTCTCGTATTTGTGCGCCTGCTGATAGGTGACGCCAATCAGGTCTGCCAGCGCCTGCTGCGTGAGACCATTCATCACCCGTCGCTGACGCACCCGCGCTCCGATGTGGCGGTCGATATCCTGAGCCCGCGGCTGCCGAGGCCCCCTGTATCCAGGTCCCGGGCGCGAAGCCATTGCAACGACGTTTGCCTTCATTTCGTGCGCTCCCCCGCCATGAGGCCCTGTAGGCCGGGCATGGCTGATTCCGTTTTGTGCGGACGCGACTTTCACTCTACCCGGTGCTCGTCACGACACCGGTGCCCGTCATGTCCGCCCTAGACTATATCAATCCCAAACTGCCGGGAAACTCCCGAATAGGGCCATTTTAGCTAAATTTAATTGAATTTTGTTCGTCCAGGTAACTCTACTGTACGTGTAAACCAAAGAAATTAGGATTGAATCCTCGGTTAGAAGAACCATTGAAGGTGGATAAATCCTATCACGCGGACCGCACCGACGAGACCGAATACTACCGCCAGCTGCTCCGCCTGGGGTACCGGCTCCTGTTCCTCATGGTCGCCGAGGAGCACACGCTGCTGCTCGTGCCGGACCACGACAACGTCGCGCGCCGGCGCATCTAAATCGACTGGTACAGCATTACCCGCCTACGCCAGCTCGGCGAGCGCCGCTTCACCGGCGTCTGCCACAGCGAGCTGTTCGAAGGCCTCAAGCAGATCTTCCTCCTCTTCCGCAACGAGCACCACGCCGCGATGCTCGGGCTAACCGCGCGGGACGGCGAGCTGTTGGGTCCGCTCGCCTGCGCCGAGCTGGGCAGGCGGCCTGCCCAACGAGGACCTCCTGCGTGCGCTGTTCCAACTCTCCACGTTCGAGGACACGCTCGAGGGCCGTAGCCGGGCCAACTAGCGCGGCGTGCGCCGCCGGGGTCAACTACGCCGACCTGGATGTCGAGGAGCTGGGGCTCGGTGTAACGAGGGCCTGCTCGAGTTCCACCCGCACGCCGGCCTTGAGAAGTGCACCTTCGATCTGGTCGCCGGCAGCGAGCGCAAGCAGACCGGCTCTTACTACACCCGCACGCCCTGGTCATGGAATCGGCAGGTCCATGGCGGCCCGCAGTACACCGCTCACACAGCCAAGACCCGAAGCGGACGTAAAAGCGCGCAAATTTGTCGAGTTTGTTCGCGATGGGCACCCAACCAGCTCGATCTCAATCGCTTCTGACCATGCAACGCCTAAAAGCTTTCGAAATCACTCCTCGGTCACGCCTGCTGCAGTGTGGTGTTGCCGGACAGAATCTGTCGTACATCAGTGTGAAATTGTTCGAGCAGCTCTAGACCTTGGGCCTGATAGCTGTCGTACCCGGCGTTGCTCGGATCAGTGCAGATCTGGTTGCGAGCGCATGCCAGGGCTAGGCCCAGCACTGCCTCGAGGTCGGCAAGCGAGTGCGATGGCGTGGCCAACAAAGCATCTTGGAACGCGACGGATTCGTATTGTTGGTCGAGCAGCCTGATAGCCTCGCGCAGCTGTGTTTCCTGCTTGCGCGTCTTCTGGCCTGGGCTCGATACCTCCCGCAGGCCGCCGACAATAGCGTGCAACGCTGCGACCAATGCATGCCTGATCTGCGCTGCGGCGTCGTGGCTCAATGTGATGTTCATGGTCCGACTGCCCTGCAAACGGGAATATAGCAGTGTACTATATGGTACACCTGCTGTCTTCAACGGAAAAACTACCACCGTATATGCTACTCAAAGTTCTCCAAGCGGAAGCCGGGGCGCCCCTCCCGACAGCCCCCGCCAGTCGCGGCGAATGAAAAACTAGCCCACTACGTCGTCGAGCGGGTCGGGCGTGCCGGCGCGGCGCACCAATCCTCCTCAGCAGGCAAATCGTCTCGCGGTGCTTGGCGTTGCGGATCGCGCGAAAATTTCGGCTAGATCGAGGCACAGGTCCTGTTTAGGAGTCGGCTCCTGCCCATGAGCCGCGGGCATTGCCTTCGAAGAAAGCACCGACGTCGGCCCCGAGCACCCGGCTAATGTAGTACGGCGCGCCACGCTGATGCGGTGCGTGCCGTCCTCCTGATTATGAATGCTGGTAGGTTACGCCGATCAAATCTGCGACGATCTGCTGGCTCAGCCCTGCGGCCATACGCAGCTCACGTAAGCGCAACGACGCTCCGCAGAGCCGTGTAGAGCCTTTTCGCCTTTACGTCGAGTTGGTCTTCGTAAACCCGGGCAGTGCCGCGGAAGCTGGTCTTGGCCTGGCCGGCGATGTCTTGATCCCGGCGAACGCCTCCTCGATCCGCTTGCGCGCCCGCTGGCTGTCAAATAGCCGGGGTGGCGCACCGTCCGGCGGTCGATGCGTGAGCTCCGCCCGGAGAGGTTCTGCGCCCTGTCCGGCGTGGCCTTGAGCCGGCGCAAGGCAGCGACGAAGTCCATGGTACAACCTTCTCAATTGACCACGCACCTCCTCAGCCGATCGGCTCAGGCGGCAAACACACTCCCGCCCGTCCAGAGCCGGACCCAGATCTCGCGTCCAATCCGACTTCCTCAACAGCCTTAGCCAGGACCGGACCTGTGTACCGCCACCGAGACTCGGGGAGGATTGCGCTAAATTGACCGCATATAATATTTCAATTTGGCGCAAACATAAATTGTATTTGCATCTATTTCTTGAAAGGAATCAGCATACAATCTCTTCTTGACAATCAAATTTCAGCCTATATTGCTGCTGCCCAAACTATGGGTTGGGATAGAAAGGACGAGGTCTTCAGACTACTGTGGCCCCTGCGCCTATCGAAAGGCTGAGTTCTGATCCCCGCTCTAGGCAAAGCCGTTAGAACAGAGCGTCGCTGGTAGCCGAAGGGAGATTGCTCTTTCGGGAGCGGTCTTGATCCTCCGGTTTGCAAGGGAGACTACATGAAGCTCGCTCCATGGTTGAAATCCCTCGCCACTTTCTCCGCTCTGGTTGTTGCAATCGGCCCGGCTTACGTTCCGGCGGCCCGGGCCGATCCGGCAATCATGGCCAAGATCGGCCCAAAGAAGGCAAACCCGGGTCAGAACAAAAAGCAGCTGATGGTACGCCCATGATGATGACGAAGCGCACCTTTGCAACGTCGGCCCTTGCGGCGTCCGCTACCGCTCTCGGTTCGTTTGCGGGCCTTACGGCACCACCCCAGAGACGAGCGGATCTGACCATCACGGCTATGAGTTGGAGCGAGGACGCCGGAGTCTCCTGGAGCAATGCCCCGGTCTTCGTGGGAAACGAAGTGTTGTTCATGACGACTATCCGCAACGATGGAGGCGCGGCCCTGTCGCCGCGCCAACCGCTGCTGATCGAGTGGCGGGCGAATGGCACGGTGGTCGCATCGGCTACCTTCATCGCAGGCGTGTCCAGGAAGACGAGCGCCACCGTGGTGGCCGCCGCCAGCTGGACGCCAGCGACCGCTGGCACCATCATGATCGAAGCGCGCGCTGATCCGGCGAGCACGATCCTCGAACAGAACGAGGCGAACAACTCCCTCTCGCTTCCTCTCGTGGTCGAGAGCGACGTGGCGGTGCCCGTGGCGAATGACGACACGGCAAGCACACCGATGAACACGCCGGTCACGGTCGACGTGCTGGCCAACGACAGCGACCCGCTGGGTCGTAATCTGATCGTCTCGTCAGTCCAATCACCGTCCGATCGCGGGGGCATCGTGGCCATAGCCGCGGATGGCAAGAGGGTCACGTACACACCGCCCAGTGGGTTCTCCGGGAATGACCTGTTTCGATACGAGGTGGCAGTAGCATGAGTGCGACGGTGCGGGTTAGTGTCGGTGGCCTGAGCCCTCCTCCTGGAGCGGCGGCGGTTGGCTACACAAGGCTAGCCTTTGAAGAAGACTTCAACGGCACCGGCGGCATCGACATGGCCGACTCGCGCCAGCCGGGCTTCAACTTCTATCGCTTCAGACCATTCGGGTATCCGGTGATGCCGGTGTCCGCCTTCAGTGTGGCGAACAGCGTCCTCACGATCAACAACACGGGTACCTTTACCACGAATAACGGATTGAACACGACCTGTGGGCAATCCGGGAACACGTGGATTGGGTATGACGCAGCTAATGGCGCCTATTTCGAGGCTCGGATAAAGTGCCCGCAAACGGACCCGAGCCCGTCAGCTGACGGATGGCCCGCGTTTTGGTCCAACTCCAGCAAGACTATGTGGGGCGGCATCTACACTGACTTTTTCGAGCTGGACTTCTTCGAGAAGATCCCGGACGAGCTGCCTAATAGCTACACGAGCGGCGCGCACGAATGGGCAAGTCCGGGGCAGACCAGGAACGATATCATCCCCGGCATCCTTAACTGTCCGGCGGGCTATGACTGGAACGCCTACCACGTTTATGGGCTTTTGTGGCTGCCAGGTAACCGCCACGAGGTGCATCGAGACAATGTCCTGGTAGAGACGAGGAGCTTTACGCGGTACCCGTGGCTGGCTACCTGTGATGACGAGCGTCTAGGGATCATGCTTGGCTCGGATGGCGGTTACCCGATGAACGTGGACTGGGTGCGCGTCTGGCAGCGCCCGTGAGAATTTGAGGGCGACTACAATCCGTGTTCTCGCTGGGTGACTCTAAGCAGGAGCCCGTGATCATTGCTTACCGGGACGGATTGGGTGGCGCATTACGATTGGGTGCGTGTCTGGCTGGCCTTGCGCCGAAGTTAGGTCCACGGCGGAGGTGAGTCGTTGATGTCTTAGCATGGGCTCGGTGCTGGAGCGAGCGCCGGCGAGGGGCGCGGGCCTGCATCGAGTCCGAGCGCGCCGAGCCGGCGCGCGAACCGCGCCGGCGCCTCGTACGCCGAGCGCGCTGTGGGGGCGCTCGCGGTTGTAGTGCTGGCGCCAAGCCTCGATGATCCGCGCGGCTTCGGCGAGCGAGCCGAAACCAGTGCTGGTTCAGGCATTCGTCCCGGAAGCGGCCGATGAAGCTCTCCACGAACACGTTTTGGGTCGGCTTGCCGGACTGGATGAAGCGTAGCCGCACGCCGGTCCGCGCCGACCAAGCGAACAGCGCGCGGCCGGTGAACTTCGGACCGTTGTCCATGGCGATCTCCTCCGGTAGCCCGTGGCGGCAGGCGAGCTCGTCGAGCACGCGGGGCCTCGTTCATATAGTCGCAGCGCAGGTTGCGGTCACCAGGCGTGCGCCCTAGCCTCGCCAGGGGAGCGCAAGCCCGCTACTCAGGAGCGCCACCTAGAAGGCGGTGCGGATATCATCGTGCGGCCCGAACGGCGCTTCTCAGGCCAGGGCGGCCTGGCTCGACACGACGATGAAGTCCTGTGGCCGATCGGTGAACACCAGCTGCGCCGCCTTGACCGCCATACCCGCTCGAAGGCGGCAGCGCTGGTGGCGTCAGCGCACAGCATGCGGTGCCGGCCCAAGCACCACAGGTCACCCGGCGCGGTGACCGGCGGGCCGTCAGCCTCGGGCAGGCGGTCCAAAATGTCCTGCTCACCGCCGGACGGTTCGAGCAGAAGATCGATCTCGGCCATCTCGAACCCGGTCACCTCGAGGTCGAAGTCCAGCTCGAGCGCGGTGATGTAGCGCAGCTCCACCGCCAGCAACTCGCGGTCCCAGCCGGCGGCCTCGGCCAGCCAGTTGTCGGCGAGCGCGTAGGCGCGCTTTTGCGCCTCGCTCATCTCTGCCAGGCGGATCGTCGGCACCTGCGCCATGCCGAGGAGCCTCGCCGCCGCGAGCCGGCATGGCCCGCCAGGACGCGGTCCTCCTGGTCCAACAGAATCGGATTGTTGAAGCCGAACTGCTCGATGCTGCGGGCGATCTGCCGGATCTGCTTCGGCGAGTGCGTGCGCGGGTTGCCCGGGTGCGCCTTGAGCTCGGCCAGCGGACGATAGGCGATGCTCAGCTGCTCGGTCACGTTGTTGGCCCTGCCAGGGCATCGTTCCCCGCGGGCGGCTTGCGGAACGAGCCCGTCTGCCGGATATTGGCTTCGTCCATAAGGGCACGTCGGCCATCAGCTGGGAGGCGGCAACCCTTCCATTTGCATTGAGCGAGGATGAACCGCCTGCGTGACGAGGAAGTACTCTATGGGCTATGCAGGATCGCCCAGCTCTGGGGCGTATCCGAGTCCACGGCGCGGCGGTGGCTGGCCTTGCCCGAGGCCAAATGCTTCAGCGTTGGCTCGATGAGCAACGCGGGCGGCGGCTATGGGTATGGCCGGCACGGGCAGATCAACTCGCTGCACGCGCTAAAGGAGCTTGTGGTCGCGCGCACCACTGAGGCAAGGAGGGCGGCCGCGCGCGCTCGATGGGAGGCAACCCGGGCGCCGTCCATCACCATCTGCTCCTCCAGCATCTGATCAGCGACCGCTTGGGAAACCGCGTGATCGGCCAGAACAAGGTTACACCGCGACTCATAATCTGAACGTTGCACGGTGAAATCCCGGCTCCTTCATCTCAGCCGGCTTCGATCCCTGTTCCGAACGATGGCTTACGCTGTTCTCTCGGGCAAATTCCCCTGTTCGGATCTGCAGGGAATTGAACCTCAGTCACGAGGAATTCTGCGCGTTTTGCGCGGGCCAAATCAGGGGTGTTTGACGCCGGAAAGTTGGAATTCCCTGTATTTTCCCTGCCTAACAGGGAAATGCCAGAGCGCGATTCGCTCCTGACTGCTCCCTCCGCCAACTATCCAATGATTATCAAAGTCGGTGGCAGCGGCCGTGACCTATGCCGGGCGGTCGGACTGCGGCTCGAAACCATCGCGATCACGCCCGGCCGCGCGCCTGCGCGGACCGCCGACAACGGCGCGATGGGCATGTCGGACGGCCATGTCGATACCATGAGCGTGGTCGACCGAGCCGCCGCGCCTGACCGACCCGGTCCGTCGGGCTCGATCACGCCCACATCGCAACCGCCGCAATCCCTCCGGCCACGGCGCGGGTTGGCTCCGTTGCGGGCATTCTCGCCCGCTCGAGCGCAGCGTGTTCGCAGGGGCCGGCGCCCTTGGCGATAGAGCGGCCCATCCGGTTCGCGCCGCCATCACCGTACCAATTGCCTGCAGAACTTGTCGGGCGTCGGCGCACTTGTCGATTTTCGAGCGGCGGAAGTTTGGGCGACGCTTCGACGATTGCCGGGCGATGTTGTCCGAGAAGGAAGCGTCAGGCGCCCGTCGTCAGGATCGCTCCACGCCAAAATAGACATCGACGGCCCGCGCCATCGCGTCGGCGAGCCGGGCAATGTGGGCCTCGTTCGCGAGCGCCCGCTCATCGATCGGATTCGACAGATAACCGAGCTCGATCAGCACGGATGGCATGTCCGGCGATCGGAGCACCACGAAGCCCGCCTGCGCGGGCCGTTGCTTGGCCATCCGGGTGGCGCCATTCAGCTCCTCGACCAGCAGCTCCGCGAGCCTGATCGATTGATGGTTGCCGCCGCGCGGAGCCAGATCGATCAGGTGTTCCCGCACAACGTCGTCGCGCTTCGACAGTCCAATCCTGGCCACGCCCTGGGCGGCATTCTCCTTGGCCACCAGCGGCGCGGGCGCGCCGTTCACGGCCGGCTCGGACAGCGTGTAGACGGATGCGCCACTGACCCAGGGCGCGCTCACCAGATTGTCCGCGTGCAGGGAGACGAACAACTCGGCCTGGCTCTGCCTGGCGATCTGCAGTCGATCGCGCAGTTCGACGAAGCGGTCGTCGTCGCGGGTCATGATCACCCGATAGTGCCCGGTCGCCTCGAGCCTGTTGCGCAAGGCCAGGCCGGTGCGCAGCGCGACCTCCTTCTCCAGAACGGTCCCGCCGATGGCGCCGGGGTCAACCCCGCCATGGCCCGGGTCGATCGCAACGATGCGTTGGTAGGGCGTCTGCGCGCAGCCGGACAGGGCCAGGGCGATGCCGATCAGAAGCGGTGCGACCTTCCTCCGCATCACGCTGTGCCGCCATCTCATGGCAGGCTCCGTTGCATACCGACCTGGGCGCCACCCGCTCGTCGCTGCGTGGTCCGGCGGTACCGCTATTAGTACTGTCTTTGAAGACTGCAGCGTGCGCAACGTGAGCTTGGAGCGGGAAGGGCCACCCGTCGGGGCGGTGTTCTTGTACCTTTGTGCCGTGGGGGACCCATCGTCATCCGTGATCGCGGCATACCCGGTGGCGCCCCAGGCCGCGACCCGGCCCGGCGCTGATCCGCCTTGCACCCGCGACGTCGCCCGACCAAAGGCGCGCCGCCGTGGCGTTCACGATCTGAGGTCGAGAGCGCCTTCGTTGTCGTCGCGCAGGCGACCGCCGAACGCTGCTGCGGCGCTCGCGATGAACGCGCCGATCAGCAGCGACAGGGCACCCAGCAGCGCGAAAGTCGCTCCGGCCTTGCGTGCCGTCTCGGCGGCCTCTCGGGCCTGCTGAGCCGCCTGGTCCGCCCGCTTCAGCACGGCGTCCACGCGCGTCTTCGCGTCGTCCGGTGTCAGGCCGGTGCGCGCCGCGATGAGCTGTTCGAGGTACGCGCGATCTTCGGCTGCGATTTCGCCGGACGCGGCGCCGGCCAGCAGGATCCGCGTGACTTCGGCAGAAGCCTCGCTCCCGCCCTCGACCGGTCGCGCCGGATCGGCGGGCCGGAGCAGGGTATCGACGAAATAGGCCGTCATGTTGCCGTCCGCCGACCCGGCCGCCGCGGCTCCGCCCATCGCGGCGCCGCTCGCGACGGTCGAGGCAGCCTGAACCCCGGTGCCGATGATCGCGGAGACGGTCGAGGTCAGCAGTCCAGCGACCAGCAGCGTCGCGAGCGCCCAGGCGAGGAAGCCGTGCGCGGTATCGCGGAAGAAGACTTCATCCGTGTGCAGATTGACCCATTTGGTCCGCAGCCGGCCGGCGACGTAGCCGCCGAGCAGGGCCGACAGCCACTGCATCACGATCAGCCAAATCGCCGTCGAAGCCGTTACCGCTGCGATCGACGCGCCCGCGCTAGGGAACGGCGAGATCAAGGTGAGCCCGAGGCCTGCGCCGACCAGCATGAGCACCAAGGTTGCGGCTGCCGCGGCGACCCCGCCCGCGATCACCGCGCCCCAGCTCGTGGCGCTTCCGGATGACTCTTCCGGCACCCGGCCGGCGGCGACGACCTCGACTTGGGAAACGGCGTGCGTCACCCTTTTCCTCCTAGCGCCAGAACAACAGGATCAGGATGATGATCGGGATCGGCACGCCGAGCAGCCAGAGCAGGATTCCGCGACCCATGGGTTTCTCCTTTCACCCCTCATTCCCGATTGCCACGTCGCATTCGCATACTCCACCGCAAAAACGAGAATCACCGGCCGAAGTTCCACGTCGGAAATGATGGTTTGGTTGCGGCACGTGGCAGGAGCTGGGCGATCTACCCGTCTTCACAAGTGTGTCGCGCGACCCGGGGCCTGACCAGCGATGCGCCGGCCCCTGGCCCGTCATCTCCGGGCCGCATCGGCAGGACAAGATCGGCAAGGTTTACATCGCGGTGGTCACGGCGACGCGGTTAGGGTATTATTCCAGATGGGCCTGGACCCGAACGGCCCGCAGCAGACTCCCGCGAGCCACCGAACGAACCCGAGCGGCGCGAACCACCGGACCAACCCGAGCGGCGCCCGCTCGGTCCCGGCGCGGCGGGGCCGCCGGACTCGAAACCCGGGCAGGATGCCAGGGCTGCCGTCAGCGCGTCGCCCTCATCAAGACTGTTGGCGCCAGATCGTCACCAGATCTCGACCGGTGCGGTCCGGGCCATCGACGGCCGTTGCGCGAACGGTTCGAACCAGGCGGCGAGCGTCGGCCGGGTCGTGCGCCAGCCCTCGTCGGCGTAGCGGAAGTCGAGATAGCCGAGCGCGCAGCCAATCGTGATGGTGCCGATGTCGACCGTGTCGCCGAACGTCTCGGCCTCGGTTTCGAGTGCATCCAGGGCGCGGCGAAACTTCTGCTTCTGGTCGTCCACCCACTCCGGCCAGCGGCGCTCCTGCGGGCGCAGGAAAGTCTCGTAGCGGACGAGCAGCGCGGCATCGAGGATGCCATCCCCCTCGGCCTGGCGGCGCAGCGCCGTCCAGCGCCCCGGACCAGCCGGGAACATCTTCGGCCGGTCATGGAGGCTGTCCAGATACTCGCAGATCACCGGCGAGTCGTAGAGCACGGCGCCATCGTCGGTGACGAGGCAGGGGATCTTGCCGAGCGGGTTGTCTTCGAGCAGGTCCGCGTCCGGTTTGATCGGGGTGAAGATCCGGCTAATCGGCTCGAGCCGGTGATCCAGCCCAGTCTCGATCGCCACGGCCATGACCTTGCGCACGTACGGCGACGCCATGTTGTGGTGCAGACGCATATGCTTTCCCTCCCGCGATGTCCGGCAAGCTCGCGCATGCTTTTAGCTCCGATCGCCCTGGCGCGACAAACCCACTCGGAGCGAAACTCGGCCGATCCGCGGACTGGTGTTGCTGGCGATGCGAAGCCGTCACGCCGGATCAGGGCGGCGCCGGCGGGGTTGTCGGCCAGCAGTTTTCGAATCGCATTCCAGGGGTGACGAGCAATGCGCGCTCGCTCATTGTTACGCCGATCCGAGCGTGTGTCCGCACGATTGAGGGAGGGCTGCAGATGGACCGCTGGCTGGTGACGCTCGCCGAAGCCAAGGCGGCGCCGATTCCGGAAGGCGCGCGTTCGGCCCTGCTCATGCAGCACGGCACGATGACGCTGCGCTATTACGCGCCGCGCGGCCGCGATCTCCAGACGCCGCACGCCCAGGACGAGATCTACATGGTGGTCGCGGGCTCGGGCACGTTCGCGCTCGGCCGGGACGAAGCCACGCTCGAGCGCCGGTCCGTCGGTCCGGGCGATGCCATCTTTGCGCCGGCCGGCTGGATCCACCGCTTCGAGGACTTCACCGACGGTTTTGCCACCTGGGTCGTGTTCTGGGGCCCCAAGGGCGGCGAGGAGCCAGGCTGACCAGACTGAGCGAGGCGCAGGGGCATCACCGTGCCACACGTTCCTCGGGCACCTCCGCCTGCTCAGCTGGAAGAGCAACGACCTCGGCATCAGCGCTCGGGAGGATCTGGCTCAGATAGTCCACGAGCTCGGCGCGGTTGGTCGCGGTCGTGAAGGCCGCGATGTGGCCGGCGCCCGGGACCAGCCACAGCGTTTTGGGCGGGCGCGCCGCCTTGTACAGCGCGATGGCGTGGTCCGGCGGCACGATCCGGTCAGCCTCGCCGTGCACGATCAGGACCGGCAGCGGCGCGAGCTCGTCGATGACATCGATCGGCCGATAACGGTCGTCGATGGTCAGGCCGAGCGGCGCCTGCAGAGGCCAGGTGAGCCAGAATCCGGCGAGCTTTTCCCGGGCCAATGCCCGATAGCTGGTGAACGCGCCCTCGACGATCAGCGCGCGCACCTGCTG
The DNA here is from genome assembly GCA_046732855.1 of Pseudomonadota bacterium. Lineage (GTDB taxonomy): Bacteria > Pseudomonadota > Alphaproteobacteria > Geminicoccales > Geminicoccaceae > JBKPNX01. The sequence continues at coordinate 11,746 of JBKPNX010000228.1, forward strand.
GCGTCGGGGCGAGGCGGCGAGCGCGGTGATCGCGAGCGATCCGCCGAGGCTCTGGCCGAACACGACCACCCGGTCCGGATCGGTCTTTGGACGGGCGAGCAGAGCCTCGAGCGCCGCCTCGAAGTCGAGGTGCAGGCCGGGAAGGCTCGGGCTGCCGTCGGATCGGCCATAGCCGCGATAGTCGAACAGCAGCACATCGAAGCCGTCCCCCGGCAGCCACGCGGCGCTCGCGAGGTGGGTGCTGATGTTCTCTGCGTTGCCGTGCAGGAACAGGATGCTGCCGCGCCGCGGCCCGCGCGCCGGCAGAAACCAGCCGTGCAGGCGCACGCCGTCCGCCGCGGTGAACTCGACCTCCTCGTACTCCAGGCCGATCTGGTCCGGCGTCAGGACCAGCTGGTGCATGGGCTGGAAGATCACCCCCGTACAGCCGCCAAGCGCCAGCGCCAGCCCGCCCAGCACGGGCAAGGCGCGGATCAGAAGTACCAGAGCAGCGAGGTCGACCATTCCGCCTGGGCGCCGGCGCCGTCGTCTTCGACCGAGATATCTAGCTCGAGCGCGAAGTTGCGGCCGAGCGCGTAGCTCTGAGCCAGGCCGACGTCAAAGCCTGGCTCGACATGATCGCTCATGAGGATCTGCGCGCCGGCATCGAGCAGGAGCTTCCAGCGCTCGGTCGCCGGCCAGACCAGGGTGAACGCGGGGCCGAGCGCGGCGAAGCAGCTGTCCGGGCAGTCCGCGCCGGCGCCGAGCTCCGCCTCGAGCATCAGGCTGCCGAGCGCCCCCTGCCCGAGATCCTCGGCGAGGCCGGCGCCCCCCCAGAGCGCGGCGACAAGCTCGCCCTTCTCATCATCGGCGCGCGGCCGAAAGCGCTCCATCCCGCCGCCGAGCCGCCACGACAGCGGCTTGAACAGCTCATTCCGCGGCGACAGCGAGCGAATGCCAACGGCGGTCAGCGAATCAATGATCGGGGCAGAGTCGCCCGCGTAGCGGCGCAGCTCGAGGTCGAGGAAATCGATCTCCGCGCCCCGCAGGTAGCCAGCCTCGGGGTCCACGAGCTGGTGATAGCCCGGGCGCAGGCGGACAGACTGGAACAGTCTGCCGTCACGCGCGCCGATGCCGAGCGCCGCACGCGCCGATTCGTGGCCCTGATCGGGCCGCACCGACGGCTCGAGCAGCGCCGGCGAGGCAGTCGCGGCGGCGATCTGGCTGCGCGCGGCGAGCAGACGCCAAGCCATGGCCGCGGCATTATCGCGCGCCTCCTCGCCGGTGCGCAGACGATAGGTGAGAAAGTCCGCCGCCAGCTCGAGCACCGCGGCGCGCCGCGGCGCGGGCAGGGCCTGCAGCTCGGCCGCATCCGGCGCGAGCTCCCCGTCCGCGAGCCGGTTGACCAGCGCCCGCTCGCTCGGATCCAGGGTGCGTAGGCCCTGCTCGATCCGGGTGCGGCTCGATGGGCGAAAAACCGCGCCGCGGAGCAGCCCTGGTTGGTCGACCACGGCGCGGGTCGTGTCGACCGGTATCGCGTACACCTGGAACCGGTCGGTCAGCGCGAGGCCCGGCCGCGCAACGTCCAGGAGGAACAGCAGCTGATACGAGCAGTTCTCATCGAAGAAGTAGTAGTCGGCGTAATTGCTCTGCAGCTCCCACAGGTGCTCGAGCAGCCGCCGTACCTCGGCGGCGGTCAGGTTCAGCTGGTATTCCCAGATGTCGCGGTTCTCATAATCCGAATATCTGCGCACCAGCTGGTTATACGGCATGACCGAGTAGGTGCCGGTATAACCACCGGTGAGACCGTAGATCGCAAAGCGCAGGCCGTTGTCGTCGTCCACCGCCGCGCCGTAGTTCACCGCGTACGACAGCAGCCGCGTCCGCTCGTCCTGCCCGGCACGATCGAAGCGCAGGAACGTGTGGCCGAACATCGAGGAAGGATTGTTCATGTACGCCGCCGGGAAGATCAGGGTGACCCGTTCGGCATCGATCGTCGCGAGCCAGGCTGCGAACTCCGGACAGCGCTGTTCCGCCACTCGCCCGGGAACCCAGCCGAGCTGGGCTTGCAGCCAGCGGAAGCGGGCGACCAACGCGCACTGCGGATGCTGTCTCGTCGGATCGGCGGAGGGCGGAGCGAAGAAGGCGGCGAGCGTCGCCTCGAGCTCGGCCGCGGGATTCGTCTTGCCGTTGGCGGCGGTGAAGAACTGCGGGCTGTCGATCAGGCTGGTCCAGCCGGCGCCCAGGAGGTCGGGCCGGTAGTGCCCGAGGTCGAGCCATTCGCGCCGCTCGGCCAGACGCTCGGCGCGAGCGCGCGCGATCAGCTCGGCGAGATATGAGTCCGGGTCAGCCGCGGCGGCCGGCGCGCTGGCCCGCGCGATGACCAGAACGAGCAGGGCGAGGCAGGCCAGCCGCCTCGCCTGAATGACGCCTCCCGGCAGAGGTCAGGCGACAGCGTACCGGCTGAGGATCGGGTCCTCCGCCAGCACGGCATTTATTGCTACGAACACCTCGTCCGCCGTGACGTTCTCGCTCGGGAAGATGCGCACGAAGTTGTCCTGCAGCGCGACAAAGAAGCGGGCCTTGTCCCGCTCTTGGACCGCCAGAGCACTCGCCAGGGATTCCAGCGTCTCGCCATCGCCGCGCGCGGCGTCGACCGCAAGGTTGTCGAGACTCGACATCAGCAGCACGCGCACCTTGGTGGGCGGCCGCACGACCCCGTTCTGCGTGCAGCCGAGCGTGCCCGAGCTGATACCGAAGGTCTGGTTGCCGGAGGTGCCGTTGGTGGTGACCGCGAGAATCTGCGGGGCGACGCCCTTCTGGCCCTCGAACAGCATCGTGCCGAGCCCGCAGCCCGCGCTGCTCGCGGACTCATCCTGTTCGGCCATCGCCGCTGACGTCGCGAAAGCCAGCGCGAGCATTGCAGGAACGATCAGTGTGCGCATGAGGGCAATTTCCTCCAAGCTGGTTCAACTAGACATAGAGGCACCTTAGGTCGCGTCGCGCGCCGCTGTCAATTCGCTCCGGATGACCGGGCAGCGCCGCGCGCCAGCGACGGGCCACGGCAGGCGCGGGGGAACGTAACCTTGAGACGTGGCCGTCGGCCTGAGCCCCGGGTGGTATTTGGCGGGTCTCCTTTAATCGCACTCGAGCTATGCTCGTGGCGTCACACGGGCAGGGGAGGGGATGCGATGCGGCTCTACGACTACTGGCGCAGCTCGGCCGCTTATCGGGTACGGATCGGGCTGAACATCAAGGGCCTGAGCTACGAGCAGGTTGCGGTCGACCTGCGCGCCGGGGCGCAGCGGGCGCCCGAGTTTCTCGAGATCAATCCCCAGTGCCTGGTGCCGGTGCTCGAGGACGACGGCGTCCACCTGACCCAGTCGCTGCCGATCCTGAACTATCTCGAGGAGCGCTATCCGGAGCCGGCGCTGCTGCCGAGGGACGCATCAGGCCGGGCCACCTCGCGCGCGATCGGCGTCGCGATTGCGTGCGAGATCCACCCGCTCAACAATCTCCGCGTGCTGCAGTATCTCGAGCGCGAGCTGGGCCTCGACGAGCGTCAGCGCCTGGCCTGGTATCGCCACTGGATCGCCGAAGGCCTCGGCCCGATCGAGGCGATGCTCGCCCGCTCGGCCGGTGATTACTGCGTCGGCGATACGCCGGGCTTCGCCGACGTGTGTCTGGTGCCCCAGGTGTACAACGCCAGGCGTTATGAGTGCGACCTTGCGCCTTACCCGACGATCCGGGGCATAGACGAGCGCTGCCGGCAGCTCGAGGCGTTCGCCAGGGCCGCGCCGGAACGTCAGCCCGATGCGGTAACCTGATGGGAGAGCGCGCTCTCCCGAGTTCGTTTCAAGCAACATTAACCCGTTTGCCGCCCTAATCGCCGCCTGATCGTGGATCAAGCGGCGAGGCGGGGATGGCTGGACCCGGCATCGTACGGGGCGACGGGGCGCTCGTCGTCCGGGTGGCGCAGCACGGCGCGGCGACCCTGGCATGGTTCGCCGGGACCATGCTGCTCGGCGCGTTTCTCGTGTTCTCGATCCAGCCGATGTTCGCGCGCATGGCGCTGCCGCTGCTCGGCGGCGCGCCCGCCGTGTGGAACACGGCCATGGTGTTCTTCCAGAGCGCGCTGCTCGCCGGCTATGGCTACGCTCACTGTCTCAGCCGCACGTTCGGGCCGCGCGGACAGATCGCGAGCCACCTCGCCCTGCTCGCCATCGCCTGCCTGTGCCTGCCGGTGGCGATCGGTGCCGATTGGCATCCGCCGGTGGGCGGCGCATCGATCCCCTGGCTGATCGGGCTGATGATCTGGACCGTGGGCCTGCCGTTTCTAGCAGTGGCGGCCACCGCGCCCCTGGTGCAGAAATGGTTCGCGGGCAGCGGCCATCCGGCGGCATCCGACCCGTACTTCCTGTACGGCGCGAGCAATCTCGGCAGCGTGCTCGCACTCTTGTCCTATCCGCTGCTGGTCGAGCCGCGCCTGACCCTGCACGAGCAGGGTCTGCTGTGGGCCGCCGGCTACGGCGCTTTGGCTCTCGCCATCACCGGCTGCGCAGTGGTCGTCTGGCGCCGCCGATCTGCCGCGACGATCGAACCGGAGAGATCCCGTCTCGACCAGGGCGAAGCGATCGGCTGGCGACGCCGGCTGCGCTGGCTTGGCCTCGCGCTGGTCCCCTCCGGTCTCCTGCTCGCCGTGACCACGCACATCACGACCGATCTTGCCGCGGTGCCGTTGCTGTGGGTGGTGCCGCTCGCGCTTTATCTCCTGACCTACGTGATCGCATTCGCCCGCCGGCCATGGCTGCGCCACGCCTGGACGCTCAAGGCGCAGCCGTTCCTCCTCATTCCGCTCGTCCTCTTGTTCACCTGGACCCTGCCGTTCTGGGTCGGGCTGCCGCTCCACCTGCTTGGCCTGTTCGTGAGCGCGCTGGTCTGTCACGGCGAGCTGGCGCGACTGCGGCCACGCGCCGAGCATCTGACCGAGTTCTACTTCTGGCTCGCGCTCGGCGGCGCGCTCGGCGGCGCGTTGACCGCGCTGCTCGCACCGCTCGTGTTCGATGGCGTGTTCGAGTACCCGATCGCGTTGGTCGCGGCCTGCCTGCTCCGTCCGGCGCGCGACCCGGCAAGCGACCGTCGGGCCATGGATTTCGTGCTGCCGCTGATCATCGGCGCGCTGATCGCAGCGCGCGGCTTCGGCGGCCCACTCGGCCTGCCGGAGTTCGGCATGGTCGGCATGCTGCTGGTCTGCGTGCCGAGCGCCTTGGCTCTGTACGCGTTGGCCGAGCGCCCGTTGGGCTTCGGCCTTGGCATCGCGGCGGCCTTGGCGGCGCTCCTGCTGACCGCCCAGGGGCACACGGTGGTCGCTCGCGAGCGCAGCTTCTTCGGCGTCTACACGGTCAAACGCGATCCGGCCGGCTACCACGTGCTGGTTCATGGCACGACGGTGCACGGTGCGCAGCGCATCGATCCGGCGGGATGGCGCGAGCCGCTCACCTACTTCCACCGTGACGGGCCCCTCGGGCAGCTGTTCGACGCGCTCGGCGCGCGGCCCCGCGCGATCGGCGTAGTAGGCCTCGGCGCCGGCTCGGTCGCCTGCTACCGCCGTCCGGGACAGCGCTGGACCTTTTACGAGATCGATCCGCTGGTCGAGCGGATCGCACGCGATGAGCGGTATTTTCATTACCTCGCGGAGTGCGCTCCCGAGGCCGCGATTCGTGCTGGGGATGCCCGCCTGACGCTGCGGGACGCCGCGCCGGCCGACTATGATCTGCTGATCCTGGATGCGTTCAGCTCCGATGCCATCCCGATGCACCTGATCACCCGCGAGGCGCTGGCGCTCTACCTCGACAAGCTCGCGCCGGGCGGGGTGATCGCCTGGCACGTGTCCAACCGCAACCTGAACCTGGCGCACGTCGTCGGCGATCTCGCGGCCGATGCCGGGGTGGTCGCCTCAGTGCGCTCGGATCAGCCGTCGCGCGCCGCGCTCGCCGGCTATCGCAGCCCGTCGTCCTGGATCGCGCTGGCACGACGGGCCGAGGACCTGGCGCCGCTGATCGCCGATCCGCGGTGGACCCGGCTTCAGGGCCGAGCCGACGTGCGACCCTGGACCGACGACTTCTCCAACATACTCAGCGCCCTGCTCTGGCGACTGCCCCGCTAGGGCGCGGTTTCGCCGCTACGCGCCGCCGTTGGTGCCGGTCGACGCGGTCCGGGTGCCGCGCTGATCGAGCAGCGGCTGCAGGGCGGGCGCCATGGCGCGCAGCAGCTGCGCGGGGAGCGAGCTCGTGAACCCGAAATCGGCGGCCGCGGGGCCGGGGACGTAGACGGTCAGGTTACCGAAGAAGGCGTCGCCGATGAAGAACACGACGGTCGCCGTGCGGCTGACCACCTCCTCGCGGACCAGCCGGCCGCCGCGGGCGAAATACTTTTTGCGGTTGTCGCCGGTACCGGTCTTGGCGCCGACCGCGATCGGCGCCTGATCACCGCTGACGAAGGCGCCGTGCAGGCGCTGCGCGGTGCCGGCCTCGACGATGTCGATCAGCGCGGTCCGCAGGCGCGCGGCGATCTCTGGCGCCAGCACCTGCCGGGGCGCAACCGGCGCGAGGCCGAGCACGGTCTCGTACGGCGTGCCCGCCGCGAAATGCAGGCGCTGGACACGCACCGGCGGCTGCCAGACGCCGTCGTTCAGGATGATGCCGATCAGTTCCGCGAGCGCTTCCGGACGATCGGCGGAGCTGCCGATCGCGGTGGCGTAGGAGGCCACCAGGGAATCGAACGGATAGCCGAGCCGGCGCCATGCCTCGTGGATGTGCACGAACGCCTCTTCCTCGAGCAGGATCCGGATGCTCCGGTCCTGCGCGCGCTTGTGCTTGGTCCGGAACAGCCACGCATAGCTGTCCTGGCGGGCGCCGGCGCCGGCCTCGAGCATCGCCGCACGCGTCGTGGTCGGGTGCTCCTGCAGGTAGCCGACCAGCCACAGCTTCAGCGGGTGCACGCGGGCAATGAAGGCGCGATCCGCGAGCGAGAAGCGGTCGATGGCATAGGCGTCGTACAGGCGGTCCGCCTCGCCGACGCTCACGTTCGGCAGGTGAGCCTGGAGAAACCCTGTGAACTCGGCGCGATCGGCGGCGGGCCGCACCGAGCGGTAGATCACGGCAAGACGGTCGGCGCGGAGCCGCACCTCCTTCAGGAGCTGCGCGAGCGCGTCGTCGGCGCCGAGGCTGCCCAGCTGGTTGTAGAACTGATTGAGGAATGCGCGTCCTTCGCTTTCGGCGAAGCGGACGAGATACTGCGCGCGGGCGGGGTGCGCCCGGTCTTCGACCAGGTCGCGCGCGAACGGCAGATGGACCGCCACGTAGTAGCGGACGATGTCGCGCATCAGCCGCACGAACACGAGGTTGACCGAGTGGCGGAACGCCTCGGCGACGGTCATGGTGCGGCCGTTGTGGTCTTTATTGAAGTTGGCGAACTGATGCAGCCCGCCCCCGGTGAAGAAACGTTCCCACGGGCTGGCCGAATAGGTCCGGCGCATGGCCGCCTCGAGCATGCCGGCAAGACTGTGATCGGCGTGGGTGGCCAGATGGCCGGCTGCCCAGGCGGTGATCGGATCCGCGGCTGCGGCGACGACCTTGAGCTCGGCGGGCTCGTTCCCGCTGAGGCGCGCGTGCAACTCGGCGACGATCTCGAGATAGGTGATGAGGGTGCGCAGCTTAGCCGTCGAGCCGAGGTCCAACTTGGCGCCCTGATTGATGTCAAACGGCTGATCCAGGTTGTCGGCCTGCACGCGTAGATAGTTGACCCCGTCGCCCCTTTCGTACAGCGTCAGGCTGTAGATCAGCGGATCGCCGGAGGCGCCAGCCTCGAGCAGGCGGTGGCCGTACAGGCCCATCTCGCCCGCGGTCTTCGGATCGCTCAGCTGGCGCAGCACCTCGGTGACGCGTCGCTGGGTCGGCAGATCGAGCGACGTCTCCACCTCCAGATCCAGCCGGTCGAGCTGGTACAGATCCTGGAGCCCGAGCCGCTTGAGGAGCGCGGTGCGAACGGCATTGGCTGCCTTGAGCTCGACGAACGCCGGTTCCAATCTCTGCGGTGGTTCCGCCTGGAACTCGAGCGGCACCTGGAGCGCGGCCCGCGCGAGGTCGGGGTCGATCACGTGAGTCTCGTCGAGCAGGCGCAGGTGCGCGTCGGTCAGCTCGCGGATCGCCTCTTGGCCGGCGATGAGATAATAGGACGGCCGGCGCTGGGCGAGCAGCAGGCTGAGAACCTGCTTGTAGACGCGCGCCTGCTCGAGCAGCGCCGCCGCGTTGCGGGCCGGCCGACTCAGCAGGCGATTGGCATGCGCGAAGTCAGTGCCAAACCAGGCCCAAAGCCCGTCGCCCAGTCCGTTCACCTCGCCGAACCCGGTGCGGGCGCTGAGCGGCGTGGAATTGAGGTAGTCGACCACGATCTGTCGGCGGACAGCGGAGGTGTCGGGTCCGTCACGATAGGCGCGCAGGCTTGCCGACACCATCTGGCGCAGCTTGGATCCGGCATCCTCGGTGCGCCCGGCCGGCGCATGACGGTACTTCTCGATCTGGGTGGCGAGCGTGCTGCCGCCGGGCAGATTGAGGCTCGGGTTCAGCAGTTTGCCGACGCTGTCGCGCAGGACCAGGGCCAGGCGATCCCACTCGATCGCCGGATTGCGGCGGACTGCGTTGTCTTCGAGCAGCTCGCGGTTCTCAATGAACAGCAGACTGTCGATGATCAGGCGCGGCACCGCGTCGTAGTCGGCGTAGGTGCGCTCCGGGTAGGTCGCGCCGAACACTTCGTCCCCGGCGTGGTCGAGCACGGTCAGTCCGGCCGCCGTCTTCTCGTGATAGATCGGAAAGGCGCCGCGATCGATCGCGTCCAGGTGACGGGTAGACAGGCGCGCCTGGTGCTCCACCTTGAAGCCCTGCGCGCGCAGCCGTTCGATGAACGCCGGTAACGCGACATAGCCGAGGCGCTCATCGTAAGGCCCCGCGCTCGGGAACCTGATCGCGTCACTCGGTCCCGGCTCGACCCGAAAGGTGAGGCTGCGGACCGACCGGGACAAAAGCTCGGACTCCAGCCAGGATGTCCTGACTTCGACCGTGAGGCCGACCGCCACAACTGCCGCTGTCGCCAGCACGGCGCCCAGCGTCAACGTACGCGACCATAGTCGCCTACGCATCTCGATTTTCCGGCGCTCCTGGGGCTCTTGGGCACGGCTGAACGTGCGCCCCGGTTACTGCAACTCTGCTCCAATCCAACGGTTAACACAAGTTAATGCTTTCCACTTTACTAAGAAGAGGGCGGAGGTGCGTACAAGGGGACGAAGATCATTAGTCGTACGACTGTGGCGTTTTTACCACGGTTGCACTGCCGCACTGCCCCTCGCCTGAAAGCTCGCGGTGCAGTTGAAGCCGCGGGCCGCGGGCCTTGCGATCGGATCGTGCGCAGCGGAGCAGCGCTACTCGTTTTCAGCCCCCTCCTTGGGTGCGATGTTGGCCCGGGCGGCGGTCCCGGTGATCCGACGCGTGACCGCGCCATCGACGATGCGCTGGAATCTGATGTCGAGCCCGATGTCGGTCAGGGTCCGGTCGTAGACCTGCAGTTCGTAACGGCCGTCCTCCAGCACGACGAACGAATAGACGTGCAACCCTTGGTCATCGAGGCTCGCCCAGCGCACCGGGTCGCCACGCATCGGCCGGGTCTCTTCACGCTCCCGGAACGGGCTGCTCTCCGCCGCCTCCATGAAAAAGCCTCGGTCCTGTGCCGGTTCGAACACCACGGTCTGGACCCGGCGCTCGACCCCGGGCACGGCGCGTTTGCCGTCGACCAGGGAAACGTTGACCCACTGGATCTTGAATCCGCCCTGCTTGTAGGGCTCGATCACGATGTCCATGTCGCGCTGGCGGACATCGCCTTTGGCGATATCCTCGACCTGGGCGACCCCCACGTAAGTGCCAAAGAGCGATTCGAGCCTGGCCGCGCGCGCGGCCGCGGGCGCGGCGAGCATCAGGGCGATCAGCGCGAGTGCCGCGACAAGACGTGGTTCTGCGCCCATCACCTCAGTCTCCCGCGCGCTCCAGCCGACCTTCGACGGTCGCGACCCAGTCGTTCTGGGAGCGGAGTTCGTACTTGGCCACCATGCCGTCGTCGGTCAGTCGTCCGGTCGAGTGCTTGAGCGCAAACCCG
>JBKPNX010000229.1:0-22078 GCA_046732855.1 Pseudomonadota bacterium
GTCATACATGAATCGAGATTCTCAAGGTCTCCCCCGTGTGTGAACCCCTTTCTCCCTGCGCGCCCAAGCAATCGGAATCTACGCCATGATGTCAAGATGAAAATTATTCCCGCCCCAAGCCAGAAATGTCCCGTCTCGTCAAGATTGCCCCTCCGCACGACCAATCGTGCCGCAGATGATCCGAGCTGACCGACACCCAGACGGTTCACGAGTAGTGAGATTGTTCTCTGTAGACGTGAGGCAGTTTAACAAGCATTTGCGATTAAATACGCATCATAGGACTGATCTGTTGGAGGTCCGCGCTCGCCAGATCTGAGAAGGGCAGCCGGCGATCCCGCTCACCCGGTGGTGGGCAGCCTGGCTTGGCTGATCATGGCTCGCTGCAGTCCAGAAATTATGGCCGGCCCGGTGGCAGGGGGGTAAGACATGGAGCGTGGCGGTGCCTCGAGGCCTTTCGTCGAGCAGACGCCAAAAGAAACCCCGGCGTCGACCACAGCACCGGGGACCGCGAGGCGCGGCCGATGGGGCGAAACGTGCCGTGCCACGCTCCGCCCGCCGGTCGATCATGCCCGCGCCCTCCGGCCACGCCGTGATCACGCAGGATCAGTTGGCAGCCACCGTCTTGTTCTCGACCGCGATCAAGGACGGGATGCGCCTGAGGATGCCCTGCGCTTCACCCAGCGCCTCGGTACGCCTGGCCGCCTCGGCGACCAACTTGGCGGCGTCCTCGAATGCGGCAACGGCATCAGGTGCCAGGTCGGATGCCTTCAGCACCTCGATGCCGTCCCGAATGTCGGCAGCGACGGCCGGCAGCTGCTCCGAATTGCGCTCTCGCCTGGCTTCGACCACGCCGGCCAACGCGCTGCGCGCGTTCTCGCTCGCATTCAGCGCCCGGAGAAAAGCGGCGATATCAGCGATAGCCGCATCGTCGAGTTTGAACGCGCCACGCTCGCCGTTACCCTCTGCCTCGGCGAATGTGGCCGTGGTGTAGAACCTGATCGAGTCCTCGAGCGTAGCGGCGGCGTTGTTGTGGAAGAATGGCGCCGTGTCAGCGGCTTCGATCAGCGTTGGAGTGTTTATGGTCCCATTGCCAAACCCGGGCACGCCATCCTGGTGATCCTGGCCGAAACCGCCGTCAGGAGGGCCACTGCCGAGCAGCCTCGCGCCCGTATCGAAATTGTCGTTGAAGCCCTCGTCCGGATTGTCAGGGTCCACGGCATTCGCACCCGCATTGGCGTGGCATGCCGTGCAGGCGCGGTTTACGCCGACGCCCTCGAACAGATCCTTGCCGCGCTGGGCGGCGTCATCGACAAACGTCAGGGCCGCGAGATCGATCTCCTTTTGTCGTCCAAGCGAGCGTTGGAAAGCTTCGAGCGCGTCGAGCTCAGCCTTGGTCGGCAGGCGGAAATCCTTGCCCTCCACGCGCTTCAAGCTTTTGGTGAAATGCTGGACGACCGCGCCGACCGCAAACTGGCGCAGCGAGCCGTCGCCGGGCGAGCCGTCCGCCGACCAGCCCAAGGCAGCCGCGGGCAGGGTTCCGTCAGGGAAGACCTGATCCGAATCCTTATCGTCATCCGCGGCCATCGAGGTGGGCAAGCCCAGTGTGTGCGGCACGCCGCGCAGCACGCCAGGGCGGTCGAAGCCGTCCACATTCTCGGTTATCAAGGCGTGCTGCCGCAGGGCTTTGCTGTCCTCCAGTTTGGCCAGATCGGGGTTGGTCTCAGCCACGAACAGCGGGTCGCTCTTGGGCAGCTTGGCGATGAACGCCGGGTCGAGCGTGAAGTTGTTGGTGGCCGGGTGACAGGTGGCGCAGGTGCGGCCGTTGCCCCCGAACGTCTCGTTGTTGAACAATTGGCGGCCCCGCTCGATCAGCTGTGCCTTGCTCGGAGCGGGTTTGTCGGCCGCCTCGACCACGCTTGAGAGCAAGGCGGCGAGTGCCGCCGATAGCACAATCGCAAGGACATAGTTCGAATTACGGACGAACTTCATGGTTGCCTCCCTGATACCGAGGGCGCAGACCAGCTCCCGAAAGAGCGAACTCACCCATCGGCTCGCGCTGGCGCGCGCTCGAGCGGCGGCGCCGGTTAGATCGACAGTTTGGGTGTGGGCCTAGAGCCTGGCCGTCCTGGAGCTCCTAACGCATTGCGCGTCTCGAGCGCCCCTTCACAGGACTCGGAGAGCACCAGACACCAGCCGATAATAACCCCGCCGTACTTCGATCCTGGCCGAGCTGCATCGTTACCTCCCTTGAACGCCCGGCTCCCCCAGAGGAGCCGCCTGCCTAGCCACCGATGGCGCTCTGATCGAACGGCGGCGCGAAGAGGTCGAGGGTTCAGTTCCGGCGCTGGAGCTGTCGTTCGCTTCGAGGTTTCGAGGTCTCCCCCGTGTGAACCCTCCTCCCTGCACGCCGGGACAATCGAAACATAGGCTATGATGTCAAGATCAAAATTATTCCCCTGCCACGGCCAAAGAACTCCGTCCCGGCCAAATCGTGCCTGGAGACCCCCAAATGGTACCGTAGATAATTCTGGCTTACTAACGCCAATACGGTTCACGAGTAATGACAAAGTTCTCTGTATGCGTGGGGCAATTTGGGCGAATTTGAGGATAATACGTATCATAGTGATAGCGTTCGCGGTAGACGCACGCCGCATCAGGGGCAGGAGGTCCTTAGGTTGTGGAAAGCCCCTGACGCACGGGGTGCGCTCGGGGCCTACGAAGGCGGGCGGACTGCGCTGGAAAGCACCGATTTACTGATCGTCGTCGCGTGGTTCCAGGACCATCGACACCCCGAACAGATGCGTCCGCGGTGCGGGTCTGGTCACGGCGTAGCTGACGAGCCCACGCTTTTCCTGAACAACGCTGGCGGTATTCCTCCGCCCGGAGGAAATTCGAGAGAAGGCACGAACTCGGTCACCACCGGCCGACGCTAGCGCCCCGACGACTGCACCGCCTTCTTCGCCACGCGCCGCCTGGGCGTGGGCCTCGTCGTGAGAGAGATCACCGAGCGGTACTGGATGCCGACGTCCGGCCCGTGGCAGTTGAGCTGGCTCGGGTCGTGATTGGCAAGCACCCATCGAGCAGCTTGGCTCACCAGTGCCGGGCCGTACTCGACCTGGACGATGTCGGCATGAGGCTCGGCCGGTGCACACCTGCTGGTCGGACGGATCGGCGACCGTGCCGCCGGCATGTTCGACCGCGGCATCGATCACGCCGGCACCTGCCGGAACGCGACCTTCACGCCCAAAAACACTCCGTCCCCAGCGTCGCCCGCGCCGTCCTGCCCTCCCGTCAACGCCGGGCCGGGCGCGTGCCCAGCACATCGGTCGGAGGCCCGCGACTTGCCCTGCCGATCCCTGCGTCGGTCAGACCAACCTAGTGGCGCCCTGCGCTCGAGTTGTGTCTTAACCACGCTCAACTAAAGCGTAAGTTACTGATAAGGACAACTTTGATTCATCCTGTAAAATCTGTTAAGATGTGACCACGTGGGCATCCAGGGATCAGGAGACATCGATGAGCCATCTGGCGACGGCCGCCGCGGTACTGGGCCTCGTCCTGGCGCTGGCGCCGACCGGCCCGGTCGGGGCAGCAGAGGAGAATGCACCTTCGCGCCTCCTGACCCCCGGAAGCCCCGGCCTGGCGGACCAGCCCAGCGCGGCGCCGGTGATCCTGCGCGGCTCGGCGGTCGGTCCCCGGCGGGCGCCGGAGGTGAGTGCTGGCATGGCGCAATGGCAAATTGCCGGCGGGCGGCGCCTGTGGGTGCTCGATCCGGTGAACCAGGAGGTGACTGGCTGCGCGGTGTTCAACACGCCAGATGTCGGGGTGCAGGAAATCCAGTGCGTGTCCGAGTCCACGAGCGGCTACGCGCGGACGTTCGGCCCAGCCTTCCAGCCGTGATGCGGCCGCGGGCCGGGCCCTCGAGGCTCGGGCGGCGGCGCCGTGCCCGGGCAGGCACGGGCCCGTGCGTCAGCTTCGTAGCCCGAAGCGCGGTCAGCGCCTGGGGACGGTGGAATATCGGCGCGAGCGCGCTCGACTCGCACGTACGAGGGGCGTGAGCTCGCGTCGGCGCGAAGCACTGAAGACCCCTCTGCGGCCGGAACGCGTCCAACCGGTCGTGCTGCGGGTCGCCGCTCTCGCCCCTCGTCGCGGGCAGGCGCTTTGGCACCCGCCGGACCGGCGCCGCAGCCCGAGCGATCCTACGGTGTCGCTCCGGCACGCGCCCGCTTGGCCGATGGGACGGCGACCAAAGAGACCTCGGCCGGTTTGAACTCCGGCCGGGGCGGCTCGTGCAGCAGGCGCGCGGCAGGCCGTTCGATCACGGCCCCTTGCAGAGCTGCCGTGGGCCTCGGCATCCTGGCGGCCATCTCCGCAGCTTCCCCGGAGTTCGCCAGCACCGGTCCAAGCAGCGCGATTTCGACGGCTGGCGCCGCACCGGCTCCGCCGAAGGCCGGATCGCTCGCGCCGCGCTCGCGACCCGCCGCGGCCGAGACCGGTGGAGCCGCGCCGACCTCAACCCCGGCCATGACCGCTTCTCCGGAGCGCACCTCGTCCGCCGGCGGCGACCGCCGCGACGGAAGCGTGGCCAGCGTCGCGACGATGCCGGCTGCAAGCAACGCAACCGCCACCCCGCCGAGCCACGGCGCGCGCGCCGACAAGACTGCGTTCAGGAGTTTCGCCGCGCTTCGCTCCCTCTCACCCGGATGCGTCACGACGCTCGGCGGATGCTGCCAAGCCCATTCCATCGAGCATTCGGCGAGCGACGCCTGCAGCCTGGCAAAACCGGGACGTCCCCGGCGGGGGCGTCCGGCGGTGATCTCGGCTTCTGGCGGGGGCGCGGTTTCTGGTTGAATGCGCTCGTGCGCAGCCGACCGATTGGGTTCATCCCGCTCGTGAGTTTGCGTTGCGTTCGCGGGGACGCGGGCATTGCGCCGCAGGGCGAAAGCACCGGATGACTGCGGACCCCCGGCCGGCGATGGCGAGCGGTCGCTGCCGAGCGGGCGGCGTTGAGGCATTGCCGGCTCCTCCGGAGGGGGACGGAGCATTTTATCTCATTACGCAAAAAGTCCTAAGGAATAATCAACCTACTGTACAGCAAGGCAACTGTAACGATTTGTAGCTCCTTGCTGCAGATCGACCAGGATACGGCCGCGAAGCGCGGCGACGAGCACCGGCTGCGCGCCGTCAGCGGGGCGCGGCGAGCACGAGCGTGCTCCAGGTTTCGAGCTCGATGCGGCGACGCAGGCGCAGACCCGCAGCGCGATGGGCGTCGATCACGGCCGCAGCCTGAAGGTCGAGCAGGCCCGAAAGGATCGCGCTGGCGCCCGGCGCGAGATGGCGGGCGAGGTGGCGCGCCATCGCGCACAGCGGATCGGCCAGGATGTTGGCGAGGATCAGGTCGTAGGGGCCGCCGGCGCGCACGGCGGAGCTGCGATAGCCGTCGCTCCGGCGCGCGCGGACGCGCTCGGCGACGCCGTTGTCGCGGGCGTTGTCCCGGGCCACCGCGACCGCCTGCGGATCGTTGTCGACGGCGAGGACCCGCGCCGGCCAGCACTTCGCGGCGGCAATCGCGAGGATGCCAGAACCGCAGCCCATGTCCAGGACGCGGCCGAAGCGGCGGCGGCGCGCCAGCTCATCCAGCGCCAGCAGGCAGCCTCGCGTCGACGCGTGCTCGCCGGAACCGAACGCCAGTCCGGCGTCGAGACGGATCGGCACCGCGCCCGCGGGCGGCGCCTCGCGCACGTGACTGCCGTGCACCCAGAATCGGCCGATCCGATGCGGCGTAAAGCTGGCGGCGACGCGCGCCAGCCAGTTGGCGGTGGCGAGCGGCGCGATCGTGAGGTCGATGCGCCCGAGGCCGGAGCGCTCGGCGAGCGGCGCCAACCGGCCGGCGAGCGCCTGCTTGTCCGGCTCACCGCAGTGAATCAACTCGACCCACCAGCCATCTCCGCGGCCTTGCCCCGGCTCCTCGAACGCCGAGACGCTGAGCGCGGCGTCCTCGAGCTCGGCCAGGAACAGCTCGACCGCAGCGCTCGGAACGACGAAGCGGCTCTGCCACAGCGGCCTTGCGGTCATGACGGCACGAGGGTCAAGACGGGCTAATCAAGCGGGCGCGACGAAGCTGTCGATGACCTTCTTGGTGCCAGCCTTGTCGAAGGCGATCTGCAGCTTGTTGCCCTCGACCGCGAGCACTTGCCCATAGCCGAATTTCTCGTGGAACACGCGCTGGCCGACCTCGATCGCCTGGCGGCCCCTGGGCAGCTCGGTCGTGAGCAGGCGCGCCTGGCCGTCGATCACTGGCGCCTTGCCGGCGGCGCGCATGCGCGCGAACCCCGGCCCGCGGCCGCCCGCGCGCAGATCGTCGAACCAGCCGCTCATCTGCGGCTCGGGCACGTGCTGGCGCTGCAGAAATTGGCTGTGCTCGGCGGGCAGCTCCTCGATGAAGCGCGAGGGAATGCCGGCGGCCCACTGATTGTACATCCGCCGGCTGGCGGCGTAGGACACGGTCAGCGTCCGCTTGGCCCGGGTGATCCCCACGTACGCGAGCCGCCGCTCCTCCTCGAGCGCCCTCAGGCCGCCCTCATCCAGCGCCCGCTGGTTCGGGAACACGCCCTCCTCCCAGCCCGGTAGGAACACGGTGTCGAACTCGAGGCCCTTGGCGCTGTGCAGGGTCATCAGGCTGACCATGTCGTCGCTCGGATCCTGAGCGTTGTCCATGACCAGGCCGACGTGCTCGAGAAAGCCGGCGAGACTGTCGAACTCGGCGAGCGCCTGGACCAGCTCCTTGAGGTTCTCCAGGCGGCCCGGCGCATCGGGCGCGCGATCCTCCTGCCACATGCGCACGTAGCCCGATTCCTCGAGCACGGTCTCGGCCAGCTGCCGGGGCGGCACCTGCGCCGCGAGCTCGCGCCAGCGCTCGAAATCGTCGAGCAGGCGCAGGATGGTGCTGCGCACGTGCGGGCGCAGCTCGTCGGTGCCGCTCAAGGACCGTGCCGCGGCCGAAAGACTGACGCCCGCATCGCGCGCCGCACGGCGCAGCAGCTGCAGCGTCGCCCCGCCGAGGCCGCGTTTGGGCAGGTTGATCATGCGCTCGAGCGCCAGGTCGTCGGCCGGCTGATGGACCATGCGCAGATAGGCGATGGCGTCCCGGATTTCGGCGCGCTCGTAGAAGCGCGGCCCACCGATCACCCGGTACGGCAGGCCGAGATGGATGAAACGCTCCTCGAACGCGCGCGTCTGAAAGCTCGCGCGCACCAGGACCGCGATGTCGTTGAGCCGGCGCCCGGCCCGCTGCTCGGCCTCGATCTCCTCGCCGACGAAGCGCGCCTCCTCCTGGTCATCCCATAAGGACGCGATGCGCACCCGCTCGCCCGTTTCGCCCTCGGTCCACAGCGTCTTGCCGAGGCGCGAGCGGTTGTGCGCGATCAGGCCCGAGGCGGCGCCCAGGATGTGCCCGGTCGAGCGGTAGTTGCACTCCAGGCGCACCACCGCGGCGCCCGGGAAGTCCCGCTCGAAGCGCAGGATGTTGCCGACCTCGGCGCCGCGCCAGCTGTAGATCGACTGGTCGTCGTCGCCGACGCAGGTGATGTTGCGGTGGCGCTGCGCGAGCAGCCGCAGCCACAGGTACTGGGCGACGTTGCTGTCCTGGTACTCGTCGACCAGGATCGCCCGGAAGCGCTGCTGGTAGTCGGCCAGGATCTCGGGCCGCTCCTCGAACAGGCGCAGGCAATGCAGCAGCAGGTCGCCGAAATCGCAGGCGTTCAGCGTGAGCAGGCGCTCCTGGTACGCGGCATAGAGCTGGCGCGCGCGCCCGAGCGCGAACTCGTCGATGTCGGCTTCCGGCACCCTCTCGGGAGTCTGGCCGCGATCCTTCCAGCGCTCGACGTTCGAGAGCAGGGCGCGCGGCGGCCAGCGCCTAGGATCCAGGTCCGCCGCCTCGATCACCTGCTTGATGAGGCGCAGCTGGTCGTCGGTGTCGAGGATCGTGAAGTTGGCCTGGAGTCCAACCGGCTCGGGGTGGCGGCGCAGCAGCCGGGCGCCGAGCGCGTGGAAGGTGCCGAACCACAGGCCCTCGACGCTCTGCCCGAGCAGCCGGGCGACGCGCAACGTCATCTCGCGCGCCGCCTTGTTGGTGAAGGTGACCGCGAGCGCCTGGTACGGCCGCACCCGCTCGGTCATGAGCAGGTGGGCGAGGCGCGTGGTCAGCACGCGGGTCTTGCCCGTGCCGGCGCCCGCAAGCACCAGAAGCGGCCCGTCGGCCGCCTCGACCGCGGCGCGCTGCGCCGGGTTGAGCAAATCGAGATAGTCAGCTGTCGGGCGCGCTGGCGGCGCCAGCATGTCCGGTTGCCTGGTCATAGAGCTCCTGTGGTCATTCGACCGGCCGCCCGC
Source organism: Pseudomonadota bacterium (assembly GCA_046732855.1). GTDB lineage: Bacteria > Pseudomonadota > Alphaproteobacteria > Geminicoccales > Geminicoccaceae > JBKPNX01. The sequence goes on from JBKPNX010000229.1 coordinate 8,386, forward strand.
AAGAGCGCTCCGGAAGGGCGCCCTCGGCCGGCGAGGCGCCCCAAGATGCGCCATCGCGCGCGCGCCGTCGACCCCCTGGCCGCGGTCTACTCCGCGTTCTGAGCGTCCGCTTGAACAACGGCATCGCCGGCGGCGGCTCACCCCACCGCCGGCAGCGCTCTACTCGAGTTCCAACCGATGGGGCGACGAGCTCGGCCACTAGCTCATCGGCTCGACCCGATGAGCGGGGCGCTCCAAGACTGATAGATCGGCAGACACATCTTACCCGGACCACAACTTGACGCAGCCCATGTCGTCAGCGCGAGGTAACGAAGCGGTTGCGGCGATCCAGGGACATAGTTTCGATTGCTTCGTCGCTGCCTCCTCGCAATGACCAAACCGAGCATCCGTCATCGAGCCTTTTTCCCGCGAAGCCCTCCCGGACGGATCTCGGGAGCCCTTTTGGGGAATGTCGTGGCAGTGTATCCGCCGGCGCATACGCGCCGAGGGAGGACCGCGATGCTGGAGAAGTTCGAGCGCTACCCGCTGACGTTCGGCCCGACGCCGATCGAAAGGCTCGACCGGCTGTCGGAGCATCTGGGCGGCTCGGTCGAGATCTATGCCAAGCGCGAGGACTGCAATTCGGGGCTCGCGTTCGGGGGCAACAAGATCCGCAAACTCGAGTACATCATTCCCGACGCGCTCGCGTCCAATGCCGACACGCTCGTCACGATCGGCGGCGTCCAGTCGAACCATACCCGCCAGGTCGCGGCGGTCGCGGCCAAGCTCGGCATGAAGTGCCGTCTCGTGCAGGAGGGCTGGGTGCCTTTCCCGGACGCGGTCTACGACCGCGTCGGCAACATCCTGATGAGCCGGGTGCTGGGCGCCGAGATCGAGCTGGTCGAGGAGGGCTTCGACATCGGTATCCGCGAGAGCTGGGAGCGCGCGCTCGAGGACGTCAGGGCCAAGGGCGCCAAGCCCTATGCGATTCCCGCCGGCGCCTCGGTGCACAAGTACGGCGGCCTCGGCTTCGTCGGCTTCGCCGAGGAGGTGCGCGCGCAGGAGCGGCAGCTCGGCGTCAGGTTCGCCTACGTCATCGTCTGCACGGTGACCGGCTCGACGCACGCCGGCATGCTGGTCGGCTTCGCCAAGGACGGGCGGGCGCAGCGAGTGATCGGCATCGACGCGTCCGGGACCATAGAGCAGACCAGGGCTCAGGTGCTCGCGATCGCGCGCCACACGGCCGATCTGGTCGAGCTCGGCCGCGCGATCGCCGAGGACGAACTCGTGCTGATTGCGGATTACGCCTATCCGGCCTACGGCGTGCCCTCGGCCGAGACCAACGAGGCGATCCGCCTCGCCGCGCGGACCGAGGGCATGATGACCGACCCGGTGTACGAGGGCAAATCCATGCAGGGCATGATCGATCTCGTGCGCAAAGGCTATTTCCCGCCGGGCTCGAAGATCCTCTACGCCCATCTCGGCGGCGTGCCGGCGATCAACGCCTACAGCTACCTTTATCGCAACGGCTAAGATAGTCGCCCCAACTCGACCGGGCTTCGTCAGCTCTCACTTCTGCGCCTCTGCACGAATGTTTGCGAACAAGCGATGAGAATGGAGTACATATTGCAGGTACCGTATCGCCCTCTCGGAGCTGCGAGCCATGATTCTCACCGTGCGGGCCACCTGGGACGTGCAGGCGTCGGTGTGGGTCGCCGAGAGCGATGACGTCCCGGGGCTCATCACCGAAGCCGAGGATCTTGACGCCTTAATGAGCAAGCTCAGGGTGATGATCCCGGAGCTGCTTGAGGCCAACGGTGCACTGCCGCCGAACGTTGATGAGCTTCCCTTCAGGCTAATCGTCCTGGACCGTGCCTCTCGCCTTGCGGCGTAATGGTCGATTACGCGCCTGCCTTGAAAAAGCTTCTCAAAGACAGCGGCTGCTGGTTCGATCGGCAGGGGAAGGGTGACCACGAGATCTGGTACAGCCCACACACGAACCGCAAGTTCCCCGTGGACGACAAGATCAGGTCGCGGCACACCGCCAATGGCGTTTTAAAACAAGCCGGCCTGAAGAAGGCCTTCTAGGCAGCGGTCGGCCGTCGAGATCAGAGCGAGGGTATGCCGATGATCATCGTGGAGCCGATTGCGCTAACCGCTGACACCGCAGTGCTGCGCCGCCGCGACTACGATGCCCTCCTCAAAGCCTACGAGGATGCCGCCGATGCTTTGGCGATGGCGGAGGTCAGGGGGAAGCGGCCGGAGTCGCAGAGTATGTTCCGATCGAGCTGGCCGAGAGAATTCTTGTCGGCGGCGCGCACCCGGTTCGAGTCTGGCGGGAGCATCGCGCTGACCCTTGCCACGTTGGCTAGAGAGGCAGCTATTGCGCCGAGCTATGTGTCCGAAATCGAGAACGGCAAGAAACGTGGCTCGGTCCGGGCTTTGGCCGCGCTCGCGAAGGTGCTGCGTGTAAATATCGAAGATCTGTTGGCGCCGGACCGCTGACCGAGCGACCAGACCCGAGGCCACCTTCCGCACCCCGGCCGCTAAGTGCTCTTGACGCCAGGATCTGACGCGGACAGCCCGGTCTGTGGCTTGTTACAAACAGCCGGCCTATTCGATCAGCCGAGGATGGCGCGGCGGCGCTCGAGGCTTGCGGCCGGCCACAGCGCCTTCGTGTCGTAGTAGACGTCGAAGGCCGGGACGCCTTCGGGCAGACGCACCCAGGGCAGCTTCGAGCGCGTGTAAATGTGCACGTCGGGCGCCAGTGACGTCGGATCGTCGAGCGTGCCGACACGCACGAAGCGGAGCGCCGGGCGGCCGCCGTAATCGCTCCAGAGCGCGGTCTGACAGGCCGGGCAGCGATAGATGTGGTGTGGGCGGCCGCTGTCCGTCGGCACGGCGACTGGCGCCGGTTCGCCCGAGAGGAGGCCGATCCGGTCGGTCTCGATCAGGGCATTGATGACGAACGCGCCGCCCGTCTGGCGCTGGCAGTCGCGACAGTGACAGCAATGCACGAACATCGGCGCGGAGCCGAGCCGATAGCGCACTGCTCCGCACGCGCAGCCGCCCTCCAGATCGCCGGCCATGGTTCCCTCCTCCTGTGGTGCGCCCGAAGCCCTTGCCATCCGACCCAGTGAGGCCGGCCATCAGCCACCGCTGATCGCGGTGAGCACCGTGACCTCCGTGCCGCCCGCAAGCCGTGTCTCCAAATTCGCCCGCCTGCCCTCGACGAAGACGTTGATGTGGCGGCGCAGCGCGGGCCGGGAATCACACAGGCGATCGCGCATCCCGGGCCACCTCGCGTCCAGCCCCTCGATCATCTCGCCCACGGTCGCAGCGGGCAGCTCGACCCGCCGCACCGCAGTCGGAAACAACCGCACGAGGTTCGGCGGCAGCGTGACGGCGACCGCCGACCCGGCGCGCGAAGGCTGGGCATTCGGCATGGGCCGGCCGGGCCCGCGACTAGTACTCACGACCGTACGAGCGCCTCGTCATTGCGAGCGCCCGAAGGCGCGAAGCAATCCAGAAGAATGCGATTCTCCGGATCGCCACGACCGCGGCGCGGTCTCGCGATGACGGCCACAACCGCTGCGCGGTCTCGCGATGACGGCCACAACCGCTGCCCGGTCTCGTGATGACGGAAGGAATCGCGCACGAACTGCCGATTCCTGCCACTAGTCGTCCACCACCAGCGTCTCGACCGAGGAGATCAGCGGCAGATGCTGCGCGATACAGCGCCAGCTGTCGCCCTCGTCGACGCTGGCGAACAGCGCCCCGGTGTTGGTGCCGAAGTATACGCCGGCGGGCTCGAGGCGATCGGTCGCCATGGCCTGGCGCAGCACGCCGAAGAACACGTTCCGCTGCGGCAGCCCCTCGCGCAGGTCCTCCCAGCTGTCGCCGGCGTCGCGCGTCCGCCAGACCGCGGCGCGCGCGTCGGGCACGTAGCGACCTTTGACGTCGCCGTTAAGCGGCAGCAGATAAAGCGTGTCCGGGTCGCGCGGATGGACCGCCGCGGGGAAACCGAAGCTCGACGGCAGGCCCGCCTCGATGCTGTCCCACTGCCGGCCGCCGTCCTCGCTGCGATACATGCCGCAGTGGTTCTGCTGGTACAGGCGATCGGGCATGCCTTCCGCCATCACCAGGCAGTGCACGCACTGGCCGATCTCCGGGTATCGCTGGTCCTCGGGCAGGTAGTCCGCGCGCGTGCCGCGATTGCGCGGCTCCCAGCTGGCGCCGCCATCCGCGGTATGGAACACCCCGGCCGAGGAGATCGCGATCCAGAGCTGGCGCTCGTCATCCGGATGGGGCACGAGCGAATGCAGGATCAGCCCGCCGCCGCCCGGCTGCCAGTTCGGGCGCGACGGGTGGTCGCGCAGGCCGGCGACGTGGCGCCATGACTGCCCATCGTCGTCGCTCTGGAACAGTCCGGCCGGCTCGACGCCGGCGTACAGGCCGGCGGCAGCGGGCGACAGGCTCCACACCGCCTTGATCGGGTCTTCCCCGGCCTCGTAAGCGAGCCCCGCGCTGGAGTGCGTCCAGCTCGCGCCGAGGTCCTTGGACTGCCACACGGCCGGACCGAACCAGGCGTCGCCGCCGCCGGCGTAAATGGTCCCCGTGGCCTCGTCCGCGATGACGTGGTTCATCGGCCAGGTCTCGCAGAAGGGCCCGCGGAGCTGCCACGATCGCCGCAACTCGTCGCTCTCGAGGATGAAGGCGCCCTTCTTCGTGCCGAGGAGGATCAGAACCTTGGTCGCCATGTCTCGCCTCCGTTGCCTGTCGGACTGGATCCCGAGGGACCGTCGGGAGACCGCTCAGTCGCCGTACCGGTCGTGGTGCCGGACCCATGCCATGGTCCACGGCAGATCCGCCTCGTCGCGACCCTTGGGCGCGAGGTCGAGATAAGTGTATGCGCCGATCAGCATGTCGAGTCCGCGGGCATAGGTGGAGTAGGTGTGAAAGACCGCGCCGCTCGGGTCCTGGCAGAAAACGCTCAGGCCGGGCGCCTCCTCGCTCGGAAACTCGCGTCTGGCGTAGTTATAGTACACCTCGCCCTGCGCCATTTCGTCCGGGGTGAACGACACGTGGAAATCGTGGTTGAAGTCGTTGCCGTACGACGACACCCATTTGAAGCGCCAGCCCATGCGCCGCTTGAACGCTGCGATCTCGGAGAGCGGCGCGCGGGAGACCGCCAGCAGGGTGATGTCGCGGTGCGGCAGGTGCCAGTTGGCGCCGTCGATGTGATCGGATACGAGCGAGCAGCTCGGGCAGCCCTGCTCCCATCCGGGACCGAGCATGAAGTGATAGACGATCAGCTGGCTGCGCCCGTCGAACAGATCGGCGAGCGTTTCTTTGCCGTCAGGTCCCTCGAAGACGTATTCTTTTTCTACCCTGACCCAGGGCAGCTCGCGGCGCTCGGCGCTCAGCCGGTCGCGCAACCGGGTCAACTCCTTCTCCTTGCTCAGCAGCCGTTTGCGCGCAGCGAGCCACTCCTCGCGCGAGACGACCTGGTGCTGCATGGCTCCCCTCCGTTGCGGTGCTCGGTCGGCTCGTTCGCCGAACCGCGCACTGATAGTGAACCAATCGGTTAACTAACTATACGGTTAAGGGGCGGAGGAGGAGCTGTCAAGCCGTCGTGACTGCTCAAGGATCCACATCCGCTCCCTTGGTTTGCCTTCCCTTTTACCCGTAACGAGTATATGACCACAGTAGTCATATACTGGAGGCTTCATGCGACAGATCCAGCTGCGGGACGCGAAGGCAGGCTTGTCCTCTGTCGTCGATGACGCGAGGCAGGGCAAACCATCGATCATCACGCGGCACGGGAAGCCAGAGGCGGTCGTGATCGGGTTCGAGGAATGGCAGCGTTTGTCGAATGTGCCGTCTTTTGGTCGGCTTCTGATGTCCGCGCCCGTGGCCCCCGGCGATTTGCCAAAACGCGACCGCTTACCCATGCGCGAAGTCGAATTCTGAGACGGTGTATCTCGTCGATACGAATATCGTCTCGGCCCGTGCTCCGTCGAGGACCGCCGCCTCGACCGCGCTGATTACCTGGATGGATGACCCTTCGGCCGATCTCTACATGTCGGCTGTCTCGATTGCCGAAATTGAGGCCGGGATTGCCAGGCTTCGTCGGCAGGGCGCCAGCCGCAGGGCCGCCGATCTCACGGCTTGGCTCGACACCATCCTGCACCTGTACGAGGAGCGCATCCTGCCCTTCGATGTGCCGGCGGCGCGGATCGCGGGCGCGCTTTCGGACCTGGCGCGCAGCAGAGGCCACGTGCCCGGTTTCGTCGACCTGGCGATCGCTGCTACGGCCAGGCTTCACGGCTTTGTCGTCCTCACCGCCAACGCCCGCCATTTCGAGCCCTTGGACGTTCGCTTCCTGAATCCGTTTGTGGCGCTGCCACCGCTTCGGCCGCCCCGGCTCTGAGCCGAGATTGAGGTGGTGAAGCCGCCGGGCCCATCGCTCAAGCTCCTCGCGCGGACCCCCGGATCTGCGGCTTTCGCTCCATCGGGAAGAGCGTGAAGTACGGCTGCGCTTCCTCGAGCACGCGCGCAAACGAAGGCCGCGCCATCAGGCGGTCGAGATAGGCCGCCAGCGTCCCCTGGTCGTCATCGAACGGGACCACCGTGTTGGCATAGAACAGCGCCGGCGCGGCCCCGCAGTCGGCCAGGGTGAACGCTGGGCCCATCATCCAGCTCTTCGCCGCCATCTCCCGCTCGATCACCGCGTAAGCCTCGCGCAGCTGTCCCGTCGCCTGCTCGACGCCATACGGATCGTTCCTGCCCTCGGGCCGCAGCCGATCGGTCACGATCTTATGCATCGGCTCCTGGACGTAGTGGTCGAAGAAGCGGTCCCACATGCGCGTCTGCCAGGCGCGATCGAGGTTGGCCGGCAGGAATCGAACCGGGCCGGGGCAATAGGCATCCAGATACTCGATGATGATGGTCGACTCGGCGACGGTGCGGTCCCTTTCCTCGTCGCGCAGGACCGGCATCTTGGCCATGGGCCACACCGCCCGGAAGGCCGCTCTGGAGTCCTCGTCGGACAGATCGACGATCACCGGCTCGAACGGGATGTCGTTCTCGTACAGGGCGATCAGCGCCTTGTGACAGAAGGATGCGAGCGGGTGGAAATAGAGCGTGAGGGGCATGGGCGTGGCCTCAGCTCGCTCAGACCTCTCCGGCGGATCGCTCTCTCAGCAGCCCTACAGGCTGGCGCCGTCGAACCGCGTGATCTTGAGCGTGGAAGGATCGACGTTCTCGGCGCAGCGAAGATTGACCGCAACCATGGCCGTACCATCTGGGCCGGTTCCCTCGGCGAAAGGCGCGCAGCCGCAGGTCTTGCAGAAGTAATGGCGGATGACCTGCCGGCCGAAGGTATAGGTGGCGATGTTGTCGCGCGACGTCTTCAAGTGAAACTTGTCGGGCGCGACGGCGGCAAGCAGACTGCCCTTGCGCCGACAGATCGAGCAGTTGCATTCGATCGCCTCGGTCGGCTCCGCATCGAGACGGTACGCGATACTGCCACAGTGGCAGCTGCCGCGAATGGCCATGGGGTCCTCCTTGTCGTCATCGGGCGCCGGCGCTCGTCAGCTTCTTCCCTCATTCAGCAGTGATCTGCGTGCCGCGAGCCGCATGCGCCTGAAACGGATCGCATGGCTCCGCTGGCCGCCCGGGTGGCGGAAGCCTCAAGCCTGCGCGAGGTACTCGGCGAACCGTTGCAGGGCGCTGTTCCAGCCGCCCTGGTGTGCATCGCGCGATCCGATCGAGTCGAAGCCGGTGTGATGCAGGGTCACCTTAGTCCTCGCTCCAAGCTCTTCGAACGTCACCGTCACCAGAGTTTCGGGCCCGCGCCGGCCATCGGCATCCTCATCGAGGTAGGTGAACGCGAGGCGTTCCTCCGCCTCGATCTCGCGATAGACGCCGCGCTTGACGTGCTCGGCCCCGTCGGGCGAGCGCATGCGGCGGTACCAGGCACCGCCCGGCCGCACGTCGATCTCGCAGGCGACCAGGGTGAGGCCCTGCGGGGCCCACCAGCGGGCGAGGTGCTCGGGCTGGGTCCAGGCCTTGAATACGAGGCTCCGGGGCGCATCGAAGACGCGACTGACGATGAGCTCCGGCGCCGTCCTGCGCGCGGCGGCGCTAATTGTTGCGGTCATCCTTCTCCCCCGGGGTCTGCAGCTCGCGCAGATAATGCTCCAGCCGATCCAGGCTCTGCTCCCAGAAGCGGCGATAGTGCTCCAACCAGTCGGCGGCGTCCTTGAGCGGCACGGCGTCGAGCCGGCACGGGCGCCACTGTGCCTGGCGGCCGCGCGCGATCAGCCCGGCGCGCTCCAGCACCTTGAGATGCTTGGACACCGCCGGAAGGCTCATCTCGAACGGCTCGGCGAGCTCGGTCACGGAAGCCTCGCCGGTCGCGAGACGCGCCAGGATCGCGCGCCGGGTAGGATCGGCGAGCGCGGCGAAGGTGGTGCTGAGATGATCGGGGGCCATGGCTGTCGAACCGACCGGTTAAATAACCGACGAGTTAGGTAATCCATGGCCCAACCACCTGTCAAGCCGCGCTCGGCGCGCCGCCAGGACCGACGCCCCGGCGCAGTGGCGCGAAACCCTCAGGACGCCACCACGACCATCCAGGGCACGCCGAAGCGGTCCGCGACCATGCCGAAACGCGGTGAAAAGAACGTCTTGGTGAGCGGCAGCCGCACCTGCCCGCCTTCGGCCAGAGCCCCGAACAGCCGCTCGGCCTCCGCCTCGTCCGAGGCCGTGAGCGACAGGGAAAAACCCTGGAAGCTGGCCTTGCCCTGGCATTCACCGTCCGAAGCCATCAGAGTCGTGTCGCCGACGCGGAAGCTCGCGTGCATGACCTTGTCCGCCGCGCCCGGCGGGACGTGGGACTGCTCGGGACAGTCCCTGAAGCGCATCAGGAACGTCACTTCGGCGCCGAGCGCGCTGCGATAGAACTCAAGCGCCTCTTCGCTGCGGCCGTCGAAGAACAGATAGGGTTGAACCTGCATTGGGTGCCTCCTCAAGGGTGGTTCGTCACAAACCGCTTGGCCGGCGCGTCGAGCTCAACGCCGCGCCGACTTGCTGCGTTCATCGGTCTGGGCGCGCAGCCGCTCCTCCTGCTGCCTGAGCTCGGGCGTGAGCGCCGGACCGAAGTCCTCGGCCTCGAACACCCGGCGGATTTCGATCTCCGATTCGCCCGCCATCGGATTGGGGCAGCGCCTCGCCCATTCGATCGCCTCGCCCAGCGATGCCGCCTCGATCAGCCAGAAGCCGGCGATCACCTCGTTCTCGGGAAACGGCCCTTCGACCACGGTCCGCCCGCTGCCCGAGAACCGGACGCGCGCTCCCTTCGAGCTCGGGTGCAGCCCCTCGCCCGCGAGCAGCGCCCCGGCGTTCGCCAGCTCCTCGTTGTACTTGGCCATGGCGGCGAGCAGCTCCTCGCTCGGCATGACGCCGGCTTCGGAGTCCCGATTCGCCCTCACCATCATCATGAATCGCATGGTCGCGTCTCCTTTTCCGGTTTCAGGATTCCAGGCCGGCTGCCCCGATGCGCTCGCGGCCTGACCTGTCCGCCACCGGGGGCACGGACGAGGTCCGCGCGGCGACACGCCGCACGATTTTCGTCCCGGGGAGCCGGCCCCCCGACGCTCGCCGGCGCGGTGACGGCAAGCAGCCTGTCTTCGACATGTCACGCGCCACCGGTGTGGCGCACACGGGCTCGGCCCTCGGCCGGATCGCCCGGGACGCGACTGGAGCCACTCGCGGCTGGGGCATCGGTTTCGCCAGGCGCCCCCGCAACCAAGCTCAGTCCGCCCGCGCGACCGCCAGTACGCTCCAGGACGAACAGCTCCAGGGGCTCGGCTTTCCCGCGCAGCAGATGGCTGCCGAGGCTGGTCGCGACGATCCCGGCCGGTAGCTCGGTGCGCTCGAGCAACGGCTTCGACGCGAGCAGGGCATGCCCGGTGGTGCGGCACGCCTGCTCGAGCCGCGCCGCCGTGTTCATGGCGTCGCCGAGCAGCGCGATTTCGCGCTTGAAGCCGCCGATCTCCCCCGCCACGAGCGGCCCGCAATGGACGCTCGCGCGAAAGCCGGGCACATGCCCGTGCCGGCGCAGCAGGTCGGCGCGCGCCGCATCCAGGGCATCCCGACCCGCGAACAGACACTCGATCGCGCGGGCGTTCTCCTGCGGCGTGCCGAGCGGCCAGGTCGCGATCAAAGCGTCGCCGACGTAGCGGTGCACTTCGCCGCCGAAGTCGGTCGCGATCCGGGCGAGGCGGGTGAAGGTTTCCGAAAGTAGCGCGTGGAAACGCACGTTGCCGATGGCCTCGGCGATGCCAGTCGAGCCGACCAGATCGAGGAAGACCACGATCCGTTGTTCCTCGCGCGGGTGATAGTACCGGCCCGTGAGCAGGCTGGCGAGGACGTTGGGGCCGATCAGCTGGACGATCGTGGTCAACGAGACGAACACCAAGGTGGCGGCGATCGAAAACACCACGTCGCTGACAATGCCGCGCCGGTAGAGGCTCGGCGGCTCGCCCGAATAGACCCAGGGCACGATGAGCAGGGCGGCCATGATGACCACGCCGTAGACCAGCGTCCGCAGCAGGATCGCGGCGGCGAGCGGCAGCCGGCGGCCGCCACGCTCGAACCAGCGGATTTCGCCGAACAGTTCGAAGCCGAGGATGCAGGACGAGATCAGGCCGCCGATCGTCGCGCCGGTGGCGATCTCCACGGCCCAACTGGACTCGGGCGGGGCGTGAATGATTGCGTAGAAGCTGCCGGCAGCCGCGGCGGCGGCCATCATCAGGGCGAGAAGCCGGAGCCTTTGGATCGTGCTGCGGGTCAACTTGGCGGCTCACAATCTTTCAAGACAGACCTTCGTGCTGCAGCGCGAGCTGCACCGCCGGCCGCGCCTCCATCCGGTCGAAGAAGGCCGGGAGTGGCTCAGGCACGTCCTGCCCCTTCATTCGCGCCCAGCGCAGCATCACATAGAGGTAGGCGTCGGCGACGCTGCACTCTTCGCCGAACAGGTAAGGTGTCGCGAGCCGCTCGGCGATGAGATCGAACCGCCTGGCGATCATCTCGCGGGCGGCCGCCTCCTCCGCATCGCTCGTCGGAAAGATCACGCGGATGAACGGCTTGTGCAGCTCGGTCGCGATGAACGCGAGCATCTCGATCAGGCGGATCCGCCCCAGCCCGCCGCCCGGCGCGAGCTTCGGCGCCCGCTCGGCGACCCAGTAGAGGATCGCGACGTTCTCGGTCAGGAGCTGCCCGTCATCGAGCACCAGGGCCGGCACGTAGTTCTTGGGATTGACCGCGCCGAAACCATCGCCGCTTTCGGTCCGTTTCGTCCTGAGATCGACCCGGATTCGATCGAACTCGAGCCCGGCCTCATGCAGCGCGATATGGTCGGCGAGGCTGCACGCCCCGGGGGCGAGGTAAAGCTTCATCGAACCTCCTCCTTTGTCTGCAGGACCTTGCCGGTGGCCATCTGTCGTGCGCAGTGACGGCCACGGGAGGAATCCTTGCGCGCGGCCGGAAATGCTATGGCTCGAGGTCAACCGCCGCGCGGTAGCTCCCGTCCATGTAGAAGGGTACCGACGCATGCTCGTGCGTAACCCGCCACCTGCCATCGATTCGGCGGAGGCCGACGGTCGCGCGCACCCAGACGTCGGTTTTCTCGCCGTCCGTTCTGGTCCCGCTGATCCGGTTCAGGCTGCGGCAGAAGGCCACGTCGCCGTCGGCCGTGATATTCAGGTCGTGGACCTCGTAGCCGACCGGACCCCGGAACGTGGGAAACCACGCCGCCAGGCTCCCCCTGAGCGCATCCGCGCCCGAGCACTGCAGTGGCGGAGCGAGGTCAAAGGTCACGATGTCCGGCGCGAAGTGGGACATCACTGCGTCGACGTCCTTGGCACGCACAGCCTCCGCCCAGGTACCGATCAGAGCACGGATCTGGGCCTCATCGCTCGCTCTACTCTTTCTCATTGGTCGTTGCTCCATTGCTCTTCGAGCGGCGGACGGGGGACATCAGGCAAAGTCGCCCACTGTCGCCCGCGTCTGCCGTTTTATGGCTCGAGGTCCAGCGATGCCTGCCCGCTCTTCGGGTCGAACGGCACCGAGGCATGCTCATGCGTGACCATCCATTGGCCCTCGAGCTTGCGGAAGCAGACCGTGGCTCGCCACCACATGTCGAGCGTCTGCCCGGCGGTCGTCGTCGCGCTGACCCGCTTCAGGCTGTGCGAGAAGGCCACATCCTCGCCCATCGTGATGCTCAGATCGCAAAGCTCGTAGCCGATCGGGGCTTGGAACGCTGAAAACCAATCCGCCAGGCGTCTTCTGGCAGCATCCGACCCGACCGATCGCAGCGGGTTGACCACGTCGAACAGCAGGACATCAGGCGCGTATCTGAACACGCTGCCGCTGATGTCCTTGGCACGGATCGCTTTTGCCTGACCATCGATCAACGCGCGGATCTGGGCCTCATCATCGGTTCTGGTGTCAGTCATCCCCCGATCCTCCTCGTGCAGACCGCAAGGGGCAGGCTGCCCGCTCCGCGCCACGCCCGCCGCGCGGGGGCAGACGCCGGACCGCACCGCCTCGCCGGCGTCTTAGGGCTGGGGGCCGAGCAACGCCTTGCCGCTCGCCGGGTCGAACGGCGCGGAGAAGTGCTCATGCGCGACCTTCCACCTGCCGCTTCTCTTCTGCCAACACACGGTTACGCGCATCCATCCCGCCTGTTCCTCGCCGTCGTCACCGATCCGGCCGCAGCGCAAGAGGTAATGGGCGAAGGCGATGCCAGCGCCGGCCGTGATGCTCAGGTCGAGCATCTCGAAGATCATCGGGCCCGAGCACATCTCGAGGCACGCCTGCCAGTGCTTCCGGTAGGCATCCGCGCCCTTGAACTGCAGCTTGCCGATCGCGTCGAACGCGACAATGTCCGGCGCGTAGACCGCCATGATCGCGTCGATGTCGCCGCTGCGCGCCGCCTCCGCCCAATCATCCAAGAGACCGCGGATCTGGGCTTCGTCGTCGGCTTTCGTGATGGTTTCGAGTGTCATCTCTTTCCTCGTTGCTGTCTGGTGCGCCGCGACGCCGTGACACCCGCCACAGGTCGTGACGCGGAAATTCCCAACTTGCCTGCGCTCAGGCAGGCATCCATGCCGGCGACCCCTGCCCAGCTGTCCCGAGTTATTTAACCGCATGGTTAACTAGACCGCCTGCGCAGCCGCGTCAAGCAGCGTGCGGGCGACAATCTGGCTTGGCGCGCCTTCCGACCGCGAAAGTCCGCTGCCCACGCTGCGATTTGCTGTGGGCGACTGCGCCGCTGTGGCTCGGTCCCGGGCGGGCGGGCCGCTGCTTCGTTCGCGATCTGGCGAGGGGTTGCGCTGCGGGGGCGCGAGGCCCCGCGTACGCTCAGGCTTCCATCTTGAGGGCGGCGAGGAACGCCTCCTGCGGCACCTCGTCCTTGCCCACCTGGCGCATGCGCTTCTTGCCTTCTTTCTGCTTCTCCAGCAGTTTGCGCTTACGGGTTACGTCGCCGCCGTAGTACTTTGCAGTGACGTCCTTGCGGAACGCCTTGACCGTCTCGCGCGCGATGATCCGCCCGCCGATCGCTGCCTGGATCGCGACCTGGTACAGCTGGCGCGGGATCAGCTCCTTGAGCCGGATGCACATCGCCCGCCCGCGCCCCTCGGCC
>JBKPNX010000230.1:0-8313 GCA_046732855.1 Pseudomonadota bacterium
GCGTCATCCTTCTTTTGGCGAGCCTCACATCCTTGACCAGGATTCCTCGCTACATCTTCCAGGCCAATATTCTGCTGTTGCTCGTCCTTACTGCCAGCGTAATTTCCTTTGCCTACGGCTTCCTTGTGCCACATCGTGATATTCTCGTACTCTCCGGCCGCGTCGGTCAAGATATCAAGATAGCCGAGCCATACACTCCGAGGATTGAGAACATCAACCAATACGCCTACTTTCTCTTTAACATCGCCTTCTTTGTCGTGTTCGCCAACCGGCTAGCCGGGTTCGCGCGAAACCGGCTCTGTACAGCCGTTACGACCGCCGTGGATGCGGCGCTGCTGTTCGTGGCAGTTATATGCAGCATTAAGTTCACCCTGATATTGCTGGGTTCTAGTCAGGAACTCTTCAACAAAATCTTCTATTCCAACCCGTTTTACGGCACGGCGTACGACCAAGCATTCTTCGGCCGATTCAGCCGAATCAACGGTCCCTTCCTTGAGCCGTCACACCTCGGTTACGCGCTCAGCGGCTACTTTCTTTATTATCTTTCTCGCCTCGCAGCAGGTGACGTCTTCCGGGCGTCGAGTGGCATCATTGTTTGCAGTCTGCTTACGGTCGCCTCCCTGTCCACGACCGCCTTTGTTGCCGCCGGGATTACTGCCGCTGTTCTATCCGCGATCGCGCTGCGCTGTTTGCTCCGGCGAAGCCTTCGGTCCGTGGTCGCGGGAGCAGCGGGGGCGCTTAGCCTAGTGGCACTGCTAGGCTTGATCGGGCTCGCCCTGCACGCCTTTCCGGATGACAGCCGTCAGCTCCTGACCTACATACTTGTGGGCAAGGCAGAGACTGAATCATTCGCCCTGCGCTCAAGCGTTGAAGAGCTCGGGCTCAAGGTGTTCGTGCAGACCAATGGCGTCGGCTTGGGTCTGGGCGCCCACCGCGCTAACTCGCTGGTTGGCACGCTACTGTCGAACATCGGGATCGTGGGGCTCGTCTCGATGGTGGCTTTCCTTGGATATCTGATGTTGTCGAGCCCTGCAGCTCAAGCGTCAGAGGACCGGATGGAACGCCATCTCGCCTCGTTCCTGCTCGGCCTTATCCTCATGCATCTCATCAGCAACCCCAACCTCAGCGAGCAGTACCTATGGCTGATCGCAACGCTGCTGGGAGCCTTGCGCGCAAACAGATCCGGAGTGGCTCTGCCGCCTGCGTCGGACATGGAGGGGATCAGGCGCTCGCCGGTAGCTCCTGTGCGTTGAGCCGACGCAAGAGCAGCTCCATGTTCGACCGCCAATCGAGCTGCTCATGGAAGAAGGCGTGGCTGGCGAAGCACATTCGTCGGTAGACCGCGGGATTGGCGGAGCCTGCCTCCAGCACCTCAAGGTAGCGCTCAATCGCAGCCCCGGGCTCGACTAGCCAGCCGTTCCGACCAAGGCGGACCACGGTGCTAAGACCGCCAACCCGCGTCGCCACCGTGGGCACACCGAAGGATGCAGCTTCGGAAATCACAACCGGAGTGGCATCGGCGAGCGTAGGCAGCAGCAAGAAATGGGCCCGCGCCAATTCCTCGGTGATTCGGCCGGCGCCGTCAGGCGAGTTCTTGTCGCACACACCGAGATATTGGACCCAGGGCGGCAGATCGGCGCCCGCGAGTTCCGGTGACCCGATGACGACGAGCGACGCGGGTCGGCCGCGCGCGTTCAGTGCCGCGGTGACCGCGAGAGCGACTGGCCCGCCCTTGCGCTCCCACTCCATGCCAATGAACAGCAGACGAAGATGATCGCTCGCGCGACGTGCAATCACTCTCTCGACCTCGGCTAGCGACGGAACTCTATCGAGGTTGGACCCGAACGGAAGGACCATCAGCCGCTCCGGACACGCGCCGTGCACGGATCTGGCAGCTTCGGCAGCCCAACTGGAGGAGTAGACGCCAAGGGCGGCACGCGAGAGGGCTGCCCGCTCCTGCTGCGCTGCTGCTCGCCGGCAGACCTCGGGGACGTCCGAGAAGTATGGGGTGGGATAGTAGTCGAACATCTGCTCAGCGATGGCGTCTGTCCAGAACACGATGGGCGGACGGCAGTCCAGCATGGCGATGGGGATCGTGCTCGTGCAGAAGACGAGATCAGCCGGACAGGCTCGTAGGTGCCGTCTGATCTGCGCGGCAAAGAAGCGAAGCGCTCCGGGCATCCTGGTCCAGTCGAAGTGCCGGCCGTATCTGCGGTGCGCGAGCTTGCGGGGCAGGTACAGCCACTTTAGATGGTCGCGCAGCGGCGCACAGATCTGGACGGCGCAGCCTGCTGCCTCGAGAGCCCGGCGCATGGCCCGCGGAATACCCGACCAGTCCCGCGCGTCGTCAGGATCGCCGATACTGACGAAAGCGACCCGCATCGGTTAGGTCCCCTCCCCGGAACGATCCCACGCCGTCCCGGACGCCGCTGGTAAGGGCTGCAGTTCGGTGGCGCGGGGTTTCCTGCCTTCGAGCAGCTCGCCGTAGAGGGCAATCAGGCCATCGTTCATGCCGCCGGTGGTGAACGTCGACCGGTAGCGTTTCACCGCAGCTTTGCCGAGGGCGCCCAGCTTCGTCTGATCGAGGTTCAAGAGCGTGCCCGCGAGGACGCTCGGCGGATCGAGGTCAAAGATGATCCCTGCCGCGCCGTGATCGACAACATAGGGCAGGGCGCCGCGATCGCTGACGATCGCCGGAGTGCCTACGCTCATGGCCTCGACAGCGACTAGCCCGAACGCCTCCCAGCGCGACGGCATGACCACCGCGTCCGCAGCGCGATACCATTTGTTCAACTCCTGCCGGGTGAGCCATCCGTGAAGGGTCACGTTCTCGGGCAGATCCAGATGTGCCGAGTCCGGGCCAGCGCCGGCAACGTGGAGCTGGATGTCGGGTCGGTCGGATCGGATTGTCCGCATCGCCTCGATCAACAGATCTAAGCCCTTTTGGTGCTCGAATCGGCCGACGAACAGGAGGTTGAGGCTGCTCCGGTCCAAAGGTACAGATGCGGCTGGATTTTGCGCCGGGAGACTCACGCCGTTCACGATCAGCCTCAGCCGCCCCGGCGGCAGACCTGCGCGCAGAGCCTCTTCATAATCGGCGGGAGAGGGGCAGACGATCGCGTCCGCTGCATATGCCAGCACGACCTCAGCCCTACGATAGAAACTGCGGACAAAATCGGGATCGTCGCGCGCGAAAGCCCAGCCGTGGCTGCAATGCACCAGCTTGATACGCCGCCTGCCGAACATGAGCAGCCGGGCTGCCGCACCTGCGATCGAGCCGTGCGTATGGACGAGATGCGGCCGCTCGTGACGGATTATGCGCGCCACATCGTTGAGATAACGCGCAAAGCCCCAAAGACTCCGACGCTCCTGAGGAAAGGTGACGATCTGGTCGGTGTCGATGCCGGCGAGCAGGTGCACCTCGTTGGCGGGGATCGCGAACCGAATGCCCTGCCGTCCAAAATAGTCGTTCTGGGCAGGAGCCAGCTGCTCGAGGATCGTGGCCTGTCCACCGATCACGCGCTCGGTCAGATGGAGGATCTTCGTTCCATCACCCATATGGATCTCCAGCAGATCAGCTTAGCGGGGAAGTGGGTCGGCAATATCTCCCATTCGCGGGGCGATGAGATCAGAGACTCCGTCTCCGCCGAGACAGCGGCGAGCGGTCACTCCCGCCCAGCGCTCGGCCAATGCGCCGCGCTAATGCGCGTAACCCGCGCATGGTTTGCGCAGCGGCGGGCGGAGCGGCGAACAGCTCGGGGTGAACAACATCGAGCAGTTCCGAATGGGCATCAGCGAATCTGATCGCCATGCGCGCGATAGCGCGCTCGTGAGCAAACAAGAACGTGTTTTGCCGGTACCAAAATGCGACGCGTTCATCACGCCAGAATGCCGGGCGGATGACATCGAACACCAGGAAGTCATTCCGCAGGAAGCGCTCCACCCAGGCTGACTGCCATTCCTCGTTGACGTGATGAGTGCCCCCCTGGCCAGGGATAGCAGCACTAAACAGGACGATGTCGGCGAGGTCGCAAAGCTCGGCGACGAAACCGGCGGCGCGTTGTGGCCTCAGGTGCTCGGCGACCTCAAGTGCGATGGCCAGATCGAAACGCCGATCGGCGACGACCGCGGCGTCGAGGTTCTGAAAGCGAATTGGGAGGCTCTCATGGCGGGCCGGCAAGCCTGCTATCCATGGACCCTCGATACCGAGGACGTCGGCGACCCCGAGCTCCCTGGCCACTGCAAGCCAGACGCCGGTGCCGCAGCCGACATCGACGAGAGAAGCCGGTTGAAGCCGCCCGATGACGTATGACAGGATGGCTTCTGCAGACCTGCGCGTCTCCTGCTCGTGCGAGGCGTAGAAGGATGGTGTGTAAGCCTTGCTGGTCATGGATCGGCTGCGCCGAAGTGTCTCGATGCGAACACGGGTCTCGCTTGCGCGTAGGTCGCCATCAGAGCGCTGGTATGCCGTTCTGGCGTGAAGGGATTGCGCCAATATTCGTGGTAGGCGGCGACACCGCAGGACCGCGCAGTACCGGCGTCGTTTAGGCTGTCAAGGGCGGTGGCGAGTTCCTCGATATTGCCCGCCTCGACGATGCGGCCGGCCTGTGCGTCGCGCACGAAATCGGTGGCGCCGGTGGTGTTGCTCACAATCACCGGCACGCCGCGCGCCACGGCCTCGAACGCGCTGAGGCCGAACGTCTCAAAGCAGATCGTTGGCAGAACCAGCGCGCGTGCTTGTTCGATCAATTTCGCCACTACATGACGCGAACCCCAGGGGCGCAGCTTCGCCTGGGGATAGATCGCTGTGATGCTCGCCTTCTCCGGCCCATCGCCCATAAAAACGGCGCGCACGCCGGCGCGCTTTGCTGCCTCGGCGAACACCAGGCAACCCTTCTCGACCGTGAACCGGCCGACATAGATGAAGCTGTCCGCAACCCCCGGGTCTGCGGGCGGCGCAAAGCGCACATCGCATGGGTTCGGCACCAGGAACTGCCGGGATGCCGGCGGAAGAAGTGCGGAAAGCAACCGCTGCGAAAGCGGCGATACGTGGATGTAGATCGGCGCGCTAAGTCGAAGCACGCGATCGGTGACGACCTGCCGCACGATTCGCACGGCCTTATGGGCCCGGCTGCTGCGGTCGCAGTTATGCATTAGGCATTGCCTCGTCATCGGCCTCAGGGAGCATGTCCGCTGCTCGTCGAAGAGGTAGTAGGCGCCGTTTGGACACACCGAGAAAAAGTCGTGCGCCGTGACAATCAGCTCGAAGCCGCGTTGCGCGACGGCATGGAGCACGCTCGGGCTCAAGGACTTCGTCCACTGGTGCGCGTGAACAATGGTGGATTCCGGATCCCGGTCATGAAGGATCCGGGTAAGCTCACGTCGCGCCCGCTCGTTCCAGATCCCTCTCACGGCGGCGTTGACGCCGTTGCGCGCCTCCCACACGTCCTCGAGCCCGAGATGATGGACTCGGATGTTGGCATGATTCAGGCCGCCGCCGATCGGCGCCACGCCGCACACGAAGGTCAGTTGGACGCCTAGATCGGCGAGCGCCCGAGCGGCGATGATGGCAACCTGCGCTACCCCGCCAGCAACATGACCATAGTCGCTCAGCACAACGACGTGCGGCACGGTGGTCCGGAGGCGGGTGGTCTCACGCATCCATCACCTCCCTCCTGTTGAACCTCCAGACCAACATTAGCTGACGCAATGAGGGGCTGAACAGCGGTAGGAGGACACAGCTTGACGCGGCCTGCGTGACCAGTGTGGCGCAGGCGGCGCCGATGAGGCCATAATGCGGGATCCAGGCGTAGTTGAGCACCACGTTCAAGAGGGCGCTCGCGACCGTCAACAGCATGACTAAATGCTGTTTGCCGTCGTTCACGAGGCAGTTCGTGACGAGGACGCCAATGGCGACCAGAGGTACGGTCCAGATGTGGATGACGAGAACGGACGCCGCATCGGCGTAGGCCGTGCCAAAGAGCAATCGCACGAGATCGTCAGCAATTGCGGTCGTGGCCCAAGCCAGCGCTGATGCCGCGGCGAGGAGTCCGGCTAAAAGCAGGCGCACGCGCCGATGATAGAGCAGCTCATTTGCTTGGCGCGTCTGCAGGAGCGCAGGATTGACGGAAGACACAATCACGACCGGGAGGAAATACCAGAGCTCCGACAGGCGGGCAGCCGCCGTATAGATGCCCGTGGCTTCGGCGCCGAGCATCGCGTTCAGCATCACAATGTCGGTTTGCATGTAGACGATCACAGCGAGGCTGGCGACGAGGAGCGGCAGGCCGCGGGTCGCGAGACGAACCGCGCGGACGACCTCGACCTGCGCGACCGTCGGCATAGGGCCGCGGGAGCGAAACAGAAAGAGACTTGCCGCCGAGGCGACACACGCCTCGACCACGACCGTTACCGCGAACATCGCCACCGGGGCGCCGAGAAGGATCAGGGTGATGCGCAGGATCACTGCGACCACTGACCCGCCAGTGCGCGCCCACACCGAAAATCGGCTATCGGTTCTCGCATTGAACCACCACTGAAGCGGCTCTAGCGCTAGCGCCACCGGCAGGGCCGCGATCAGGAAGAGTGCATGGCGCGTCGCCGCCTCGGTGGGTCCCACCACTACCGCAGTGCCGATGGCCGTCGCGGCGCTCACGATGACACCACAGGTCAAACGCACTGCGAGAGCGTCCGACAGGATCGGGCCAGCACTTTCGCGCTGGAGCGCTAGGTCGCGGGTGACACAGGCGTCGAGCCCCATTCTTGCCACCGTGCTCGAGAGCAGACCGATACTGAGAGCGAAGCTCAAAACGCCGAAATTGCCGGGCCCGAGATATCGTATAGTCCAAACCCCGACCGTGAACTGCAACACCCACTGCAGTCCTCTTTCGGAGGTCAGCCAAGCCGCATTTCTCACGGAGGCCCGGAGCCTGGGCGTCGTCTTCGCGGCCACAGCGCGGAGCGCGTATCTGCTCCTCGCAGCGATCATTTTAGCCCCCCGAGTCACCTACCGCCGGCCATCCGTCATGGCGTGGAAAATGCCAGGCGGGCGGAACCGCTTTTGGCCGGTGAGTAGGCGGTGCAGCCGGCCGGCCAGCCGTTCGCGCAGAAACGGTGGATGGTAAGTGCGCGCGACGGCGGCTTCGATGCACCGGTCGACGAACGGAAAGGGCGGGAGCCGGAGCCTGTCGACTGCGTCCAAGGGGTCGACGCGCAGCCGCCGCGCCGGGGCGGTGTGGGTGCCGCTATAGTCAAGGCCGATATTTTCTACAAGCGACCGGACCGGTGTCAGCGCCAGGGCGTGGTGGCGGAAATGGGCGAGGGCCCAGTCCACGTCCCACGTGTCGAGTTGGCCCTTCTGCACCAGCTTGAGCAGCCATGGCAGATCACTTCCCGCCCGCGCAAAGTTCCGCTGCAACGGGCCCCCGTTCAGGACCTCGTGGACGGCGCCTTGATCGCCGTCATAAGCGCGCCAGCGGTCGGCCCAGGTTGCCCAGCCCCAGCTGGAGAACCTCGGGCTGAAGTAGACGTCGTAAGGATAAGCACGCGAGAACTTGAGAATGTGGGGAGGTGGGCTGTATCCGCAGACGCTGAAGACCGCGCGCTCGTCGCTGTAGCGATCGAGGCATACATTCATGAAACTCAGGAAGTAGGGCGACGTGTTCAGGTCGTCCTCAACAACGATAACCCGATCGTGCTCAGTTAGCACTGAGGTAATGCCATTGATGAGCGACTGTCGACAACCTTTGTTGGCATCGGCGCCGACAACCGTCACCGTGCGAAACCCGGCCGCTCCGGCAATTATGCGCTGCACCTGCTCGACCCGGTGCCTGTCCGTCTCGCGACTGGGACCGTCAACAAACGCCACCAGTTCGCTAAATTTAGCCAGTCGGTTGCGGGCTAGCGCCTGCAAGGTGCGCAGCGTGTGCTCAGGTCGATTGAAGGCAAACAGCGCGATTGGCGCGGCGCGCTCGGGGCGCTCGGAACAAAGGTCAATCACGCGCGGCATGCGTCATCCATCTTCGGTCAGCAAGACCCGAGGCGGCCGCGCGACAGGCGAGCGACTGCGGCATCTACATACCAGCTCATCTTCTTGATCTGCTTGACCTCCATAAATTCCGACAATCGATACGCGGTGTATATTATATAGTTCCACAAAGTTGCAGCGCTAAGACCAGTATATTCTTTGCAGACGCTGTAGATCTCATGTTTACGCGCCGCAGTGTCGGAAAGCGTCAAAGAACCATCGTGCAGGCGGTACAGTGCCAGTGGTTCTCGCAAATAATAGATGCCGCCGAGTCGAAAGCATGATTT
>JBKPNX010000231.1:0-7816 GCA_046732855.1 Pseudomonadota bacterium
GGCCTGGGCCCCTTCCTGGCAGAGCTGCAGCTCCGAGCCGACCGCGCCGCAGGAAATCGAGACGGTGGCGGCCGAGACGCCGGTCGCGCCGATCGCCAAAGTCGCCGCAAGCAGCGCCACGCCGTTCCGCCAGCCGCGCATCCCACATTCCCCCTGATTCATGGCTCGCGCTCGGCCCGGGCGACCTCGGTCCCCGTGTGACGAGCGGATCGCAGCGAGTCTTCCAATCACCAGTTCTGTTATCCCGCAGCCTCACCAAGACCGTGCCGGCTGTCAAGCGCCTGACCGGCCGGCGCGCAGGAGCAATCGAAAAGAGGGTGCGAGAAATCGCTAAGTCGTTGTTTCAGGCCGGCTGCTCGGGTTCGTTTGGTTTGGCGCAGCAGACCGCGCCCGTTTCGGCCAGCTCGTTCCGTGGCGTCAGCGGAACACCCCGCTGGAGGCCGCCCTGGTTAACCTAGCGTCAACCAATTGCGGTTAACCCATCCTTCGGCAGGTCCATGCGACCGTAGGAATCCGTGCCGGCGCAGCCGGGCGGGCGGGGCGGAGGGGCGGCCCAGGGCTTCGGGCAGGCACGAGGGGAGGCATTGTGCACCTGGTGGGGTGGGAAGTGTTGGTCGAGCCAGCGTAGGCGATAGCGCACCGGCGCGGATCCAGCCATTGTCAAAATCGCTAACTCATCGATCCAGCTCGGCTGCTTGGGTTCGTTTGGCTTCCGTGCGCGACCACCCGCATCCCGTCGAACTCGTGACCCAGGCGATCTGCTCGGGTTCGTTCGGTTTTTCGCGCGCAGCCAGCAAACCGCACGCCGTCCGCCAGCCTTCCCCAAGAACTGCAAAGGGTATGAAGTGTACCTAAGGCTAGGAATTTTATCAACAAGGCGCACGTCATCGGGGTGCCCTCTAAGTCCCCATGTCGGCAGCGTGGAGCAGGTTCGGACCGATCTCTTGTAGGGATCGGGTTAAGGATCGAGATCGCCGCCGCAGGCGCGGCGCTGGGCCGGGGTGAGATCGGCATCCTCCGCGCTGACAAGCGGATCGACGAGTTGCAGGCGCGTGCGCTCGGCACGGCTGAGAGGGCACAGCTGCTCGGCCTCGGCGGCGAGCGTAGCCAGCGGGGCTGTCATGTTGCCGGCGTCCCACACCCGCAGCGTGTTGTCATGCGAGCCCGAGACGATGCGCCGGCCGTCCGGCGAGAACGCGACGCTCGAGACCGCATACTCGTGGCCGCGCAGGGGCTCGCCCACCGGCTGGCCGGTGGCCGCGTCCCACAACCGCAGCGTCTTGTCAAAAGAGCCCGAGACGATGCGTCTGCCGTCCGGCGAGAACGCGACGCTCAAGACCTCATCCTCGTGGCCGCGCAGGGGCTCGCCCACCGGCTGGCCGGTGGCCGCGTCCCACACCCGCAGCGTCTTGTCAAAAGAGGAGCCCGAGACGATGCGCCCGCCGTCCGGCGAGAACGCGACGCTCGAGACCCCACCCTCGTGGCCGCGCAGCGGCTCGCCCACCGGCTGGCCGGTGGCCGCGTCCCACACCCGCAGCGTGTTGTCCCCTGAGCCGGAGAGGATGCGCTGGCCGTCCGGCGAGAAGGCGACGCTCAAGACCTCACCCTCGTGGCCGCGCAGCGGCTCGCCCACCGGCTGGCCGGTGGCCGCGTCCCACACCCGCAGCGTCATGTCAAAAGAGCCCGAGACGATGCGATTGCCGTCCGGCGAGAACGCGACGCTGTTGATAAAACTCTCGTGGCCGCGCAGGGGCTCGCCCACCGGCTGGCCGGTGGCCGCGTCCCACACCCGCAGCGTCTTGTCCACTGAGCCCGAGACGATGCGCCGGCCGTCTGGCGAGAACGCGACGCCGATGACCGCCCGCATCGTCTTGTCCACTGAGCCCCAGACGATGCGCCGGCCGTCCGAGAACGCGACGCCGGTGACCGCATACTCGTGACCGCGCAGGGGCTCGCCCACCGGCTGGCCGGTGGCCGCGTCCCACACCCGCAGCGTGTTGTCATGCGAGCCCGAGACGATGCGCTCGCCATCCGGCGAGAAGGCGACGCTCAAGACCTCACCCTCGTGGCCGCGCAGCGGCGCGCCCACAGGTCGGCCAGTGCCAGCGTCCCAGATCCGTAGCGTCTTATCCCAAGAGCCCGAGACGATGCGCTGACCGTCCGGCGAAAATGCGACGCTCCAAACCTCACCCTCGTGGCCGGGCAGCGGCTCGCCCACCGGCTGGCCGGTGGCCGCATCCCAAAACCGCAGCGTCTTGTCCCTTGAGCCCGAGACGATGCGCCCGCCGTCCGGCGAGAACGCGACGCTCGAGACCTCATCCTCGTGACCGCGCAGCGGCTCGCCCACCGGCTGGCCGGTGGCCGCGTCCCACAACCGCAGCGTCTTGTCCACTGAGCCCGAGACGATGCGCCGGCCGTCCGGCGAGTACGCGACGCTCGAGACCAAATCCTCATGGCCGCGCAGGGGCTCGCCCACCGGCTGGCCGGTGGCCGCGTCCCACACCCGCAGCGTCTTGTCCCAGGAGCCCGAGACGATGCGCCGGCCGTCCGGCGAGAACGCGACGCTGTAGATCACATCCGCGTGACCGCGCAACGGCTCGCCCACCGGCTGGCCGGTGGCCGCGTCCCACAACCGCAGCGTCTTGTCCCTTGAGCCCGAGACGATGCGCCTGCCGTCCGGCGAGAACGCGACGCTCGAGACCTCATCCTCGTGGCCGCGCAGCGGCTCGCCCACCGGCTGGCCGGTGGCCGCGTCCCACAACCGCAGCGTCCTATCCCAAGAGCCCGAGACGATGCGCCTGCCGTCCGGCGAGAACGCGACGCTCCAGACCCCACCCTTGTGGCCGCGCAGCGGCTCGCCCACCGGCTGGCCGGTGGCCGCGTCCCACACCCGCAGCGTCATGTCAAAAGAGCCCGAGACGATGCGATTGCCGTCCGGCGAGAACGCGACGCTCCACACCCAATCCTCATGGCCGCGCAGGCGCATCGTCTCCAATGGCATACTCAGCGCATTGGCAAGTGCGGCTTCCGCCTCCGGGACGTAGCGCAAGTCGCGATCCGATCGGCTCGCGGGAATTACACCCAGAGCTACCAGGGCGCCGACGCGGGCGCTGCCCTCGTCACTGAACTTTCGCGCGTATCCGGCGGCCGCAAGCGCGCCGGCCCGCGTCTGGCGAATCGTTTCCTGCTCCGAGCGACGTGCAACAAAAGCCTGCTTTCTCGCCACTAGCTCCGAGCGAACGGCGGCATCGCGCAGTTCCTTTGCGGACCAGGCCAGACCCGCCATGACGATCGCGACCAGGCCCAGGCCCAGCACCAAGGCCGCGCCCCTGATGCGGCGCCACCTCACGCGGTTCTTGTCGGCGGTGGTCGACGCGTCGATGTAGTCCGCGATGTCGTCGATCATTACATCGCCAGGCTCTTCGCGCAGCTTGCGGGCGGCTTCGAGCCGGAGGCCGGGCGGGATCAGCAGATCCTTGCTTCTGTTATTACTCTCCCAGCGCGCACGGTCGTTCGCCACGTCCGTCCGCGTACGCAGGTTCGCGCGGTTCTCGTCGACCCACTTGCGCAGCTCGCCCCAGTGGCGGATCAGCGCCTCGTGGGTGACTTCGGCGACGGCGCCGCCGGGGCGATGCTCGCCGGTGACGAGAAGGCGCGCATCCGGCCCGGCGAATTTCTGCACGACCTCCTGCGTCGCGCTGTCGGTCGGCAGTGCGATCCGGGCGCGCGTGTCCTCGCGGCCCTCGCCCGGGGTGACGAGGCTGACGAACAGGCGCTTGGCCGCGGCCTTCTGCTCATCCGAGAGTTCCGCGTAGAGCTTATTCGCCCGGCCATCGAGCGCCCGCTCCAGACCGGCATACTGACCAAGGCCGATCCGGGCGTCGTCCCGCTTCGCCCAGGCCTGCTCCAGCGCATATTCGAGCAGCGGCAGTTTGCCGATGTCGTACTCGTCCTGTCGGCCCGAGGTGACGTCGAGGCCAATGTCACGCAGGAGACGGTCGGTAAGATCGCCATCGACCTGCGCGCCGACCGCCTTCGCGGGCCCCTCGATCGCGTCGCGCAGCTCCGCTTCGGTCATCGGCCCGAGGCTGACCTGGCATTGCTGGACGGCTTCGCGCAGACGGTCGTGGCCTTGAATGTCGGGATAGAAGTCGGAGCGGACGGTGAGGACCAGCGTGCAGGGCGACGTGGCGGCGGCGTCCAGCACCAAGTCGATGAACAGCCGCGCGTCGGCGCGGCGCTTGTCCTCGTCGGTCGTGACCTCGCGGGGCTGCGCCTGGGTATAGAGCTCTTCCCACTGATCGACGTAAAGCAACAGCCGCGTGGTGCCGATCCTTTCTTTGTCTTTGAGCCAGTCGCGAATCAGCTGAGCGAGCGATACTTTCTTTGCCCGCAGCGAATCGACACCGTGGTTGATCTTCTCGAGCTTCTGGGTGCGGCTAGCGTCTTCGGGCGGGGGATCGAACGTGTCGATCAGGGCATGCAGCGGTTCGCTGCCCGGGCGCAGAGCGACCATGTCCCACACGGCATCATTGCCGAGGCCTTTTTCCTTGCGGAGCGCAGGCAGCAGACCAGCATAGACGACCGAGGACTTGCCGCTCCCCGAACGACCGACCACGGCGACCAGGTTGGCGGGCGAACGTTGGCGGACCTTCTGGACGAGCTCCTCGACGTAGCGCCCGCGGCCGAAGAACAGGCCGGCGTCCTCTTCGCGGAACGGCAGGAGGCCGCGATAAGGGCAGAGCCCGGGGAGGCGCGGGTCGCCCGCGATGTTGCCGATCGCTTCCGCCTGCACGCCGGCGATCAGCCGCTGCAGCTCCTCCGGATCGTCGAGGCGCAGGTCGACCCACGTGTTGAGGCCGAGAAAGCGCCCGAGCGGCGCATCGCGGTTCTCCAGGCCGTCGAGCAGCACGGGCAGGACCGGGAAGGGCCGGTTCGTCTTCTCGCAAGCTACCTGACGATCGAGGCCGAGCTGAATCTCGCGCTGCTGCCATGTCCCGATGCCCGACGGGCCGAGCAGGACCGCCATCGCGTCGCAGCGGGCAATCGCCTGTTCAAGCTGCGGTTGCCAAGGCTGACCCGCGGGGAGGGCGTAGCGGTCCAGGAAGGCCGAGATGCCGACCGTGGTCAAATGCGCCCGCAATGCCTGTGCCGCCGCATTGTCGGAGCGGCTGTAGCTGATGAAGACCTCTGGCGCGGACATATTGTTCACACTGCCGAATGATATGGTCTGCTATGACTCCATAGGAGCAAAACGTCTAGTCTCCCGCCCATCCTCAAGTTGCGCGGGTCCAGGACCCCCAGGTCGCGTGGGAAGCGAATTCGTTGGGACGGGAGATAGCGGCCGCTTGGCCGCCTACCCGCCCGGTGCCCCTTGGGTATTGACGTAGAGCGCGTAGACCGACTGGCTCGCCGCCATGAACAGGCGGTTGCGCCTGAGCCCGCCGAAGCAGACGTTGGCGCAGCGCTCGGGCAGCGCGATGCGGCCGATCAGCTGGCCGTCGGGCGCGAACACGTGCACGCCGTCGACCTCCTCGCTGCCCATGCCCCAGCCGCACCAGAGGTTGCCGTCGACATCGCAGCGCATGCCATCGGGGGTGCCACCGGCGGCGTCGATCAGCACCCGCTTGTTCGCGATCGAGCGGCCGTCCCCGCTCACGTCGTAGGCGAGGATCTTGCGGTGCGGAATGCCGCGCGATTCGACCACGTAGAGCAGGCGCTCATCGGGCGAGAAGCAGAGCCCGTTCGGCCCCAGGATGTCGTCGGCCACGACGCTCAGCTCGCCGTTTGCGTCATCGATCCGGTAGACCGCCTGCGGCAGCTCGGACTCGGCCCTGGTGCCCTCGTAGTGGCCGAGCAGGCCGAACGGCGGGTCGGTGAACCAGATCGAGTGGTCGGACCTCACCACCACATCGTTCGGCGAGTTGAGCCGCTTGCCCTGATAGCGCTCGGCCAGCACGGTGATGGCGCCGTCGTACTCGGTGCGCGTCACCCGGCGCCCGTGCTCGCAGGTGACGAGCCGGCCCTGCCGATCGCGCGTGTTGCCGTTGGCGATGTTGGACGGCCGGCGAAATATGCTGACCGCACCGGTCTCCTCCTCCCATTTCAGGATCCGGTCGTTCGGCAGGTCGCTCCACAGCAGGTAGCGGCCATCGCCGAACCACACGGGTCCTTCGGCCCAGCGGCAGCCGGTAAAGAGGCGCTCGACCGCGGCGCTGAAGATGCGATACGGCGCGAAGCGCTCGTCCAGGATCTCGATCGCCGGATCGGGGTAGCGGGGATGCGCGCGCCAGCCGGCGCTCGCGGGGTGGTCGACGGTCATGCCGGGCGTTTCCTCCAAAGGTCTATCGGTCCTCGCCGCGCCGCGCGCCCGAGACGTGGCTGCCAGGGGGCGTGCGGTCGTGCCGCGGGCGCTCACAGCTCGAGGCGCAGGTCGGTCCAGACGCCGCCGCGCGAGCCGGACTCGAGCGCCGCGGTGATGAATTTGACCCCGCGGGCGCCGTCCTCGACCGAGGGCACGAGGCGCGCCCAGTCGGCCGGCTCGCGCCCCTCGATCCGCGCAGCGATCAGCTCGGCGCAGCCGGCGTAGATGTTGGCGAACGCCTCGAGGTAGCCCTCGCAGTGGCCGGGCGGGATGCGGCTTGCCGCGGCCGCGGCCGCCCCGGCGCCGTGGCCCGCGCGCGTGATCACCTGCGGCGGCTGGCCGAACGGGAACAGGTGCAGCACATCGGGCGCCTCCTGCTGCCACTCGAGCCCGCCCTTGTCGCCATAGACGCGGACGCGCAGCGCGTTCTCGTTGCCGGGCGCGACCTGACAGGCCCAGAGCATGCCGCGCGCGCCGCCCTCGTAGCGCAGCAGCACGTTGCAGTTGTCGTCGACCCGGCGCCCGGCGACGAAGATGGAAAGATCGGCGCACAGGGACTCGCCTTCCAGCCCCGTGATGAAGCCCGCGAGATTGTAGGCGTGCGAGCCGATGTCGCCGATCGCGCCGCCGCCCGATTGCGTCGGGTCGGTGCGCCACGCCGCCTGCTTCTGCCCGGTCGCCTCGAGCCGCGTGGTCAGCCAGTCCTGCGGGTACTCCGCCTGCACCACGCGGGCCGTGCCGAGCTCGCCTGCCCGGACCCGTTCGCGCGCCTCGCGCACCATGGGATGGCCGGTGTAGTTGTGGGTCAGGCCGAACACCAGGCCGGTGCGCCGCACCGTCCGCACCAGGTCGAGCGCGTCGTCGACCGTCGTGGTCATCGGCTTGTCGCAGATGACGTGGATGCCGGCCTCCAAAAACGCCTTGGCGGCGGGATGGTGGACGTGGTTCGGGGTGACGATCGCGACCGCGTCGATGCCGTCGTCGCGCGCCGCCTCCCGCCGCGCCATCTCCTCGAAGCTGGGATACGCGCGCTCAGGGGCGATGCGCAGCTCTGCAGCCGACGCCCTGGCCCGTTCCGGATCCGAGCTGAGCGCGCCCGCGACCAGCTCGTAGCGGTCATCCAGACGGGCGGCGATGCGGTGCACCGCGCCGATGAACGCGCCCTGGCCGCCGCCGACCATGCCGAGGCGCAGCCGGCGCTCCAGCCTGCCGTCGCCCTTGCCTTCGATCGCCATGCCGCCCTCCCTCAGCCGATGCCGAGCATGCGCCGGTTGGCTGCCTGGTCGGCGCCCTGGCCGATGAAGTCCTCGAACGAGGTCTCGGTCACCCGGATGATGTGCGCGGCGATGAACTCGGCCCCCTCGCGCGCGCCGTCCTCGGGGTGCTTCAGGCAGCACTCCCATTCCAGCACCGCCCAGCTGGCGTAATCGTAGCCGGCGAGCTTGGAGAAGA
>JBKPNX010000232.1:0-27681 GCA_046732855.1 Pseudomonadota bacterium
TGGTGTTCTCGTTGTTGGTGCGCCCCGTGGCCGGCGTCTCGGCCGCAGCATTGGGCAGGTTGTTGCCGACGGAAACCGCATCGTCGTCGTCGCGCTCGGCGACGCGGCTTTCCTCCTCGACGGTCTGAGTGCTGCGCACCACCTGGCCGTCGGGATCGAAGGTCTCCTCGGTGATCGTCTCCTGATCGAAATCGAGCTCGGCGGTGACTTCGGCGTGCGCGCGGCCGGGACCGAGGGAGCGCTCCAGCAGTTCCTCGACGGTGCGCTTGAGGCGGGCTTCGTAGGCCTCGCGCAACTCGTCCGCCTGGGTCGCGAACGCGCCTTCCGCCTCGCCTTCGTCGCCCCGGGCCAGCAGGGTGCCGTGATCGTCGACGATGGCGATGCGCCCAGGCGACAGCCCGGGCACCGCCGCGGCGACCAGATGCTGGACGGCCTGTACCTGGCGGCGATCGAGGCGGCGGCCGCCGTACATGCGCAAGGTCACCGATGCGCTCGGCTCGATCTGCTGGCGGCGGAACAGCTCGCGCCGGGGCAGCACGAGATGGACCCGGGCCGCGCGCACGTCGGCCAGCGAGGCGATGGTGCGCGCCAGCTCGCCCTCGAGAGCGCGCCGCAGATTGACGTTGGCGAGGAACTCGGTGGTGCCGAGCGCGCTCTGCTGATCGAAGATCTCGTCGCCCACGGAGCCGCCCCGCGGCAGCCCTTCTTCAGCGAGCGTCATGCGCAGGCGGAGCGCCTGATCGGCGGGGACCAGGACGGCGCGCCCGTCACCCTCGAGGCGGAAGGCGACGCCCAGCGCCTCCAGGCGACCGACGATCGCGGCGCTGTCGTCGAGCTCGAGCTCCCCGTATAGCAGGGTGTAGTGCGGCTCGGCGACGCGCAACAGCAGGAAGGCGAACAGCCCGAGCAGGCCGAGCGCGGTTGCGCTCAGCACCAACAGGCGCGCCGCGCCGAGGCTGCGCAAGGTCGCGGTCGCGTGACCGAACGGTGAGGTCCGGTTCGGCGCGTTGCTGGCGGCCTGGTCCACGGCCGCCGATCCCCTGGTGAGCGGCTGATCCATCGGCTTGTCGACAGAGGGGCTTGAGCCCGACTTCCGCGCCGATGGCTACGCGATTTGCCCTGAAAGACTGGTTAAACCCGGCAAGCCTTGCCTAGCGCCGGCAATCTCGTGGATGTTCCTGGCCGCAGCGATGCGGCCTCCGGTCAGCGAAAGTCCTGGATCCGCGTCACCCGCAGCCCGCCCAGACCGTGCTTGTCGATCGCCGCCTGCCAAGCCATGAACTCCTCGGTCGACAGGTGGTACCGCCGGCAGGCATCCTCGAGCGAGAGCAGGCCGGCGCGGACCGCGGCGACCACCTCGGCCTTGCGCCGCGCCACCCAGCGCTGCGTATTGGGCGGCGGCAGGTCGTCGAGCGTCAGAAGCTTGCCGTCTGGCCCGATCACGCTCCTGGGTCGCTCGTTGGCGACCTGGGGCATTGTCATGTCCGACATCAGCGTTTTCTCCGACTCCCCCCACGAGGGGCATTGCAGACGAGTATCGTTGGACGCTTTTAAGAAACCTCTAAGCAATTTAGTAAAAAAAGTTCGTGGCTCCTTGCCTAAGCCACGAACCGTCGCAGTTTATCTTTGCGCTATCAATTATCTGCTGATACGGATCAGCTCATCGAGCATTTCATCAGTCGTTGTGATGACGCGCGCATTGGCTGAATAGGCGCGCTGAGTGACAATCATTTTGGTGAACTCTTCAGCCAGATCGACATTGGCGCTTTCCAGCGACGACGGCGCGATCGAACCGGCGCCGCCGCGGCCCGCGTCGCGCAGATTGAACTCGCCCGACGCCGCGGTCTGGCCGTACACGTTGCCGGTGCGCGGATCGAGCGCGAGCGGATTGGCAAAGGTCGCGATCGGCAACTTGTAAATCTTTTGCGTGGCGCCGTTGGTGAAGCTGGCGATGACGAAGCCTTCCTGGTCGATCGTAACGCCGTTCAGCTCGCCCACCTCGGCGCCGTTCTGGATCACGAACGAGATGTTGTAATCGCTCGAGAACTGGCTGAGGCCGTCGGCCGCACCGATGTTGCCGAGATCGAGCGTGATCGAGCTGTCGTTCGGCCCGCTGGCGTCGAGCCAGTTGATGCCGACCGGGCCGCCGGCGACCGCCGCCGGGTAGTTGGGCGTGATGTTGGTGCTGGCAAGCGTGCCGTCGCCGTTGAACGTGACCGTGCCGCTCGCGAGCAGACCATTGGGGTGGCTGCCCGCCTCGACCTCGGCGGGGTCGGCGTAGACTTCGACATTCCAGGCGTTCGCGGCCGCATCCTTGAGGAAGGCCATATGCAGATTGTGCGCGCCCCCAAGCGGATCGAACACCTGCACCGCGCGCACCATCTGCGGCTGCGCCCCAGCGACGCCGCCGGTCGCGTTGAAGGCGGCCATGTCGCCGGCCGCGTAGGCGCCGGCGAAGGGCGCCTGTCGGGCGTCCAGGTTGGCGCCGAGCTCGACATTGGTGGTCGCCGCAGCGACGCCGTTGATTACCCGTACATTCACTGGCTGAAGCTGGTTGACGTTGACCACCTGCTCGTTGGCGTCCAGCAGCCAGCCCTGAAGGTAGAAGCCGGCGTTATTGCGCAGGTTGCCGAGAAAGTCCTGCTCGAAGCTGCCGGCGCGGGTATAGAGCTGGTCACCGCTGCCGTCCGGCCGGCTGTTGACGACGAAGAAGCCGGCGCCGTCGATCGCCACGTCGGTCGGCGAGTTGCTGCCCTGGAGCAGCCCCTGCTGGTCGATCCGATAGGAGGTGTTGGCGCGGGCGCCGCCCGGGCTGTAGGTCGACACCGCGGCCGAGCGGGTCACCAGGGTCGAGAATTTCGGTGCAGCTCCCTTGTAGGACACGGTGTTCACGTTGGAGACGTTGTCCGAGATCATGCCCATCGCCTGGCTTTGGGCGGTCAGGCCGGAGACCCCGGAAAACAGCGATCCGAACAAGCTCATGGCGGTACCCTCCTAAGGACGCGGACTTCGTGCCGCGTTGATCTGGTGTGGCGGTGCTCAGGCGGTGGCCGGCTGCCGCCGGATGGTGGTCACGGCATCGAGCGGCAGCAGCACGCCTGCGACCGAGAGCATCAGGCGCTCGCCCTGGAGTTCGACCCCGTCGACAACGCCTGCGATGGTGGTGCTCACCGGGACTGCGGCACCGGCGGCGTTTGCCGCCGCCACCTCGACCCGATACAAGCCATCGGGCAGCCGCGCGCCGGTTTGATCGCGCCCCTCCCATGCCACCGTGTGCAGGCCCGGCGAGGCATCGCCCGCCTGGGTCCGCACCAGGCGGCCGGCTTCGTTATAGATGCTGATCGTCGCCCCGGCGGCCGGCTGGTCGAGCCTGTAATGGACAGTCGCCGGCGCGTTGCCGTCGAGGCGCACGGACTGGCCGTTGGCCTCGACCTCGGCGCCGAGATAGTCCACGGCGCGTGTGACCTGATCGGCCCGAACCAGCGCGACCAGCTGGCCGAGCACGTCGTTGGTCTTGATCGCCTGCTCGACCCCTGTGAACTGCACCAGCTGCTCGGTAAAATGCGTGGCGTCGAGCGGCGAGAGGGGATCCTGGCTCTGCAGCTGCGTGGTCAGCAGCTTGAGGAAATTGTCGAAGTTGTCCGCCAGTCCGATCCGGCCGCTGGCAGCGGTGGATGGGGTGAGGCTCGTGGTCGCGGCGATCTCCATGGACAATTCCTTCCTGGGTCAGACCCTGATGTCGAGAGCACGCAGGCTGGAGAACCAGTGCACCGCGGGCGGCTGATCGCGCGCTGGCAGCAGTGGCTGGTCGGCGCCGTCGCCTGCAGACGGTTTGAACCAACTGTCCTCGCGCGCCTGGTAGTGCGCCTGCTCGCGCTTCAGCGAGAAGCTCAGACCGTCGCCTTCCAGGCGCAGCCCGGCCTGATGCAGACTGCGCTCGAGCAGGCGGGCGTCGCGCTGCAGGGCGTCCAAGGTGTCGGGCCGTTCCGCCGCGATTACCGCGCTCAGCTGATCGTTGCGGTGGAACTTGAGGCGCACCTCGACGCGGCCGAGCGCCGCCGGCTCGAGCTGGACGACCAGGCGATCGATCCGGCCGGGCACCGCCTTGGCGATTTGCATCCCGATCTGGAGCACCGGCGGAGGCGGCGCCGCCCGGCCGGTCGCCGGCGCGCGCGCGGGGTCGGCTAACGCGTGGTCCGCCGGGGTCACCGCGCCATCCGCAGCTTCGCTGCCTGCATCGAGCCACGTCTGATCGCTTGCCGCCGGCTGGTCGCCGGCGGCTGCGGCGGAGCCCGCAGTCCGCGCGAGCATCGAGACGTGCGGCCGCCGAGCCTCGAGCGGCGGAGTGGCCGTGGACCGGCCGCCTGCGGTTGCCAGCGAACGCACACGCGGCGCGGCCGGTGATGAGGCCGCGGAGTCGCCGCCGGTCTGAAGCGGCAGGTCAGGGGGCGCTGCGGGTGCGGTCGTACCCGTGGTCAGCACGATCGGCGTCATCTCCGGGCGTGGCGCAGAGGCACTTCCGGTCGGAACTGTATCAAGAGAAGCGACCGGCCCGGTGAGCGGTTGCGGCGCGGCCGCGCCGGGAGTCTGGCTGGGGGCGCGGGCCGGCTCGGCGAGGCTCAGGTGCGACGCGGACTGGGGGAGGTCCTCGGTTGGGGCGTAAACCGGGCCCGCGAACGATGCGTTCGGATTCGCCGATGCGGGCTGCTCGGAGGTGCTGGCCGGGGCGAAATTGGCCGGAGCCGCCGCTGACGTGACTGGTTGGGCCAAGAGGGGCGGCAGCGTATCGGCCGCGGGTCGGATGACGCCAAAATCGGCTGTCGGCTGCCGTGCTGACGGCGTGGCCGGGACTGCCGGCGGCACACCGCCAGCTGGAGTCGGCGCAAGTCCCGGCGCTGCCGGCGCGCTCGGGTTGATGCCCGGCGCCACTGTCCTCTGCTCCGGCGAGATGCCGGCGAGGAGGAGAGCGAACAGCCCGGCGAGATCGGTCGGACCGTCGCCTTGCTCCGGACGAGCAGGCCCCGGTGCGGGTGGCAGAAGCTGGGCCAATAGCGGCGTGACCGTCATGACGCCACGGGGAGCAAACGGCGTGCCAAGTGCCCAGTCAGCCCCGGGGACGCTGCCTGGCGCGGAGTCGGCGGCGCCAGACGCGAAGCCGACCGGCAAATCCTGCCGTCGCCCGTACTGTCCTGGGATTATTTGCCGAGGGTCAGGTCGGTGTTTTGTGCCGACGGCCGAAAGCCATGCCAAGCCGATCAGGCGGGCGGTTGCAGCATCGCAGGGCGCAGATTCGCGGCGGCGGCAAACAGCGTGGTGCCGTCAGCAGGCTCAGTCGTCGCGGTAGGTCTTCTCGCGTCGCTCGTGGCGCTCCTGGGCTTCGATGCTTAAGGTCGCAATCGGCCGCGCCTCCAGACGACGTAGCCCGATCGGCTCCTGGGTTTCCTCGCAGAAGCCGTACGAGCCCTCGTCGATGCGCCGCAGCGCCTCGTCGATCTTGGACAGGAGCTTGCGCTCGCGATCGCGCGCGCGCAGCTGGAAATTGCGCTCCGTCTCGACCGACGCCCAGTCGCTCATGTCGGCCACCCGGCTTTCTTCTTCCTTGAGCTGGCGCAACGTCTCGTTCGAGCCGCGCAGGATCTCGTCCCGCCAGCTGACCAGTTTGCGGCGGAAGTACTCGCGCTGGTTCTGGTTCATGTACGGCTCGTCCTCGGTGGGACGGTAGCTGTCCGGGTTCGTATCTGCCATACCTCCTCCAAGGCCAGCAGCGCGATACGGCACCGGTGGGTGGCGGCGCGCGCCCTGCGCTCCAAAGGCGGCCCTTCCCCTAGCTCAGCGGGGCGGCCCGTGCAAGTCGGACCTGAATCGACATAAAAATGTGAAAAACTGGTGGCCACAGTCGTTTACCGCACGCTGGTCTGGGCGCCACGTGTGCGAGACGGCCCCGGCTCGGCCCAAAGATCGGGTCGCGGCGTCTCTGGCTTGAGCTAGAGAGTCCGCGGCCCGAGGGTCGCTCGGCATGAACTCAAGGAACGGGGCATAAGGTGGGAGTGGAAAAGCCCCTCGAGTCCGGCCAGCACCGCGACGGCATCGTTTGTGAGTGATCCTGCCGGGCCCGTCGCTACTCCCATGTCTCAGCGACCGACCGCCCGATTCGGCCTGACCTCGGCTGCGCGGCCGCGGCGACGGCGCGCCCGATGCGACAATCGTGACGAACGCGTCGGGGCTACTGCCACGGCCGCCGCCGGGACGCCTGAGAAAACCCGGCGCATTGTTCGAACCCACCGCGAGCAGGACGCCGAAGCTGCGGGCGCCCACACTCGCCCGAATGGTTCCCCCGGAACGCAGCGGGCGGCGGAAATTAATGGCGGCTTAAGGTTAACGCGATAGGCATCGGCTGCCCGGCCAACAGGCGCGGGCGCAGTTAGAGGCACGAGCATTGGCGGAGCCGGATCTCGCGATTGCCCTGCGCTATGAGCCGGAAGGCGACGACGCACCGCGGGTGACGGCCAGGGGGCGCGGCGCGATTGCGGCGCAGATCGTGGCCGTAGCGCGCGATCACGGGGTGGCGGTGCGCCGCGATCGCAGTCTTGCGCAGCTGCTCAGCAGCCTGGAGATCGACAGCCCGATTCCCGTGGCCGCCTTCGCCGCGGTCGCCGAAATTCTTGCCCATCTGTACCGCGTCGATCGGCAGCTGGCCAGGCGCCATGGCCGTGCCGCGCAGCCCTGATGCCGCCGCCCCGGAGCGCGACCTCAGCGCCGTTCTCGGCGTGCTCGCCGCCGCACGACGCGCGCTCGCCGACGATCATCTGCCGCGGCTCCAGCAACTGATCGGCGCGCTCGAGCGCCTGCAGATGTCGCTGGACGGTCTGTTGGGGCCGGAGCGCGCCGGCCTGCAACGGCAACTTCTCGCGGTGCTCGACGAGGCGGCCGGCCTGGCGCGCGGTCTGGAAGCCGAGCAGGCGCGCACGCAGGCGGGGCTGCGCCGCCTCGGCGCCGAACGGCGGGCGGATCGCGCCTATCGATGGGCGAGCCGGCTCTGACGATGGACCCGATCGACTACGGACGGTTCGTTGCGGCCCTGCTGTTCGTCTTGGCCCTGATCGCGCTGATGGCGTGGTTCGCCCGCCGCTTTCGTCTGGGTTCGGGCGGGTCGCCCGGCGCAGCGCGGCGGCTGGCAGTGCTCGAAACCCTGCCCCTCGATGCGCGGCGCAAGCTGGTCCTGATCCGGCGCGACGCCACCGAGCACCTGCTGCTGCTCAGCCCCGATGGCAATCGGCTGGTCGAGGGCAACATCGCGGGCCGGCGCGAGGTGCCCGGGTCCGACCGGCGGGAGGCATTCGGGTGAGACCCCCGGCGCTCCGCCTCCTGTGCGCCGCCGCGCTCGCCTGGCACTTCTCCTCCGGCAACGCCGCGGCGCAAAGCCTGAGCGTCGATCTCGGCGCGGGCGGGACCGTTACCGGCCAGCTGGTGCGCCTGGTTCTGCTGGTCACGGTGCTCAGCCTCGCGCCATCGATCCTGGTGATGATCACCTCGTTCACGCGCGTGGTCGTGGTGCTCGCGTTCCTGCGCTCGGCGCTGGGTCTGCAGCAGACCCCGCCGAACGCGGTGCTGATCTCGCTCGCCCTGTTCGTCACCGCGTTCATTATGACCCCGACGCTGGAGCAGGCATATCGCGACGGTCTGGCGCCGCTGCTCAACGAGGAGATCGACGAGATGGCGGCATTCGAGCGGGCGATGACGCCGTTTCGCACGTTCATGCTCGCCCAGGTGCGCACCAAGGATCTCGAGCTGTTCCTCGACATCGGCGCCGTGCCGGAGCTGGCGAAGCCGGAGGACACTCCGCTGCGCGCGCTGATTCCGGCGTTCATGATCAGTGAGCTGCGCCGCGCGTTCGAGATCGGCTTTCTGATCTTCGTGCCATTCTTGGTCATCGACATGGTGGTCGCATCCGTCCTCATGTCCATGGGCATGATGATGCTGCCGCCGGTGCTCATCTCCCTGCCGTTCAAGCTGATCTTCTTCGTCCTGGTCGACGGCTGGTATCTGGTAGTCGGCAGCTTGGTCGAGAGCTTCGCGCCCTGATCCGGTGGAAGGATGCCCGCAACCCTGGGTCGAGAACTTTGGGCCCTGAAACGGACGGCGGCTGGCATGCGCGGGTCGGCCGCTGATCGAGGCTCCCCGCCTTTAGTCGGTGGACCGCTGGCATCCTGGGATCGCCAGTCCAGTCACGAGCATTCCGCCACGGGACCCGACCGCTGATATCGGGCGTCGGCAGCTTGGTCGAGCGCTTCGGGCTCGGTGACGGAGCCGGGCGTTCAGTTGGTCGCGTGTACGGAGTCGAGATAGCCGCGCACGCGCTGAAGATGCTGCTCCGCCTGCGCGAGGATGGCTTCGGGCTCGAGCGTCGCGTCGGAGGCGACCGTCGCCATGAGGAACGCCGGTTCGAGCGGCTGGTCGCGGAATCCTGCGGCAAAACGCGTACGCAGCTGCGCCAGCGCCGCGCTCTGGCCGAGGTGGCCGTAGGCGAGCGCGAGCTGCACCACCATCGCCTGCGCATTTTCGGTCCACGGCGCTTCGGAAGCGGGGCGCCGCGCCAGCGCGGCCTCGATCGCAAAGACCAGGTGCGACCAGTCCTGCTGTTGCCAGAAAAGCGCGACGCGCAGCTGGTCGGCTGCGGGCGTGTCCAGGCCGTCCAGCAACGAAAGCGCCGCCGTGCGCCGCTCAAGCCGCGTCAGCGCCGCAGCCTGCAGGATCCGCCGACGCTGGTCCAGAGCTGCCGGCAGCGGCGTCTGGATGCGGCTTCGCTCGAGCGCGGCGAGGGCCGCCTCGGGATCCGGCTCGCGCAGCCATAGCTCAGCGAGATCGGCGCCGGCCGCAGCCTTGTCCACGCCCGCGGGCCACCCGTCGAGCAGAGTTTCGAGAGAGGCTGCCGCCGGACGGATCAGGTCGAGCGCGGCCAGACGCTCGGCCATGCGTCGGCGCAGGCCATCGCCCGGCTCGTCATGCGGGATCAGTTGCTCGAACTCGCGAAACAGCGCGTAAGCCTGCACCGGCTCGAGCCCCGCCTCGCCGTCGGCGCCCAACGAAGCGATCAGCGCCTCACGCATGCGCGTCGTGATCGCCTGGGCATCGACGGTCGCGGGAAAGCGCTTGAGCAGCTCGCGCCAGGTGCGCAGCGCCCCGGGACGGTCGCCGGCATCCATCTGAATGCGCGCTAGCCCATTGAGCATGCGCTCTTCCCACGGGTGGCCGGGCCACAGGCTGCGCGTCGCCTTCAGCCGGGCGATCGCCTCCCCAGGCTTCAGCTCGCTGGTCTGCAGCAACAGCTCGGTGCGCGCGAACGCCGCCTGGATGCGCACGTCGACCGGTGCGTCCTGCTCGAGGGCGCGCCAGATCTCGTCGGCGGTTTCGATCGCGCCGTTGTGCGCGCTGGCGACGCCGCTGAGAAACGCCAGACGGGCGCGCTCGTCACGTGCCAATTCCAATCCCTGGAGCTGCGCGAGAACGGTTGCAGCGAGCTCCGCGTTCTCGGTCTCGATGGCGATCGAGGCAGCGGCCAGACCGAGCCGAACTCGCAACGCCTGTGGATACGCGCTCAGCACCTCCCGGGAGCGCGCCAGCTCCCGCTCCGCCTGCGGCCAGTCGTGCTGGCCGGCCGCGATTGCGGCACGCCAGAGAGCGACTTCCGGGTCATCGTCGAACGCTGCCGCGCCGAGCTCTCCCGCGGCGCGGTCGATGCGGCCCATGAGCAGCTCCGCGGCGCCGCGCAGAGCCGTTCGCGCCGCGCGTGCTGCCTCGTCCTCGGGACCATCGACTCTGCCGAGCACGCCCAAAGCTTCCGCCGCCAGCGCGCGGCTCAGATAGTGGCGCGCGAGGTCGACACGGCGCGCAGCGCGATCGTCTGGTGCCGCCTGCGCGAGCGCCTGCAGTAGAGCGGCGCGCCGTTGCGGTTCCGTGTCGGTAGAGCGCTGCTCCCAGCCCACCAGGCCGAGCGGTGCAGCGGGACCCGCCGGCCTGATCGGGCGGCGCTCAAGGAAAGATGGTTCCTGCGCCGGCTCGGTCCGCGCTGCGAGCTTGTCCGCCGGAGGCGGGGCATCTGCATTTTCGCCCAAACGCCCGGTTGCTCCGGCAGGCCTATGCGTCGGAGCCACGGCACCTGCGTCGGAAGGCTCGGCCTCTCTCGATACATGCGCCGGGGCCGCGGCAATGACGCCTGCGCTCCGTGGCTCAGCCTGTCCGGCAGGCGCGTGCCGTGCCGCCGCGTCGGCGCCGATCGCGTTCGAGCTCTCGGCGGCCGCTGGGGCGACAACGCTCGGCTCGCTGCCCGGCGGCTCGGAAAGCGCGAGGCCGCCCAGGGCATCGAATTCCACTGCATCCCCGATGACCCGGGCCTGCACGCGATCGCTGCGCGGCCGCCAAGCCAATCCCTGCGCCGTGGCAAGCAGCTCGATCTCGACCAAGCTCTGGCGCGGTTGCCCGAGGTCCGGCTGCAGCAGCGGCCAGACGGTGAGCTGGTCGCCCGTCTCGGGGTCGCGCACGATCACCAGGCGAACCGGCTCCCCCGCGACCAGGCGCAGGCGTGCGGGCGCGGCCAAGCGTAGCGGATAGAGCGACCGCGGCGCTCTCCCATCGGCGCTCAGGCGCACCCGCCAGGTCCGGTCATCGCGCCACGCCGCGGCGGCCAACGGCCGGCGCAACGCGAAACGGAGCGCCATGCCGCCGCTCGCTGCGATCCGCTCGCCCGGACCGGCGTAGTCGCGCAGCTCCGTCGGCATGGCCAGCTCTTGGGGCCGGTTCGTCTCGGCGGCGAACACGACCCACAGGTACGCGCCGCGCACGAACACCGCCGCCGCGACTGGCCGGGTCAAGGCAAAATCGAGCGATCCACCCTCGTCGAGGCCGGCGGCTGCGGTCGGCGGATCGCTCGGATGGGCAGGCTCGATCCCCGGCTCTGGCGGGGCGGGGCCGGATACGACACTCGGCCGCACCGCCGCGGCCGGTCCGGATGATGTCGGCTCGGGGCGTGCAATTCCCGCCGCGACAGCCGCGCCATTCTCGGCCGGGGACGCGGGCGGTGCGTGTGCCCGGACCTCCGCTTCCTGCCGCACCGCCTGCGCGTCTCTTCTCAGATCGACGACGATCCGGTGATCATCGACCTGGAACACTCGCGCGGCGACGTCGGGCTGTAGGTCGAGGCGCACATGGCTGCGGCGATCGCCGCGGCTTGCGCTGGCTTGCTGGAGCCAGGGCTCGAGACGCGTCGCGAGCGTGGTCGTGTCGATGTCACCGATGCGACTGAAGCGTATGTCGACCTGCCGGGCTGCCGCCGCCGCCTCGAAGGTGGTCGGCACGGACCATTCGAACACGACACGTCCGAAGCCGTCGTGCACACCGGCGCGGACCTTGACCTGCTCGGCGGGCACGACCGGCGGCAGATCGGATACGACAATGCGTCCTTGCGAGAGGACTTCGCGCGCGGTGCTGTCGGGCGCCAGGTCGAGCACCGCGATGCGCCCGTCCTCGACCGCCTGGCGCACGGCGATGCCCGGCGCCAGATCGAGCACGAGCTCGCGCTCGTTCCGCTCCAGATGCGCGCTCTTGAGGTATGCGCCCAGGCGGGCGACGGCAGAATCGAGAACAACCTCGAGCGGCCGCCCGAATCTGAGCAGGTAACGGCTGCCCTCCTGAGAGCCGTCGATCTCGACCGGCGCGGGCCACTCGAGCACCAGACGACCGAAACCAGGATGAAGCCCGGTGCGCACCGTCACCTGCTCGTGAGCGCGCGCGGACGTCGTCGTGGTGATCGCGACCAGCGCGACGAATAGGGGCAACAGCAG
This sequence comes from Pseudomonadota bacterium, assembly GCA_046732855.1. Taxonomy (GTDB): domain Bacteria; phylum Pseudomonadota; class Alphaproteobacteria; order Geminicoccales; family Geminicoccaceae; genus JBKPNX01. Next base: position 11,838 of record JBKPNX010000232.1, read on the forward strand.
GCCAGGTCTTATCGCAATGCCGGCTTCATCCCGGGGCTGAGTGACCCGAATGCCTCTACCCCGCACGAGGCGCACCGGGAGTGCACCGAGGCGGGCCAATACAGCGCGTCCCCGGTGCCTGGAGGCCCGATCAGCCGCCGATCACGCGCGCGATCCGCTCGCTCAAGGCTTCGGCGCTGAACGGCTTCACGATGTAACCGTCGGCGCCGGCCTCCTCCGCCCTGGCCACTCGCTCCTTGCGATTCTCGGCGGTGATCATGATGAACGGCAGCGTCTTGAGATCCGGGTCGGCGCGCATCGCCTGCAGCAGCTCGAGGCCGTTCATCGGCTCCATCGCCCAATCCGAAATCACCAAGCCGAAGCGCTTCGCGCGCAGCTTGGCCAGCGCGCTGGCGCCGTCGCTGGCGTCGTCGACATGGTCGAAGCCGAGCTGTTGGAGCAGGTTGCGGACGATCCGCACCATGGTCTTGTAATCGTCGACCACCAGGATCGGTGTGCTCTTGTCCACGGCCATGACCTGGGTTGCTCCTCGAGGGTGGCCGGTCGTCGGAGCCGGCTCTCGCGGGGCACGCTAGACGGCTGTGGTTAAGGCGCGGTTAACTGGATGCTGATCGCACGGTCAGCTGCGGCCATCGCCACGCAGCAGTTCGGTCCGCCGCGCCAGCTCCGCGGTCAACTGTTTGGCCTTGACGGGATCCATGCGCGCCAGAACGTCCGCCGATTTGGGAGCGCGCATCCGCTCAATCACCCTGATTAGGATCGGCATCTCGAGCCGATCGAAGATCTCCGCCGCGGCTTTCGGCTTCATCGTTTCGTAGATCTTCACGAGGCTGGCCAGCTTGGCGTCTTCCTTGGCTTCATGCGTCGCGATCGTGCCCGCGATCTCGTCTCGCAGCTGCTCCAGCCGCTCGAGCTGCGTGGCGACGTTGGTCTCGGCGGTCGCGAGCAGCGCGGCGCGCCGGTCGAGTTCCTGCTCGCGCCGCTCCAGCGCCGCCCGGCGCTCGGCTAGCTGCTGGAGCACCTCGATCTCGCTTTGGCTCAGGCGATCGAGCGCGAGGCGGGGGGGGTCGGTCCGGCGGGCGCGCGGGCGGGCTCCGTCGAAGTCGCCGGGCGCCCAGCCTCGCGCTCCGTGGCCCGCGTCACGCGCGCGTTTACGCCCGGGCGCGCGGCCTCGCGCTCGGGGGCGATCGCCGCGGGCGTGTTTTCGCCGGGGCCGGCGGCTGGCTCCATCTCGGGCGTCGAAGCGATCCTGCCTGCTACGACCGGCATCTCGTGTAACGCCGGAACGGACAGCGCCTGCACGGCGTCCTGCACCAGCAACGCGATCTTCGCCGCGGCGAGAACGCCGATCATCGCGAGCAGCGCGGGCGCGATTGCAGTCTGGCGGGACATGGGCCGAGGCCGTCGCCGCGGCCAAGCCCACCGGTTCATCGCAAGGTCCTGAGCGCGCGCTCCAGATCGGCAGGCGGCACCGGTCGAGCGCGCGCCGCAGCAACATTCGCGCGCATGGGCGGCGGCCCGCGGCTCGATTCGATCTGCCCGGCCAGCCCGTCGGCGACCCGCTCGCCCCGATCGCACAAAAAGCGCAGATCATCGAGCACGCGCTGCGCCTGGCCGAGGTCGCCGCCGAGACGGTCGCCCGCTTCGCCCGCGGCGCGCTTCAGGTCATCGAGGACCGCGCGCGCCCGCTCGGTCGCGCCGTCGATCGCACCGATCAGCCGATCGAAGTCGGTGTTATCGTCGCGCAGCCGGCGCAGGGCCGAATGGAGCTTCAGGCCGAGCCCGAGGCCCAGCACCAGCAGCGCCGCGAGCGCGCCATCGAGCGCGAGCCGCAGCATCAGGGCCGTCCCTCCTCGTCCGGGCGGCCTTCGATCCGAACTGCGATGTGCTCGCCGGTGCGGCCCATGCGGCCGCGCAGGAGGGGGACGTGGCCGCAGCGCAGGGTGACCAGAGCGTCCGGGCGCACGTTCAGCGGCAGGGTGGAGCCGACCTCGAGGCCCATGGCCGCGCCGAGCGAAATCGTCTGCTCCTCGAGCAGCGCCTCGAGCTCGACATCGGTCACCATGATCTGCCGGGCGAGATGGCTCTCCCAGATCGAATCCCGGCCGAACTTCTCGCCCATGAACATCTGCAGCAGCAGGTCGCGCACGGGCTCAAGCGTGGCGTAGGGAACGAGCACATCGAGCAGGCCGCCGCGATCGTCGATCTGCACGCGCAGCTGGCACAGCACGGCGGCGTTGGTCGGCCGCACGATCGCGGCGAAGCGCGGATTGGTCTCCAGACGCTCATAGCGGAACTCGACCGCGCTCAGCGGCTCGAAGGCGGCGCCCATGTCGTTCAGCATGAGACGGATCAGACGCTCGATCAGAGTCCGCTCGATGCTGGTGAACGGTCGGCCCTCGATGCGCGTCGGCGCGACCCCCCGCCGGCCGCCGAGCAGCACGTCGACCGTCGAGTAGATCAGCGAGTTGCTCAGGCTGAGCAGCCCGTAGTTGTCCCACTCGACCGCCTTGAACACTGCGATGATCGCGGGCAACGGCATGGCGTCCAGGTAGTCGCCAAAGCGCAGGCTGGTGATCGCTTCGAGCGAGAGCTCGACGTTCTCGGAGGTGAAGTTGCGCAGGCTGGTGGTCAGGATGCGGACCAGACGGTCGAACACCACCTCGAGCATCGGCAGCCGCTCGTAGGTGACGGTGGTGTTGTTGATCAGCGCTGCAACTCCAGTCGCAGGGCCGTCCCGGCCTGCCCGCAGCAGGCCGTCGATCTCGTCGGGCTCGAGCAGCGGCGCGTCGGCAGCGGCGGCGGCATCGCCCGGCTTGACGCCGCCGTCCGGGGTCCACTCGAGGGTGTCGGTCTCACCCGGGGCGGCCGACGGCGGCTTCGCCTCAGCCATGGTGGTCGCTCGAGCGCACGGAACCCATCCCTATTGGACGAGCATCTCGCGCACCAGGACGTCGCGGACCTGCGCCGGCCGGACCGCCTCGTTGGTGCGCACCAGGAGCTCCTCCTTGAGGCGATAGACCCCCTCCGATCCCTGCAGCTCCTCGGGCGTGATGGCGCGCAGGTACATGTGGAAGCTGTCGAGGATGCGTGGCACGAACTGGCGGACCACCGCGGCCTGGTCCTCGCCCGAGACTTCCAGCGCGGTCGCGAGCTTGAGGAAGTGGAGCCGCTTTCCGGTCGCGTTCAGATTGACCAGAAGCTCCGGCAGGTCGACGAATACAATATCCTCGTGGGCCGATTCGGCCTGCGCGTCCTGCTCGGCGACGGCCGCCGAGCCGGTCGGCATGATCCCCATGAAGAACGCCGCGGCGCCGCCCCCGGCGAGCAGCAGCAGCGCCCCGGCGACCGCCAGGATCAGCTTTGCCCTGCGGGGCTTCTTCGCTGGTTCAGTTGTTTTGTCCGCCTGGTCTTCGCTCATTCCAGCTGGCCCTCTGGGCGCCCGACCCGGTATCCTCACCGATGCGCCGGATCACGCCTCGGCGCGCCGGCCGAAAGGTAGGCCGACCTGCTTAAGAAGCCGTTAACCGTAGGGTTGGAAGCGCCCTGGCGGTAGTTCTTGCCCGGCAAGACCTGCCAGCGGGCGCTCGCCAATGCGCGAAGTCGCCATGGAATGCAGGTCCCGCCCCGAGTGGCACGCCAGCTGCATTGCGTGGCGGCGACATGGAGACGACCGCTTACATCGCCCTGTCCCGCCAGATGGCGCTGCGCCGCCAGATGGACCTGATCGCGAACAACATCGCCAATGCGACGACGAGCGCGTTCAAGGCGGAGGTGCTGATCGACGAACCGGTGGTCAGCGACGCCGGGCGCGGCCAGCGGCTGGCGTTCGTCCAGGACATCGGCGTGGCGCGCGACCTGAACGCCGGCCCGATGACCACGACCGGCAATCCGCTCGACCTGGCGATCCAGGGCCCGGGCTACTTCGCGATCGAAACGGATCATGGCACCCGCTATGGCCGCAGCGGCCAGTTCCGCCTGAACGAGTCGGGCGAGCTGGTGACCGCGGCCGGTGATAACGTCCTCGACGACGGCGGCGCGCCGCTCAGCTTCCCCGTGGACGCGGGCGCGATCGCGCTCGCCGCCGACGGCACCGTGTCGGGCGCGCAAGGCGTGCTCGGCCGCATCGGGGTGGTCGAATTCGCCGACGAGCAGCGGCTGCGTAAAGTGGGCGGCGGTCTGTACCAAGCCGACCAGCCGCCCGCGCCAGCCGAGCAGAGCCGCGTGGTCCAGGGCGTGCTCGAGGGCTCGAACGTACAGCCGATCCTGGAGATGACCGAGATGATGGCGACCGTGCGCGCCTATCAGGCCATGCAGCGCCTGCTCGATACCCACCACGAGCTGCAGCGGCGCGCGATCGAGCGCGTGCTCGAAGTATCGAGCTGAGCGCCGCCCGACCGAAAATCTGGAGGAAATACGCCCATGCGCTCGCTCAGCATCGCCGCGACCGGGATGATGGCCCAGCAGCTTAACGTCGAGGTGATCTCCAACAACATCGCCAACATGACCACCGCCGGCTACAAGCGCCGCCGGCCAGAGTTCCAGGATCTTCTCTACCAAAATTACCGGCGGATCGGCGCCTCCAGCTCCGATGTTGGCACGATCGTGCCAACCGGTGTGCAGATCGGGCTAGGCGTCATGCCAGCTGCGGTCTACCGCATCCACGAGCAGGGCAACATGGTGGCGACCGAGAATCCGCTCGATCTCGCCATCCAGGGCGAAGGCTACTTCGTCGTGGAACAGCCGAATGGCGAGATCGCCTACACCCGCGACGGCAGTTTCCAGCTCAGCCCGCAGGGGCTTCTGGTTACCGCGGACGGTTATACGGTCAGCCCGGGCATCACGGTGCCGGAGGATGCGATCCAGGTCACGATCGACCCGACCGGCCTGGTCCAAGCCAAGGTCGCCGGCCAGATCGACCCGGTCGACCTGGGCCAGCTCGAGACCGCGATCTTCCCCAACGAGGTCGGCCTGGAGGCGATCGGCAACAACCTGTTGATCGAGACCCCCGCGTCCGGTCCGGCGGCGCTCGGCACTCCCGGCAGCGCCGGCTACGGGGAGCTGCAGCAGGCGTTCATCGAGAGCTCGAACGTCAACCCCGTAGCCGAGATCACTGCGCTGATCACCGCGCAGCGCGCCTACGATCTCAACTCCAAGGTGATCACTGCGAGCGACGAGATGATGGCAACCGTGACCCAGCTGCGCTGAGGCTGACATGCGCCGGCTCGTTCCCCTATGGCTGTTCTTGCTCGGTCTCGCAGCGCCCGCCGGTGCCGCGCCTCTGCCCGCCGGCGCGCCGCTCACCACGGGATTCGCGGAGGCGCTGGTGCGCGCCGCGCTGCCGGCGGACAGTGCGTTCCAGATCACGATCGATCAGCCGGCGCTGCCGCTCGGCAACACCGCGGCGCGCGCCACCGAGCTGGTTCTCGAGCAGTTCCAGTACGATCCGACCGGGGGGCGCTTCTCCGGCGCGCTGGTCGGAACCTTGGACGGGAGCGAACGCTTTCGCCTGCCGATCGTGGGGCGGGTCGAGCCGGTGCTGCGCGTGCCGGTGCTGCGCCGGGCGGTGGCGCCGGACGAGATGATCGGCGAGGCCGACCTCACCTGGCTCGAGGCGGCGCCGGCCAGTCTGCCGCCCGCCAGCATCACCGAGGCGGCGCAGATCGTCGGCAGCCAGGCGCGCCGGCGGCTCGGGGCGGGGCGGGTGCTGACCGAGCGCGACCTCGGCCCACCTTACCTGGTCAGACGCGGTCACCCGGTCGAGCTGATCTATGCCCGGCGGGGCTTGTATGTGACCGCACTCGGCGTCGCCCAGGAGGACGGTGCGCTCGGCGACCCGGTGCGCGTGATCAATGCCGCGAGCCGCCGGCAGCTGCAGGGCGTGGTCAGCGGCCCGGACGAAGTGGCGTTCCGGACGATCTCCGCGGCGACCGGTCAGCCCGAAGGCGGCGCGCCATGAGACCCTGGCTTTGGCCGGCGCCGGTCCTCTTCGGCCTCGTGCTGCTCGGTGGCTGCGCCAACACGATCGAGCGCCTGTCCCAGGTGGGTAAGCCGCCGGAGCTCACGCCGATCGAGAATCCCGCGGCCCAGGCGAGCTACCGGCCGGTGTCGCTGCCGATGCCGGCCGAGGAGCCCGAGATCTACCCGGCCAACTCGCTGTGGCGCCAGGGCGCACGCTCGTTCTTCAAGGACCAGCGCGCGCGAACCGTCGGTGACGTGCTGACCGTCCAGGTGGTCATCGCGGATCAGGCGACGGTGAGCAACCAAACCGAGCGCACGCGCGACAACGAGGACAACTTCTCGGCCAGCCATTTCTTCGGCTACGAGAGCAAGCTCGACAAGATCTTCCCGAACGCGGTCGATCCCAACAATCTGGTCGATCTCAACAGCGACATGAGCAACGCAGGTCGGGGCAACACGTCACGCAACGAGGAGATCCGGGTCAACGTCGCTGCCGTGGTCACCCAGGTGCTGCCGAACGGCAATCTGGTGCTCCAGGGGCGGCAGGAGGTGCGCGTCAATTTCGAGGTGCGCGAGTTGTATGTGGCAGGGGTCGCACGGCGCGAGGACATCCGGCCCGACAATACGATCTCGCATGACAAGATCGCCGAGCTGCGCGTCGCCTACGGCGGCCGTGGCCAGATCACGGACGTGCAGCAGCCGCGCTACGGCGCCCAGGTGCTGGACATCATCCTGCCGTATTGAGCTGCCGGCCGGATCGGCGGTCGCGCGACCCCGAGATGGCCCGAGGCTTCCGGCCTGCTGGTCGGGGCGTCGTCCGGAGGGTGATCAGGAGCCGCGCTGCCGCTTCGGCAGGAGCGCCTGATGCGACCTGAATGTCTGGACCCGGTATGCGCTGTCCTGGTCTGCGACGCCAGGGTTGGAGCGCCGCCAAGGTCGTCCTTCGCGGGACGTAGACATGCGCGCCGGCTGATCTGGCCGGCATCAGACCCTTCCGGCCGACCACATGCATGCCGGATTCGTCGGCACCGGCTGGCGGAGGGCGCGCGCGGACCGACTTGGCCGCGGCGCGTCAGGCCGGACCGCGCGTTTTACTCCGCTTAGCGCTGCGCCGGCGTGATCCAGCCTATGCCCGCTCCGGTCGGGTCCTTGAGGATCGCGATCCGGCCGACGCCCGGCACGTCGAAGATCGGGCGCATCAGCTGGGCGCCGGCGGCGGTCGCCTGCTCGATCCTGGCGTCGACATCGTCGGTCGTAAGGTAAGCAAACCATTGCGCCGGCACGTCCTCAAAGCGCGGCTGGCCGATGTCCATGATGCCGCCGACCGGCTGGTCGCCGTTCTTGCAGACCCAATAAGTGCCGTCCGGCATGGACATACCCTCGAACTGCCAGCCGAAGATGGCGCCGTAGAACTTCTTCGCGCCCGCCACGTCGCGCGTCAGCAGCTCGTTCCAATGGAAATGGCCATGTTGCGCCATGTCGCCTCTCCCCCTTGTTGCCTGGCGCGAACCTAGCGAAGTCGCACCGCGTCGTCAGCGAAGATTGCTGCGCTCGACGCATGCCCCGCGTGAGCGGTCGCTCGAACCGCCGTCAATCCAAGCGCGGGCTGAACTCGCGATGCGCGCGCTTCCACACTCGGGCGGCCGCGCTCGGGCTCATCGCTCGCGTGAGGCTAGGTTGGAAACGCCGTCTCTGGGTGAGGGACATGGTGCGGGCGGCGCTGACGCCTCGCCGACTGGCGCGGCGGCTTGCGCTCGAGATCGTAGCCCGGCGGGGACAACCAGAACGCCCCGATCCTCTATCGGACGCGCCACTGGCGCCACGGGCACCGACCTGCGCCACTCGCCTAAGCGTTGCGCTCGAGGTCATGGTTCTTCTGAAACGACCGGAGCTTTGCCGGCCCCGAGGGACGCGCCGCGAGCCAACGCTTGCTGCGCGCGCCGCAGCGCGCTTGAGTCACAGCTCGCCTGGGGCGATGGCCGGAACGACGATCTGAGGACTACGCTGCGCTGGCCGGAAATCCTGACCTTCGCGTCGAGCCGAACGCCGGCGGAGCAATCTTGGCAATTCCGCCCGGCGCTCCCAACCGGGTGCTGGCCGGCCGCGAACGATCGCCTCGACCGCTCGGTCGCCGAAGCTTGCAGGCCACTCGAGACCTTGCTCGTGCAGACGATACTGTTGCTGGATCGTCGGAGCGCGCGCCGGCGCTGGCCGCGACGCGCGCCGTCCGGCGGCACGCAATCCCGCTCAGGCCACCTTGCGCCGGTGTTTGCCGCCGAGTTCGGCCAGCACCCGGTCGAGCGCCCGAGTGACCGCGTCGAACAGGAAATCGGTTTCGGCCCGGTCGATGATCAGCGGCGGGCAGAACGAGATGACGTCGCCGAGCGGCCGCAGGATGAGGCCGTAGTCGAGAGCGTGCTCGACCACGCGCGCGCCGATCTTGAGTGTCGGATCGAAGGGCGTCTTCTGTGCCGGGTCGGCCATCAGCTCGATCGCGCCGACCAGACCCGCGGCGCGGCCATGGCCGACGAGCGGATGGCTGGTCAGTGCCATGATGCGCTCGGCGAAATGCGGCGCGATCGTCCGCACGCGCTCGAGCACCCCGTCCTCCTCGTAGATTTCCAACGCCCGAAGCGCGACTGCCGCGCATGCCGGATGGCCCGAGTAGGTGAAGCCGTGGGCAAACGTGCCGATCTTGCGGCTCTGCTCCAGCATCGCCTGGTAGATCGGCTCCGAGATCAGCACTGCGCCGATCGGCAGGTAGCCCGCCGAGAGGCCCTTGGCGAGCGTGATCAGGTCCGGCCGGATGCCATAGCGCACGGATCCGAAGGTCTCGCCGGCGCGCCCGAAGCCGGTGATCACCTCGTCCGCGATCAGCAGAACGTCGTATTTTTTCAGGACCGCCTGGATCTGCGGGAAGTAGCCCGCCGGCGGCATGATCACGCCGCCCGCGCCCATGATCGGCTCGGCGATGAACCCGCCGACCGTCTCGGGTCCCTCGCGCAGGATCAGGCGCTCCAGCTCCGCCGCCAACCGCATCGCGAACGCCGCCTCACTCTCCCCCGGCAGGGCGTAGCGATAGTGGTGCGGGCATTCCGTATGCAAGATGCCGGGAGGCGGCAGGCCAAAATCGCGATGCACGTGAGGCAGACCGCTGAGGCTGGCGCAGGCGAGCGTCACGCCATGGTAGGCGCGCATGCGCGCGATGATCTTGTGCTTGTCCGGCCTGCCCATCGCATGGTGGTAATAGCGCACCAGCTTGATGGCGGTGTCGTTCGCCTCCGAGCCCGAGCAGGTGAACAGCGCCTTGGACATGGGCCCCGGCGCAATTCCCAGCAGCCGCTCGGCAAGCGCGATTGCCGGGCCGTGCGACTTGCCGCCGAACAGGTGGTAGGTCGGCAGGCGGCTCATCTGGTCCCGCGCCGCCTCGACCAGGCGCGCCTCGCTGAAGCCGAGATTGGCGCACCACAGGCCGGCCATGCCCTCGAGATAGCGCCGGCCGTTTTCGTCGAGCACGTAGACGCCGTCGCCCCGGGCCAGCACCAGCGGCCCTTCCTCCGCATGGTGGGCAAGATCGGTGAACGGGTGGATCACCGCGCGCACGTCACGCGCGGCAAGCGAGTTGACCGGCTCCATGATGCAGCTCCTGACCTGCGCGGCTGGGCAGACTGGAGTCGCGGACCGGGCAGTCCGCGGGACGCAGGTTCTACAACCTGAGATAGCAGGGGTGAGTTAACGGAGCCTTACCTAGCTAAGGTTTTCTGCCCCGGCGTTGTGCGGGTCCAAAAAGCTCTGCGGCCCACGCGGTTTCACACCGTCGTAGCGGCAAGGCGCGCTCTCTGCCAGAAAAATCCCAGAACGCCTGCCAAACCGCGCCGGACGGCGAATCGCCAGATACTAACGTGGGTTGCACGCTGATGGCGACCGAGCCGAACCGGGTCCGTTTCACCGAGCCGTCATTGCCCGCCTGAAGCCGCCCACCAGCGGTGAGATCATCTGATTAATTCGACCACGCCGTTGCTTGGCCTACACGTATTGCACAGCGGGCGCCGAACCTAGATCCCGCAAGCGCAAGACTCGTCCCGTACCCAGAGATATCGCTGAAAGAAGCGCGCGCCATGATGGCCTGCGGCGCCAGAGCGGCAACTACAACCGTACGTCGAGGCCTTCTCGCGGCGGAACATTATCGCGGCTAGCTGTTCACGTCGCGATTCGGTACGCTCTCCAACTATCAGAATGAAATCGTTCAGACGGATGGCCTCAGGCGTTATTCTGGTTTTGGTCCACCTTGATCCTGCCGGACGGCGGATTGGCCGGACTGAACGAGAGCGCCGCGATCGAGATCCTCGGCACCAATGCCGGTGTGGCGCCCGAGACCGTGATAAGCTGGACGGAGAATTTCCAGGCCGTGGTCGACATCGAGGACGATCCGTGCCAGCGCCGATCGGGCGCCTGTCCGAGTCACCGGGTCCTTTATGGGTCGTTGCAGTACTGGGCGCGGAGCAATGCGGTTCTGAAACTGCACCCTTGGTACAGCACAATTCGAGCACCACAGGACAGCGCAGCGTCACCTACGCTTGGGCAACAGCCGCTCAATCGTTACCGTGCCCTGCGCTCCTCGGAAGGCTCAGTGGCCTCAAAGCCCGTGCGCCGCCAGGGTAAAAACTGCTCACTGTCCATTGCCGGTTGAGCTTGTACACTGTTAGTCCCTATGTGGGTTCTAATGGCCAGTATCTACGAATATTATTTACGGTGAAACGTCCGATCATTTCATAACCGTACTTTGATGCATGGCATTTTGATCCTTCTCGACTTGAAATTCTATACCGATTCCAATCAATATCAGCGTCGCCAACATTGACTAAGATGCTACGACGCCTATTAATATCCTTATTCAATTGAGAATATGCAATAAATTGATTAAAACTGTATCGATTCTCATATCCGCTTGGAATAAAAACCACAACAGGTAGAGCATTATGTTTATACGATACTGTCATAAACCTAGTGATCACATAGTCAAGACCTCTCAACAAGTTCTCGTCTTCAAACCATCCGGATACCTGCTTACCTCTCAACATGTTAAAACGATTTCGGAGTCCGTAAATAAAAGGTCGACTTCCAAGCAGTCTCAGAATCGCCAATGTGTAGGGCCATGACAACATGGGGCGCTGCAAGTAATCCGCGTTCAAAGCCTCTTCAATGATCGGTAGCAATTGCTCCACGGTTTTTGCTGGTGGAGCATTAGGATTCGGCCGGGGTTTTGGTGGTGCCTGTGTTACATCAAGATACGGTTTAAAGTAGAACGGGGCTTGTTCGCTATCGGCGACGTAACGAAGACGGGCGGGCAGGCGCCTGAGATCCTCGTCCCAGATTCCGATAATCGCAATGCGGAACTCTGGATGCAGTTGTGTTAGGCGTTCCAAATACATGACTTGTTGCAGTGGGTCGCTATTACCGACACCGTAATTGGCGACAGTGAGCCCAGTTAGCCTATGGATCCAAAAAGGATATGTCTCATCATCATTTACGTCATCACCTCGCGTGAAAGAGTCCCCGACGGCAATAACGTCAACGCGATCGAGCGGCGCGGAGGATCTTGCCCCCGTGGCGTCGAATGTGTATGAGGTTAGTTCGCTGGCGCAGTTTTTTTTGCTGAAGGTTGCGGACCGGGGATTAATCCAGCCGATCTCGGCATCGTACCGTTGTCGGAGCCACAGAGCATATCCATCGGGATCAGCGGCCTGGCGAATCTGCTCGGAATCGGGTCGAAATTGTTCGGGACGAAGGCCAGCGAGGACCAATGCGAATCCCTCGCTCGACGCCACGACGAGAAGCAATAGAATCAGCCACTTCATCCATCTCTTCGTAGGTACCATCGTCGTCGATCATCTTAAGAAGGCGCCGGAGGTGTTTCCGACGGCTGGCCACGACCTGAGCAGCGACCCCCGGATGTGGGTTCCCGGAGGTCGAGCGTGCACCGTTTCGAAGCGCGAGGCAAGGCTCTGTCCTCGTTCAGGACATTTGAGACGGCGGGGGTGCAAGCCGTGGGGGTGCGCAGCCTTACCGATGCGCGCCTTCGCTTATACCGGCGGCAGGTCGCTCCATCCAGACCAGCACTTACCCGCCGGAAGACGCCTGCTGGCGTGCTGGAGCCGGAGGGGGCGCGACGTCGGCCGCAGGGCCGGAGGTCTCTTCCGGCACTGCCTGCCGGCGGCCGCGGAAGGTCAGCAGGCCCTGCGGCCGGAACACCATCAGCACCATCAGCATCAGGCCGAAGGCGAGCAGCCGGTATTGCTCGAACTCGCGGAACAGCTCGGGCAGGGCCACGATCAGCGCGGCGCCGAGAATCACGCCGAACAGGTTGCCCATGCCGCCGAGGATGACCATCGCGAGAATGTTGATCGATTCGGTGAACATGAAGTTCGCCGGGAACACGGAGTGCTGCCAGGACGCGAGCAGACAGCCCGCGACCCCGGCGAACGAGGCGCCGATCGCGAACGCCTGCAGCTTGGCGACGAACACGTTGATGCCCATCGCTTGGGCGGCCAGCTCGTCCTCCCGGATCGCCTGCCATGCCCAGCCGACGCGGGAATCGCGCAGGCGCAGCGAAATCAGCACGGCGAATGCGAGAAACACGAGAAACAGGAAATAGTACTCGGCATTATTGTCGGGCATGAGGCCGGCGAATGCGGGAGGATCGACGCCGATAATCCCGCTCGGCCCGCCGGTGATGTTGATTGGCCGATCGAGGTTGACGAGGAGCAGATACACGATCTCGCCGAAGCCGAGGGTGACCATCGCCAGATAGTCACCGCGGACGCGCAACGTCGGCGCGCCGATGATCACGCCCGAGAGCGCGGTGATCGCGACCACGATCGGCAGCGCCGCGATGAACGGCAGGTGGATGCCGAGATGAGGCGAGGCGAGGAAGGCGTAGGCGTACGAGCCGATGCCGAAGAAGGCGACGTAGCCGATGTCGAGCAGGCCGGCGAAGCCGACCACGACGTTGAGCCCGAGTGCCAGGACGGCGTAGAGACAGATGCGGGCGATCACGCCCATGACGTACTCATTCGGCGCGAGCAGCGGCGCGAGCAGGGCGAGTGCGCCGAGAGCGGCGAACGTGATGCGCTGGCGGCGGGCGGAATCCATGGCTAGATCCTTCGCCAGTCGGCAAGCGCCTCGCCGAGCAGGCCCTCGGGCCGGAAGGTGAGGACCAGGATCAGCACGAGGAAGGCGATCACGTCCTTGAAGGCCGGATCGATGAAGGTCACCGCCAGGCTCTCGATCACGCCCAGCAGCAGGCCGCCGAGCATCGCGCCCCTGATGTTGCCGATGCCGCCGAGCACCGCCGCGGTGAACGCCTTGAGCCCCGCCGAGAAACCCATGAAAAAGTCGATCTGGGTATAGTACAGGCCGATCAGCACGCCGGCGGCGCCGCCGAGCGCGGAGCCGAGAAAGAACGTGATCGCGACCACCCGGTTGACGTCGACCCCCATGATCGCCGCCATCTCGCGATCCTCGGCAACGGCGCGGATCGCGCGCCCGAGCGCCGTGCGCTGCACCAGGACGTGCAGACCCCACATCATCGCGAGCGCGACCGCCGCCACCACGAGGAGCAGCACCGAGACGCTGACCCCGAACACCTCGAACCGCCAGCCGCGCGGGAACAGGAAGTTGGTCATGTAGACCTTCATCCGCGCGCCCTGGCTCAGCATCACCGCGTTCTGCAGGAAGATCGAGGCGCCGACCGCGCTGATCAGCGGCCCGAGCCGCGTCGCGCCGCGGGCGTAGAGCGGTCGATAGGCGAAGCGCTCGAGCGCGGTGCCGAGCAGGCCGCACGCGAGCATCGCCGGCAGCAGCATGATCGGCAGCACCCACGCCGGGTGCAGGCCCCCGATCTTGGCCGCGAGCAGCCCGCTCAGCACGCCCCAACCGATGTACGCGCCGATCATGAACACTTCGCCGTGGGCGAAGTTGATCATGAACAGCACGCCGTAGACCATGGTGTAGCCAATGGCGATCAGACCGTAGACGGTGCCGAGCGCGAGGCCGAAGACCAGCTGCTGGGGCAGGATCGAGAGAACGTCCATGGCTCAGATCTCGCCCAGATAGGCGCGGCGGATGTGGTCGGCGGCGAGCAGCGTCGTCGCCGTGTCCGCAGCGACCATGCGGCCGTTCTGCAGCACGTAGCCCCGATGCGCGATGCCGAGCGCCACCACCGCATTCTGCTCGACCACCAGGATCGTGACGCCCTGGCGGTTGATCGTCTGGATGATGTCGAACACCTGATCGACCAACGCCGGCGACAACCCCATCGACGGCTCATCCATGAGCAGGAGGCGCGGCCGGGCCATCAGCGCGCGGCCGATCGCGAGCATCTGCTGCTCGCCGCCGGACATGGTGCCGGCCAGCTGCTGCGCCCGCTCGGCCAGCCGGGGGAACAACGCGAACACCCGCGCGCGGTCCTCCTCCAGCTCGGCCGGCGCCGCGCCGCGACGGGCGTACGCGCCCATCGCCAGGTTTTCGAGCACGGTCATGCGCGCGAACAGGCGGCGCGCCTCCGGCACCAGCGCGATGCCGCGCCGGACGATTGCCTGGGGCGGCAGGCCGTCGATCCGGGCGTTCTCGAAACTGACGCTGCCGCGATGGGGCCGGACCACCCCAAGGATGGTCTTCATCGTGGTCGACTTGCCGGAGGCATTGCCGCCGAGCAGGCACACGATCTCGCCCTGCAATACGCTCAGGCTGATGCCCTTGAGCGCCGGGATGGGACCGTAGTAGGTGACCACGTCCCGCAGCTCAAGCATGAGCCGCCGCCCGTCTGCCGAGGTACGCCTCGAGCACCCCCGGATGGCTCTGCACCTGCTCGAAGGTGCCCTCGGCAATCTTGCTGCCGTGATCGAGCGCGACCACGCGGGTGCAGATCCCGCGCACTAGGTTCATGTCATGCTCGATCAGCAGAATGGTGATCCCGAGCCCGTTGACGCGCCGGATGTCGGCCATCAATTCCTGCGTCTCCGACGGATTCATGCCGGCTGCCGGCTCATCGAGCAGCAGCAGACGCGGACGCACGGCGAGCGCGCGCGCGATCTCCAGCCGACGCCGGTTGGCGTAGGACAGCGAGCCGGCGGGCTGTGCGGCCCGCGGCGCGAGGCGGTCGCGAAAGAAGCCGAGCAGCTCCTGCGCCTCCGCGCGAGCCCGGCGCTGCTCCGCGCGCGCCCCGGGCGTGCCGACGACGATGCGCGCGAGCCCGCTGCGGGTCCGCGTGTGCATACCGACAAGCACGTTCTCAAGCACGCTCATCTGGTTGAAGCAGCGCTGGTTCTGAAAAGTGCGCGCGATGCCGAGCGCGGTGATCCGGTGCGGCGGCAACCGGGTCAGCTCGTGCTGTCCGTCGGCGAACAGGATCTGGCCCCCGGTCGCGGAATGCAGGCCGGTGATGGCGTTGAAGAAGGTGGTCTT
This sequence comes from Pseudomonadota bacterium, assembly GCA_046732855.1. GTDB lineage: Bacteria > Pseudomonadota > Alphaproteobacteria > Geminicoccales > Geminicoccaceae > JBKPNX01. Next base: position 27,264 of record JBKPNX010000232.1, read on the forward strand.
GCCGGAGCCGTTCGGCCCGATCAGACCGAGGATCTCGCCCTCGGCCAGCGTCAGGTCGATGTCGCGAAAGGCCTGCAGACCGCCAAAGCGCTTCGACAGTCTGCAGGCCTCGAGCAGGGCCATGGCGCGGCCCGGGCCGTGAGCGACGGCGCTACTTGGGGCTGACCGCGCCTACCTGCTCGAACCCCATCCCCTGGACCTGGTAGATGTAGACCTGGGCGCCCTGCACGTCGCCCTTGTCGTCGAACGTGATCGGAAAGCCGAGAATGCCGGTGTAGCCTTCGGTCGCGCGTACCGCGTCACGGATCGCGGCACGGTCCAGCTTGCCGACTTTTTCGATCGAACTCAGGATGATGTTGGTGGCCTCGTAGGCGAGCGGGCCGTAGGAGCTGACTGGCCCGTACTCCGCCTCGAACGC
>JBKPNX010000233.1:0-35234 GCA_046732855.1 Pseudomonadota bacterium
GTTCTGCTCGCAGAGTCAGGAAGTGGGAAGCATCCATCCTCGTCGCCCCGGGCATCTTGTAGAGCTGCCCAATCGGAGCTGACCGAGGTGCGTGGAGGGGGCAGCGAATCGGATCCTCCGGTGTCTCGCCTATCGCGCCAGCTCGCAGGGCGCCGACCAGCGCTGTCAGGGCGGTTTCTCGCGAGGACGCTCAACTACGTTGTCGGCCTTGTCTGGAGCGAATTTTGCCATGCCTCGATCTGACATCGCCGGATTACGGGTATCAGCGCCGGATTACGGGTATCTATGCGGTCGCGATCCATAGGGGGAAGTCGTCTGCAGACGCGCCACTACCGGCACGGGCGGCCCCGCCGAGGGGCAGCGCGCCTGCCTGGCGCGACGTCGACCCAGCGGACCTTATTCGGAAGACGCTCCGCGTGGCCGGCGCGTGCCGAGGGCAGCATAGCGGCCGACCTACAGAATACCTGGTGGGCAATCTTGAACACACCCACACGACTTTTCCCGGGAATTCTTCGGTGAGCCCACCTTTATGTCCGCTACCGCACAGACGGAGCGGCAGCGTGACCCTTTCATTCTTCGCCGCGAGCGGAGGCAGCGCTAATGGACGCAAACAGACGAGCAGTTCTGGGTGCGAGGCGCTTTTTGCGCTCGAGATCGGAAGACAGGCCTGATTGACGCTTCGCGCCGGTTTCGAGCCGCGACCCCAAGGTTCGCCGGAATAGCCCGTGAGCGGAATGATGCAGGCGGCGCAGAACGGTAGGAACGTGCTCCCCGTAAGTCAGGGCACCACCAGTCCCGCTTACGGCGTGCACGAGCCCGGCATTACCATCCAGGATTTTTTGGGTATCCTCCGACGTCGGAAGCTCGTCATTCTGGCTACGGTATTCCTGGTCACCGGCCTAGTCACCCTGCTCGCCTTTCATCTTACCCCGCGGTACACCGCGACCGCGGCTTTGCTGATCAAGCCTCCCGAGATCAAGGTCATCGAGCTGCAAAGCGTCGTCAGTGAGCGACCGGCTGACGCTTCCGATCCTTCTGCGGTAGACACCGAGCTGGATGTGATTAGGTCGGGGTCCCACGCGCAACGTGTGATCGAAGAATTGGGATTGTTGTCCGACCCCGAGTTCAACCCCTTCGTCGAGCCGGAGAATACACACGAATCACCTTTCGCCGGCATTCCGGATTGGCTGGCGCGTCATTGGCTGACCACGGTAAGTGAAGCAAGTTACCTGATTCCGACGATTTTGCCTTCTTCGGCTGAGCAGGCTGGCGTGGGCGATAAGAAGCCTCAGTTTCTCCCGGTCGACCAAGGCACCCAGCAGAACTCCGATCAATACCAGCGCCAAATGGCGGCCACCGTCCGCGGGCTGCTAGGCAAACTCCAGGTCAACCAAAGTGAAAAGTCCTACGTGATATCGATCAACTTCACCTCGCCCGATCCGCAGAAAGCGGCGCGGATCGCCAATGCCGTCGCCCAATTATATGTGACCGGTCAGCGAGAGGAGAAACTTGCTGCGACCGCGGATGCCGCGTCCTGGCTGACGAATCGGGTCGAGCAGCTGCGCCAGGCACTTCTGGACTCCGACCGCAAGATCGACGAATACCGTAACGCGCATCAGATCGTCAGCGGCAAGCTTGGATCGTTGGGAGAGCAGGAACTGGCCAACCTCAACTTGGAGGTGGTCACAGCCCGTGCGGCGCGAGCGGAAAAAGAGGTAAGACTGCAACGGGCCCGCGAGGTGCGCAGCCGCCGTGGGGGCTACGAATCGCTGGCCGAAGTCATGTCGTCACCGGTCATCATTGGTTTACGCCAGCAGGAGACCGCTGTTCTGCAGAAGGAAGCGCAACTCTCCAAAGAATACGGCCCCCTGCACCCACTCATGCTCGAGGTAGCTGCGGAAAAAGATAATTTGGGATCCAAGATCGATCTGGAGGTCGGAAACATCATCGCCAATCTCGAAAACGAGGTTGCGGTTGCGCGCAGTCGCGAGAAAGCGCTTGCCGAGGCGCTCGGGGAGGCAAAGGACCGGTCGGCGGTGACTAACCGGGCCGAGATTGAGCTCCGTCAGCTAGAGCGGGAGGCCGAAGCAAATCGATCTCTATATGAAAGTTTTCTCAACCGTCAGAAGCAGCTTGAAGAGCAGTTGGATCTCGTCAGACCCGACGCTAAAGTCGTCTCGTTGGCGGCGGTTCCACAGACCCCGAGCTTTCCCAAGCCGAACGAAATGATTGTCATCGGCTTTACGTCATCGATGATGCTGGGGGTCCTGATGGCGATGTTACGGGAGCGTCTGGACACCGCATTCCACACCGGCAGACAATTACACGACGTGCTCGGCGTCACGAGCTTCGGCCTCGTGCCAGCGGTCCGTCGCAGCAAGCGACAGCCAAGTCCGCACCGCTACCTGCTCGAGAAGCCTCTATCGGCCTATGCGGATGCGATCCGGTCCGTTCAGAAATCCGTGGAGCTTTCTTGTCCCGATGCGCGCTCGCGGATCATCCTGGTAACGTCGACCCTGCCGGGTGAAGGCAAGACGACGCTGGCGCTGAGCCTTGCCGCCTCGGCCGCGCGGTCTGGCCGAAGGACACTGGTGCTCGATGTCGATCTTCGACACCCCAGCGTCGCCCGCGAGATCGGTCAGCCGTTCGGGCCGGGGCTCGTTGAGTTCTTGAATGGCGAGGCGACTGCGGATGAGATCATCCACGTCGCAGAGTTTCAGAGCAATCTACACTTCATTCCGGTCAGGGGTTTGACCACGAGCCCGGTCGACCTGCTGGAATCCGGGGAAATGGCCGGGTTGCTCACGGCGCTACGTTCCAAATATCATTATATAATTCTGGACGGGCCGCCCGCGCTGGTCACCGATGCCAGGGCAGCGGCTTTCCTTGCCGATACGGTCCTGTACGCGGTGCGGTGGAACAAGACCAAGGCAGAGGTCGCCTCGCACGGCCTGGAAGCGCTCGCAGGCAACCGGATCTCGGTCGCCGGTCTGGTCCTGACGCAAGTGAATTTGGCGCGGCAGGCAAGCTATAGTTATGGCGACGTCGCCTCCTATTATGGCGAGTACAAAAAATACTGCGTCGATTGATCCAGCGCGTTTCAGGACGGCCCCGCTGAGCCCCCGGGATCCTACCCTACCCAGCCCGCGCAATCCGGCGACGCTCCGTCATCAGGCGGTCGGGAATGCTTCTGACTCTGGCGGGCAAGCAAGCGGCCCACAGATCAGCGTTTCTGTCCGTGCTCCTCGAGCCAGCCGCCCTGCTTGGAATGGATCGTCCGCCGCATGGCTGCCCGCCTGATCAAGCTTCGAAAGTACAAAGGGACGCCTGACCCACGCGTTGACCGCCGCGCCACTCGGACGACCTCGATGGCGCCCGGTTCGGAGCCCCAGCGCCGTGAGAGATCCGCGCTGGACTAGAATCCGCCGGCGCCGGCGCCCTCCAGCACGTGCACCTCGAAGCCAGCGGCGCGCAGCGCCGTGACCACCTCAGTGGCGTGCGCGGCATTGCGCGTCTCGATGATGAAATTCACTTCGGTCGACTTGATCGATAGCGGCGAGAACGCCCGTTGATGGGCGACCTCGAGAATGTTGCCGCCGGCCTCGCCGATCAGCGCCGCCGCCTGCGCGAGATTGCCCGGCGCGTCGGGCATGCCGACCTGGATCCAGATCACGCGCTTCGAGTGCACCAGTCCGCGCAGGATCAGCACCGAGAGCAGGCGCAGGTCGATGTTGGCGCCGCACAGCACGAGGCCCACCTCGCGGCCGACGAAGCGCTCGCGATACGCCATGACCGCGGCGAGGCCGGCCGCGCCGGCGCCTTCGATCACGGTCTTCTCGACCTCGAGCAGGGTCAGGATCGCGTCCTCGATCGCGTCCTCTTCCACCAGCAGAATGTCGCCGACCAGCTCGCGCACGATCGGCAGAGGCAAATCCCCCGGCGTCCGCACCGCGATGCCCTCGGCGAGCGTCGGGCGCAGCGGCGCCTCCGGCAGCCCGGCGCGCTTGCGATACATCGAGGGGCATGCGGCCGCCTGCACGCCGATGATCTCCACCTCGGGCTTGAGCGCCTTGGCCGCGATCGCCATGCCCGCGATCAGGCCGCCGCCGCCGATCGGCACCACCAGCACGTCGAGGTCGGGCGCGTCGGTCAGCATCTCCAGGCCGACGGTGCCCTGGCCCGCGATGATCTGGGGGTCGTCGTAGGGATGAATGAAGGTGAGGTCGCGCTCGGCGGCCAGCCGAAGAGCAAAGGCCGCGGCCTCGTCCACCGAATCGCCCTCGAGCAGCACCCGGGCGCCGAACTGCATGGTCTTCTCGACCTTCAGGAATGGCGTCAGTTTGGGCATCACGATGGTCGCGGGAATACCGAGATGGGTGGCGTGATAGGCCACGCCCTGGGCGTGATTGCCCGCCGACATGGCGATCACGCCGCGCGCGCGCTCGTCCTCGGACAGGCTCGCGAGCTTGACGTAAGCGCCGCGATCCTTGAACGACGAGCTGTGCTGGAAGATCTCGGACTTCAGCGTGATCGCGCAGCCGACCAGCTCCGACAGGCGCTCCGAGCGTAGGCAAGGCGTGCGCACCACCTGGCCCGCGAGCGTGCGCGCAGCGGCTTCGATGTCCTCGAAACCGACGGCCAGAGGCTTGCTCAAAGGGACCTGCTCAATGGATTACTCAGGGGAACATCGGGGCCTGATCGAGGCCGGTGGTCTCCGGCAGCCCGAGCATCACGTTCATGTTCTGCAACGCCTGGCCGGAGGCGCCTTTGACCAGATTGTCGATGACCGAGAGCAGAATCGCGCGGCCGGGCAGCCGTCCGGGATGCACCGCGATCAGGCAGAGGTTGGCGCCGCGCACGTGGCGCGTCGCCGGCAGGCTCTGGAAGGGCAGCACGCGCACGAACGGCTCGTCGGCGTAGCGACGCTCGAGCTCCGCCTGGAGGTCGGCCGGCTGTGCGCCCCGCGCGAGGTGCACGTAAATAGTCACGAGGATGCCGCGGTTCATGGGCACGAGGTGCGGCGTGAAGGTCACCGCGACCGGCCGGCCCGCGGCATCGGACAGGCCCTGCTCGATTTCCGGCGTATGCCGGTGCGTGCCGACCCCGTAGGCATGCAGGCCTTCGCTCACCTCGGTGTGGAGCGATGCCTCCTTGGCGGCGCGCCCGGCGCCGCTGACCCCGGACTTCGCGTCGATCACGATCGGATCGAGCTCGATCAGCCGGGCCTCGAGCAGGGGCCGCAGCGGCAGCTGGGCACTGGTCGGATAGCAGCCGGGATTCGCCACGAGATCGCTCGCCCGGACTGCGTCCCGCGCCAGCTCGGTCAGACCGTAGACGGCGTCCGCCTGGCGCTCCATTGCGCGGTGCGGCTGGCCGTAGGTGCGCTCGTAGAGGGCCGGATCGCGCAGCCGGAAGTCGGCCGAGAGATCGATCACCTTGGGCCCGCGCGGCAGCTCGCGGATCACGTCCTGGGTGGTGCCGTGCGGCAGGCAGCCGAACACCACGTCCAGCGTGCCGAGATCGAGATCGCCGATCTTGGTCAGCGTGGGCAGGCCGCGCCCGGCGAAATGCGGGAACACGGCCTCGATCGGCTGGCCGGCGTAGCGCTCGGCGGTCATTGCGGCGACCTGCGCCTGGGGGTGGTCGTGCAACAGGCGCAGCAGCTCGACCCCGGTATAGCCGGTCGCGCCCAGGATGCCGATGCTCACGCTGTTCGCCGTCATCGCCACGTTCTCACAGTCGCGCCCGCGGGTTATCGCACAGATCGAGCCCCGGTTGGACCACGAAATTCGCGCGCGGCCGGAAGGCGGCGCGATCTGGTCGCCGCGGCGATCCGGCTGGCATGCTGTTGCCCTCGCTCCCCAGCCTGCTACAAGCAGGATCGCGCGATCCTGCTTGAGGCTTACATGAACGTCCTGGTCGTTGGCGCAGGCGGGCGCGAGCATGCGCTGTGCTGGGCGCTCGCCGCATCGCCCCTGGTCGATCGGTTGTACTGCGCGCCCGGCAGCGATGCGATCGCGCGCGAGGCGACCTGTGTGCCGCTCGCGCAAGACGATGTCCCGGGAATCGTCGCCTTCTGCCGCGATCAACACGTCGAGCTGGTGGTGCCAGGGCCGGAACTGCCGCTGGTGCTCGGCCTGGTCGACCGGCTGGAGGACGCCGGCATCCCGGCGTTCGGCCCTTGCGCCGCCGCCGCCCGGCTCGAAGGCTCGAAGGCGTTCGCCAAGGAGTTCTGTGCCCGCCACGGCATACCGACCGCACCGTTCCGGATTTTCACGAGAGAGCAGGCCGCCGCGGCCAGGGCCTATGTGCGCGGGCACGGCGCGACGGTCGTGATCAAGGCTGACGGGCTCGCGGCCGGCAAGGGGGTGACGGTCGCGAGCAGCGTCGAGGAGGCGCTCGGGGCGTTGGATGCCGCGTTCGGCGGCGCGTTCGGCGCGGCGGGCGCGACCGTCCTGGTCGAGGACTGCCTGGTAGGCGAAGAGGCGAGCCTGTTCGCTCTGGTCGACGGCGCGAGCGTGCTGGAATTCGGCACCGCGCAGGACCACAAGCGCGCCCTTGAGGGCGATCGCGGGCCGAACACCGGCGGCATGGGCGCTTATGCGCCGGCGCCGTGCATGACGCCCGAGCTGACCCGGCGGGCCATGACCGAGATCGTCCGGCCGACGGTCGCCGGAATGGCCGCCGAGGGCACGCCGTACCGCGGCGTGCTGTATGCCGGCCTGATGCTCACGGGCAGCGGCCCGCAGCTGCTCGAGTTCAACGTCCGCTTCGGCGACCCGGAATGCCAGGCGCTGCTGCCGCGCCTGATGACCGATCTCGGCCAGCTGCTGCAAGGCGGCGCCGCGGGCGTGCTCGCTCACATGGACCTGCGCTGGTACCCAGAGCACGTCATGACCGTGGTCATGGCGGCCAACGGCTATCCCGGCGATTATGCGAGAGGCAGCGAGATCCGCGGCCTGGACGCCGCGGCTGCGGTCGAGGGCGTCACCATCTTCCACGCCGGCACGCGGATCGAGGACGGTCGCGTGTTCGCCGATGGCGGGCGCGTGCTGAACATCACCGCAAGCGGCGCGACCCTAGAGGACGCGCGCGCGCGCGTCTACGCCGCGATCGATCGGATCGACTGGCCCGAAGGCTTCTGCCGGCGCGACATCGGCTGGCGCGTGCTGGGCGGCACGACCTAACAACCACCAGCGCAGAGTCGCTTCGTCATGGCGAGCTCCGAAGGGCGAAGCAGTCCAGAAAAGCAGCCAAGTCTGGATCCCCGGGACCGCTTCGCAGTCTCGCGATGATCAAGTCCGTTCCGCTGTAGCGCAATGCCGAAACCTTCTCATCTCGCGATGACGAAAAGCGACTTCGCACGGTGCAACCTTGTAATTCTCCGGGCTGGGTCACCGTGCGAATCGGCCGATGTCGAGCGAGGGTCTTCGACTGGCTCAGACCTCCTGGCCGAGGGTGATCGGGACCGATGCCCGTTCGCCATCACGGAGCACCGTGAGCGTCACCTCGTCGCCGGGCCTGCGCGCCTCGAGCGCCGCGAAGAAATCCTCGGTCGACCTCAGTGGCTCGTTGTCGATCGCGGCGATCACGTCACCCAGATGGACGTTGCCGGTGAGATCCCGGCGGGTCGGCCGCAGTCCGGCCTGCGCCGCCGGCCCGTCCGGATCCACTTCCATGACGAGCACGCCATCGAGTCCCAGGCGCTTGCTCAGCTGGTCCGGCGCAAGCGCCACGCCCAAGCTGGGCCGAACGATCGTGCCGTGCTGGATCAGCTCGGTCACGATCCGGTTCACTTCATCCACCGGGATCGCGAAACCGATCCCGGCGAACGCGCCAGACGGGCTGAGGATCGACGAGTTGACGCCGATCAGGCGGCCGGCGCTGTCCAACAGCGGCCCGCCCGAGTTGCCCGGGTTGACCGCCGCGTCGGTCTGGATGACGTTGCGGATGACCCGCCCGGGAATCGACTCGATTTCGCGATTGAGCGCGCTCACCACGCCCGTGGTGAGCGTCTGGTCCAGGCCGAAGGGGTTGCCGATCGCGAGCGCCATCTGGCCGACCAGCAGGTCCGCCGAGCTGCCCACGGTGATCGGGTGAAGCAGGTTCGCCGGGGCGTCGATCACCAGCACGGCGAGATCTTTGGCCGGATACGAGCCGACCAAGCGGCCTTGCCAGTTGGACCCGTCCGCGAGGATGATCACCGCAGCGCTGGCATCGCTGATGACGTGATGATTGGTGACGATGTGGCCGGCCTTGTCCCACACGAAACCCGAGCCGGTGCCCTGGGGGACCTGCTGGATGTCGAGGCTGAATGGCTGGGCCGCGCTAACCAGGGTGGTGATGTGCACGACCGAGGGCGATGCCGTCCGGAAGATTTCGGTCGTGGTCCGTTCGATCTCGGCCAGGTCACCGCGCGCCACGACCGGCCGCTGCACCGCGTCGGGGTCCACATCGCGCCATGGCTTGGGAACAACCGCCCAGATCGTCCCCAGCGCGAGCGCCGCCACCAGCACCAGCAGGATCGCGTTGAGCCCGAGCAGGCGCCGCTCGAACCGTCTATCCCTGTCCATGGCGCCTCATTCTCTCCCGACAGACCGGCGCGCCGCGCCTTGACCGAGGCTATACGGCACACCCGCCAAACACTCGATGCCTGGGGCACGATCAGCGGCATTGCCTCCGGGCAGGCGTCTTCCGAATGCTGATCAAGGTGGTCCGCCGAGGCTGGGTATCCAGCCATGCGTAACTCCGCAAGGCCGGCCGCAGGGCTAGCCCTCGCGATGGCTGGGTCGCGAAGGCCACAGTTCGAAGTGCCGCATCGGCAAAGCGTTTCACCCGCAAGGCAGCACGAGCTTGCGCTCGCAGGCCGCGTTCGTATAGTCCGGCCCGACCCTTAATCCGGGAGTGCCAGCGCATGGCCGATGCCCAAAGCCCGACCCTCAGCTTCGTCGATGCCCTCTGGCCCGCATCTGGTGCCGGTCGCATCGTGCGCGCCGTCCTGCTGGCCCTCCTGGGCAGTGTGCTGCTGACGCTTTCCGCCAAGCTCAAGGTGCCGTTCTACCCGGTGCCGATGACCATGCAGCCGTTCGCTGTGCTGCTGATCGGTCTGGCCTTTGGCGCCCGCCTCGGGCTGGCGACGGTCGCCCTGTATCTGGCCGAGGGTGCTCTGGGCCTGCCGGTGTTTGCGGGCACGCCCGAACGGGGCATCGGGCTCGCCTACATGCTCGGGCCAACGGGCGGCTATCTGCTGGGCTACCCCCTCGCCGTCGCGGTCACCGGCTGGATCGCGGAGCGCCGGCGCGACGCGGCGGGTTTGGCCTTAGCGGTGGCCGCGGGTTACCTCGGCATCTACGTCCCGGGGTTGCTGTGGTTGGCCAAATTCGTGGGCTTCGAGGCCGTGCTTGGCGTCGGGCTGATGCCGTTCGTATGGGGCGACCTGCTCAAGGCCGCCTTGGCGTGGGCGCTGGCGCTGGGCGGCGCCGCGATGATGCGCCGCCGGCTCGGCGTCTGACGCAGAAGGCGGTGGTCAAGCGGCTCGGGACCAGCGCGGGCGACATCCAGCAGGCGGCGCAGGCGCTGCGCGCCGGCGGGTTGGTCGCCTTCCCCACCGAGACCGTCTATGGCCTGGGCGCCATCGCAACCAACGATCGCGCGGTCGCCGCGATCTTTGCGGCCAAGGCACGGCCCCGCTTCAATCCGCTGATAGTGCACGTTATCGATGCCAGCGCGGCGCGGGCGCTGACGCACTGGAATACCATGGCGGACCGGCTCGCCGGCCGCTTCTGGCCCGGCGCGCTCAGCCTGGTCCTGCCCCGGGCCGAAGGCTGCCCGCTGTCGCTGCTGGTGAGCGCTGGGGGCGACACGGTGGCGCTGCGCGCCCCGGCGCACCCGGCAGCGCAGGCCCTTCTCGCTGCAACCGTTCTGCCCGTGGCAGCGCCGAGCGCCAATCCCGCCGGACAGCTCAGCCCGACCACCGCCGATCATGTCGCGGCGGGCCTGGGCGACAGGGTCGATCTCATCGTCGACGGCGGGCCCTGTCAGATCGGCGTGGAATCAACCGTGCTGGACGTTAGCTGCACTCCGCCGCGCCTGCTCCGCCCCGGCGGCATCACCCGCGTCGCGATCGAGACGGTGATCGGCCCAATTGCCGGTCCCGCACCGTCGGGCCCTGCGCGCCCGCGACGCTCGCCGGGGCAGCTGGACAGCCACTATGCGCCCACGCGCCCGCTCCGGCTCGATGCTGACGCCGTCGACGGGGAAGAGGCCCTGCTCGCGTTCGGACCGCACCCGCTTCGAGGCGCGGCGAAGACGCTGAACCTCAGTCCGCGCGGCGATCTCGAGGAGGCCGCGGCCAATCTGTTCGCCATGCTGCGCGCGCTCGATCGTCCCGAGTACCGGGCGATTGCCGTCATGCCCGTGCCGGACGATGGTTTGGGCGAGGCAATTTGCGACCGGCTGCGTCGGGCGGCGCCGAGATCCAAGGATGCGCAGCGCGCGCCCGACCGGCGCCAGGCCTTCTCTCTTTTCAGGCGGAATTGTGCAGAATGAGGTGAGCGAAATTGGTTTGATTCCAGGCTATCCGCTAGTATCTTGGGCACGCAGCCTCGACCCGGTGGCCCCGGCCTGGGCGCCGCCGTTGTAGGCGCCGTGCTCCGGCCGCTCGTCCGGCCGAACTGGACAGGAAGGACGAAGGCTCTTGCTCCAAGCCACCTCTCGTGAACGAGAGTCCGCTTCCGATCTCGAGGCCCTGCGTTCGAGCCTGCGTGCTTTCGCGCGGCTGCGGCAGTCGGCCGACGCGGGTGGTGAGAGCAGCTCATCCGGACTGCTGGTCGAGCAGGACGCCGCCGTGCCTGCGCCGCTGCCGCTCGACCTGATCAAGACGTTCGTCGGGCCTAACGGCACCTACTACGACGAGACCTGGCGGCGGATGGAGTGGCGCGGGGCGCAGCGGAGCTGGAATTGGGCCGCGGCGCTGAGCCTTGGAGGCTGGTTGGCGTACCGACGCCTGTACGACCATGCCGCGTTGCATGCGGTGTGGCTGATTCTCCTGATTCTGGTGGCGCTGAGCGGAACCCCCATCAGACTTTTGCTGATGATCCAGGTCATCGTCGCTGTGCTGCTCGGGGTGTACGGCAACGCTCTGTATCGACGGCGGTTTCGTCAGGCGGCGGAGGCCGCCGGGCAGCACGATGGCGGTTACACGGCGCAGCTGGCCGTGCTGGTCGCGGCCGGCGGCACGAACCATCGCGCGGTCGCCGTAATGGTCGTGGCCATAGCGGCGGTGAGCATGGCCCTGGTCGCCTTTCGCCAGTCGATGGAAGCCATTCGGCTGACGTGGTAGCCGCCGCACCGGAGACCGGCGGCCACGCCTGTTCGCTGCCGCGTCGCCCTTTCGGCGGTGGCGCTTTGGCGCAACAGCAGGTAGAGTAGCCCTCAAGGAGAGCGTGACCCCCTGGCCGGCTGATCGGGCCCACGGGTCCCATGACATCACAGAATGGCGAGCATGCAGGGTCGCGCCCAGCGCTGTCTTGGGGAGACTGGCGTGTCAACCTTGAGGCGAAACAGGGACTTGGAGCTGACCTGGCTGCAGCGCGCCGGGCCAACCTGGGCCGTCGCCGGACTGATCTACCTTGGCTGGGGACTGTTGACCTGGCACTACGCCGCACTGCCCTGGTGGCTCGTCCTGCCTCTCGGCGGCTATCTGCTCGCCTGGCATGGCTCGCTGCAGCACGAAGCGGTGCACGGCCAGCTCGCGCCGCGGCGATGGTTGAACGACGCTATCGCGCTGGCCCCCCTCGGGCTGTGGCTGCCGTTCCCGATCTATCGAGCGACCCATCGCGCCCATCATGATTTCCAGATCCTGACCGAGCCGTGGCGCGACCCCGAGTCGTTCTACGTCGACCAGGCGACCTGGCGGCGGCTGCGCCCACCGGTGCGAGCCGTCCTATGGGCCCACAACACCATGCTCGGCCGGCTGCTCCTCGGACCGGCCCTGGTCATCGGCCAGTTCTACTGGGCCGAGTTCAGGCTCCTGCAGTGGGGCGATCGGCGCAATTTCGGCATCTGGGCATGGCACGTGCCGCTCGCCTCCTTCGTGCTGTTCTGGGTCAGCGGCGTGTGCGCCATACCTGTGATCGCGTACCTCGCGCTGTTCGTGCTGCCCGGAACCAGCCTCACCCTGGTGCGCTCGTTTGCCGAGCACAAGGCAGCCAACACGCCGCTGGAGCGCACCGCCATAATAGAAGCAGGCGCGCCGATCGCGCTCCTGTTCCTCAACAACAACCTGCACTTCGCTCACCACAAGCGGCCCGATCTGCCGTGGCACGCACTGCCCGCCTACTATCGGACGCATCGGGATCAACTGCTCGACGAGAACGGCGGGCTGCATTACGGCGGCTATCGCGAGATCCTGCGCCGGTACCTGCTGCGCCCGGTCGATGCGCCGGCGCATCCGAGCCACTGACCAAGCCTGCCCCCATCAGCTGCCCGACCATGCACGGCTCGGCGTCGCCGTCCGTTCAAGGCGTGGGGTGTTTGCATCGTTCGAGCGATAGAACCGGCCCCACAGGGCGACCCGGAGGGGCGCCGATTGCGACAAAGCCCCTCAAGTCGGGCGGCGCAGGGCGGCGCGGCGCTCGGCAATGTCGGCGGCCGTGCCGCGGAACGCGCCGACTGCCTCGATATTGATCGCGGCCGCAGCGGCCGCAAACTCGCCGCACTCCCGCAGATCGTCGGAGGTGAGCCGGCGCGTCATATAGGCGGCGAGAAAGGTGTCGCCGCAGCCGGTGGTGTCCACGCTGAGGCGTGGGGGTATGGCCTCGATCTGGAGCGCCGAGCACGGTCCGTAGATCGTGGCGCCGGCGCTGGCGTGGGTCACCAGGACTTCGCGCGCGCCGGCCGCGCGCACAGCGGCCACCGCAGCCGCGATGTCGCGGGAATTGGTGTAGGTCAGGATTTCGCCGTCGTCAGCTTTCAGCACGTCGACGTGCCGGAGGTAGTCCATACGCTCAACGGGCGCTTGCGCCCTCACCTCGCCGTCGATCACGACGCGGGTCAGGCCCTGCACGTCCATGCCGACCAGACCGCCGAGCTCAGCACAGCGAGCGATCACGGCCAGCTCGACGTCCGTCTCGGTCAGCGGTCCGATGTGCCAGATGCGGGCGCTCAGGTCCGGCAGCGCCGCGGCCGCGATGGTCCCGGCGCACGTATCGACCCGCTGGACGCGCAGGTCGAGATTGTGCGGCACCGGATATTCGTTGCGAAAGGTGGTCGTCACCTCGGTCGGCAGATTGAACACCGTAACGCCAGCATCGTTCAGCTCTCGCAGCAACGGCGCGTCGGGCGCGGCGACGAGGGTCACGACTGCCGCCCGCAGCCCGAGTCGCCGATAGACCATGGTCGAATAGTACGCCGCGCCGCCCGGGCTCGGCTTTAGCTCGACCCCGCCGATCGCATTGATGTCGCGCGCCACATGTCCGATGACGCACACATCAAAGCTCGCCGCCATCGCCGCTCAACCCCGCTGCCGCGCCCCGGTCGGCGACCGTCGCGCTCACTGGCCCGCAAAGCCGGCCACCCCGCCGCCATGGTGGCACGAACCGCCGACATGTTCACCCCCTGACCGCCGGTCGCGCCAGGGCGGCGGAAATCCTGCTGGGATGTGGCATCGGCGCTGCTGTCCGGCCCCGCAATCTGAAGCCAGATCAGTATTCGATGTTGAGCTCGGATCTGGAGGTCTGGCCGAAACCTGCTACGATCCCTTTGAGCGGCGGCAATCTGATCCGAGATGTCCGAGCCCTATCCGCGTGATGTGATCGGCTATGGCGGCGATCCGCCGCCGGCCGGTTGGCCGAACCGGGCCCGTCTGGCGCTGAGCTTCGTGCTCAACTACGAGGAAGGCGGCGAGGCTTCCGTGCTGCACGGGGACCCAGCGTCCGAGGTTTATCTGCACGAAGTCGTGGGCAACGCGCCGCGGCTGGGCGCCCGCGATCTCAACGTCGAATCGGTCTACGAGTACGGTGCCCGCGCCGGCTTCTGGCGAATCCTGCGCCTGTTCACAGAGCGCCGCCTCACCCTCACGGTCTACGCGGTCGGGATGGCGCTCGAGCGCAATCCGCAAGCGGGACGGGCGATGGTCGCGGCCGGATTCGAGGTGGCCAGTCACGGCTGGCGCTGGATCGACTACCACGATGTGCCGGAGGATGAGGAGCGAGCGCACGTGAAGCGGGCGATCGAGGTGATCGAGCGCGTGACGGGGCAGCGGCCCGTCGGTTGGTACACCGGCAGGGTGAGCCCGCGCACCCGCAACCTGGTAGTCGAGGAAGGTGGCTTTCTCTACGATTCCGATTCGTACGCCGACGACCTGCCCTACTGGGTCGAGGTCCAGGGCAAATCTCATCTCGTGGTCCCCTACACTTTGGACAACAACGACATGAAATTCGCCGTTCACAATGGCTTCGACAACGGCAAGGCGTTCTTTCAGTATCTACGCGACGCGTTCGATGTGCTCTATGCGGAGGGGGTGCAGCGGCCGAAAATGATGTCGGTAGGCCTGCATTGCCGGCTCGTCGGTAGGCCTGGGCGCGCGGCCGGGCTGATTCGCTTCCTCGACTACGCGCGCAGCCACGAGCGGGTGTGGATCACGACACGCGCGGAGATCGCCCGCCACTGGCATCGGTACCATCCGCCGCGCGGACGGCCGTAAGGTGCGCCGCCGGTTGAGCGGTGTTGGGCCGGCGCGCCACGGGCTCGGCCGCCCGAGGCTGAACCGTCACCAGCGGGGCGGGCCCGGATCGCCGGTCGGGCGCGGTGCGATCGTCTCGACGTCGGGGTCAAGATCCACCCCGGAGTATTCGAACTCGAAATAGTAGCGGTGCTGGTCGCGGAAGGTCCACAGTGCCGGCCCTAGCTGTGCGGCCGCGACATTGGCGTCACAGCTGCCCATGCGGACGCAGATCGCAAGGCGGCTCAGGAACCGATGCACGACTTCGATCTCGTCCTGTAGGCCGTAGTCCTCGATCATCTCGAGCACGAACATCTGATGTTCGCGCACGCTGTGGGCACGGGCGCGGCCGGCCAGCGTCGAAATGCGCGCGAGGAGCGCATCCTGCCGGGCCTGCTCGGTCCGCCATGCCGTGCGCAGCCGCGCCCACGCCTCGGCCACCGGCCCTGATCGAAACTCGTCGAGGAAACGGTTGGTCTCGGCGAGGCGCAGCTCCGCCCGGTACTCGGCATATCTGCCTGCCGTCCACAGTCCGGCGCACAACAGCGCGAGCACGCCGACAAGCGCGCTGAGCAGAGGCAGCAGCAGGGCGCCCCGGCCCCGCCGCGAGTCATCGGAAGCCGCTGTCGGCGTCGCGCGAAAGGTGCGCCAGATCAATGTCTGCAGCATGCGTCGTCCCTCAGCCGCACCTACACGATGCGAGCGATCCGGCGCCCGGCGCCAAGTCGCGACCTCGCCCCGCCTTCTGGGCGATCGAAGTCGACGGCACGGCAGCCGAGCAGTCCCTTTTGGATTGGCGGGTCGGCATGATTGATGCTCCAGCTGCGGCCCGAACCGGGGGTCGGCCCAACCGGCACGATCCCGGCTTGCCATGCTTTCGAGCCTCATCCCGGTTAATTCCCGATTAACGCTGCCCGAATCCGCCTACACTGTCTGTGAACCACTTCACTGTAGGGAAGCGGATAGCACGGGGTGCGATGTGGGTGTCCAATGCTCGGGCGGCGTTTCACTCGATGCTCACCCGATCGTGACTACGAGATCTGAGGCGAGCCGGCCGGGCGCTCTGCAGTGGCAGCAAGCGGAACCTAGTTTGAACCCCCGGACCCGCGCCCGCTTGCGTGCGCCATCATGGAGCCAAGCCGAGTAAGTGCATGGAACATCTGCTGTTCGATCGAAGAGCCAAGCTCGTGTGCGCCGCGCTCTGGTCCGTGGCTTGGCTTGCGGCTACTGCGGCGCTTTTGCTGCCGCTTGATGTATCGACGCCGAACCGCTCCGATCTGATGGCGCACTTCACGCTGTTCGCTTCATTGGCATTCGGCGCGATCGGCTTCAGCCGGCGGGCGGGGCAACTGACCTGCTTGGCCGTGGCCACCATTGCGCTTGCCACGACGCTCGAATTCGCGCAAAAGCTCGTGCCATATCGAACCTTCGATCTGATCGACGCCCTCGCCAACGCTCTGGGCGCGTTCACCGGCTACGCCGCCGCCCTGCTCGTCCTGTTCCTGGTGATCCGGCCGGCAGAGCTTCGCTGGAGCGGCGTGGCGACGTGACTACGGATTGCGCCGCCAACTCTTCAGCGACCGAGAGACAGGTCCTTTCCTGAACCCGTAGCTCGACGCGACGCCAACAGAAAGGTCGCGGCAGCCCCAGGGCGCCGGCACGACGCTGGTTGCAGTTCACCCCGCATCCCCTTGACTTGCGCTCCGGCCGCACAGCTCTAGCTATTGATTCGGACGCTACGGCAGGACGAAACGCACTTGCGGCGGAGGGTAGACCATGCCGGAGTGGGTCCAGGCCGTCGCCCTACGTCACGCGCGGCGCATACCGCGCGACTGGATTGACGGCTTCGGCCATGTCCTGTGGCGGCGCAAGCTGCCCATGCTTGCGTGCATTGCTCTGGTGCTCGCTTCAACGGCCGCGTACGTGAGCGCACTGGCGCCGCTTTACGAAGCGGAGGCGCTGGTAGCACCCATCGACCTCCCGGACCAAGAGAGCTGGCCGAGTGGGGCTGCTCAGGATCCGCGGCGTCTGGTCAACCTTCGCGCGATGGCGCGCCAGCTGGTCGAGCGCCTCGACCTGCAACTCTTGCCGGAGTTCCACCCTGATCACGCCTTCCGCGGCTTGCGCCATACCGTTCTGACCGGCGTCGGACCGTGGCTGCCGGCTGCGCTCGTCAGCTGGCTGGCCGAAGGCTCGATGGAGACGCCTGCGATCGGCCCATCCGAGCGCGTGCTGACCGACCAGGAGCGGGCGTCGCGGCTGCGAGACGCGGTGATCGAGATAACTATGGGCCGGATCGGGGCGGACGTGACGGAATCGTCGACGATCGGCCTGAAATTCGTTGCCGAGGACCCGCAGATCGCCGCCGCAGGCGCGAACGCGCTCGCGGATCTGTACCTCGAGCAGCGCCCGACATCCCGGCAGAAGGCAACGCAGGGCGAGCTCGAGAAGCCCGATCAGGACACTGAACGCCTGCGCGCCGAGATTCGCGCCACCGAGCAGGCAATTGCGGCCGCGCGAGCCGGGACGGGTGCGCAGGCGCTCGGCACAAGAGAAGGGAGCCGCCTGGATCTGACCGGGGAGCTTGCATTCTGGCGCCGCGAACGAGCCGAGGTCGAGGCCCGTTTGCGCCAGGCAGAAGCCGCCGCCCGATCGGGCGCGGATCTCGGTGAGACGGCACCAGAGCTGAATTCCGAACGGCTGAGCCAGCTCCACGGTCGCACGATTGCGGTCCAGCAGGCGCTGGCCGGGCTGTCGCAACTGAACGGCGAGCAGGATCCGCAGATCGTCGACTTGCGCGCCGAGCTGACTGCCTTGCATCAGGAGCGTCGCGCTGAGCTCGAGCAGATCCTCAAGGCGCTGCGGGAAGAGATCGGGATCATTCAGTTGCGGGAGACGGCACTCGAAGAGAAAACCAACGCTGCCACGGCTGAGCATACGACAGACCCCGTGGCGGCGAACCTGGCCCCTCTCGAGCAGAAGCTGGCAGCCGATCGTGCCCGCCTGCGCGAGCGTCTCGAGCACGTGGCAGCCCAGCGCGAAGTCCAGCCGTCTGCGCCGGGTGGCGCGGCTGGGATCATCAGGCCCGCGGCGGTGCCGAGCCGGCGGGCCTATGCGCGCCTGGGGCTGATCTGGGGCGTGGCGGTGGCCGGCGCTCTGGCGCTCGGGCTAGCGGTCGCATTCGGGCTCGAGGCTCTGCGCCACGCCCGGACCTGATCGGTCCCGGTCGTCACGGATCGCGGCGGACTTGGCACCGGCGAGCCTGCATGGCATCAGTCGGGCACCTGGCGGGGGCATCAGTCGGGCACCTGGCGGGGCATCAGTCGGGCACCTGGCGGGGCATCAGTCGGGCACCTGACGGGGCATCAGTCGGCACCTGGCGCGGGGCGACGTCCATGGACCTGAAAGCGCACATCCGGCAGATCCCGGATTTTCCCAAGTCGGGCATCCGGTTCTATGACATATCGACCCTGCTGCAGAAGCCGGCGGCATGGCGAGAAGCTGTGGACCAGCTGGCAGCGCGCGTGGCCACCTATCGACCCGACCGCCTGGTCGGCATCGAATCGCGGGGCTTCATCGTCGCGGCGCCGCTTGCGGTACACCTCGGCGTCGGCTTTGGCATGGTGCGCAAACGGGGCAAGCTGCCCGGATCCGTGGTCAGCCACGCCTACAGCCTGGAATACGGCATGGATTCGATCGAGATCTCGGCGGATCTGATCGAGCCGGGCAGCCGGGTGGTGGTGATCGACGACCTGATCGCGACCGGCGGCACCGCCCAAGCCACGGTCGAGCTGCTGCGCAAGATCGGCGCCGAGCCGGTCGCCGCGGTGTTTCTGATCGAGCTCACGTTCCTCCACGGCCGGGCCAAGCTGGACGTGCCGGTTGAGGCGCTGCTGCAGTACGACTCCTGAGCCCGCGAACGGGTATCTCCGGCGCGATGTCCGATGGATACCGCGACGGCTCTCCGCTAGTCTTCAGGCTCTGGGCGAACGCCGATGGAGCGTCGATTCGCGGCCATTCTCGTCGCCGACATGGCGGGCGACAGCCGGCTCATGGAGCACGATGAGCTGAGCTTACTCAAACGGCAGAAGACCCGCCGGCGGGAACTGATCGACCCCAGATCGCGCACTGCGGCGGCCCACTTCCTAAGGACCACCGGCGACGGCATGCTCGTGGAGTTCGCCTCCGCGCAGGACGCGGCGCGCTGCGCAATCGACGTGCAGAGCGCGATGCTGAGCGCCATCGTCTCAATGGGCGGTCGGGCCGCCCTCCGACGCGACCTCGAGCTCCGCCGGCAACCGGACGCGCGCTTCGGGTAGATGGTTCCGGCTCACCGTGAGGACCGCGAGCGGCAGGGCGACGCGTCCGCCAGCCGCCGCGACGCGGGCATTGATCGCCGCCCAATGCACGTACAGACCGCATCGCTGCAGCGCCTCGAGTCGCGCGCTCAAGCCCGCGAGCGCGCTCGAGCGACCGACGGCTTGCAGCTCCTCCCACGTCTCGGCGCAGGCGGTGAACGCCTCGCAGAAACGGGTGAGCGCCTGCTCTTCGGCGGCGCGAGCCGGCGCCACGTGGTCGATCACGCGAGCATATTGCGCCGCCTCGACCGCCGGCCTCAGCTCGACGCCGGTCTCGGCGAGCTGCAGTTCGATGATCTGATCGCGCGGCTTGCTCACTGCTCCGGGGATTCGTGACCCCAGCGATATTTGCGATCCCCGCGCGGGGTTCAAGGGCTCGAAATCGAGATCCGGACGGCCATCGCCGGTCACGCCTCCGCTTCGAAAGGAGGTCGCTTGACGATCAAGACGGCATCGGGGTCGTTTCGCTCGCTCCCAAGGTCCTGACTACCTCTGCGCGCTACGGGTTGAGCCCCACGCCGGGCGTCGCTAAGTGAGGGGCGCGAACGACAAGGCGCGACCATGCAACTCTACAATTCGCTGACCGGGCGCAAGGAGGAATTCCAGCCGGCGGACCCCGGCCGGCCGACCATGTACGTGTGCGGACCCACCGTCTACAGCCATCCGCACATCGGCAACGCTCGGCCGGCCGTGGTGTTCGACGTGCTGTTCCGGCTGCTCAGGCGGCGCTACGGCGATGTCGCCTACGTGCGCAACGTCACCGACATCGACGACAAGATCATGGCCGCCGCGGCGGCCGAGGGGGTCCCGACCGCGGTCATTGCCGAGCGCTACGCCGCCGCCTACCACGAGGACATGGCGGCGCTGAACGTGCTGCCGCCGACGGTCGAGCCGTACGCCACCGGGCACGTGCCAGAGATGATCGCGATGATTCTCCGCCTGATCGCGGTCGGCCGCGCCTACGAGGCGGCGGGCCACGTCCTGTTCCACGTGCCCTCGTTCCCCGCGTACGGCGCGCTGTCGCGGCGCTCGCGCGAGGAGATGATCGAAGGCGCCCGGGTCGAGGTCGCGCCATACAAGCGCGATCCGGCGGACTTCGTGCTGTGGAAGCCTTCGAGCGCGCGGCAGCCGGGCTGGGACAGCCCCTGGGGCCGCGGCCGGCCGGGGTGGCACATCGAGTGCTCGGCGATGGTCGAGGCCCATCTCGGTGCCACGATCGATATTCACGGCGGCGGGCTCGATCTCAAGTTCCCGCACCACGAAAACGAGATCGCCCAGAGCGCCAGCGCGCACGACGGCGCGCCGCTCGCCCGCTTCTGGCTGCACAATGGCTTTCTCGACGTCGAGCGCGAGAAGATGTCGAAGTCGCTCGGCAACGTGGTGTTGGTGCGCGATCTGTTGCGCGAGGCCCCCGGCGAGGCGATCCGCTACGCCCTGCTCGCGGCGCATTACCGCAAGCCGCTGGACTGGAGCGCGGCGGGCCTGGCGCGGGCCAAGCACGCGCTCGACCGGCTCTATCTGACGCTATCCGAGCTGCCCGGACCGAACGAACCCGTGACAGGGCTGCGGGCGCAATCGAGGCGCCCATCCGGGCCCCGTCCACCGACCGACGCACCCATGCCGGATGCCTTGAGCGCAGCGCTCGAAGACGATCTGAACACGCCCAAGGCGATCGCCGAGCTGTTCGCGCTCAGCCGCGCGGCCAACGCCAGCGCCGATGAGGACGAGCGGCGCGAACTCGGGACCCAGCTGCTGGCGGGCGGCGCGCTGCTCGGCCTGCTGCAACAGGATCCCGAAACCTGGCTGAAGACGACCGGCCGGGCCGAGATCGACGCCGCTGAGGTCGAGCGCCTGATCGAGGCCCGCGCGGCGGCGCGCAAAACCAAGAATTTCGAAGAAGCCGATCGCATCCGCGACCAGCTCGCGGCCGAGGGCGTGATCCTCGAGGACCAGCCCGACCGGACCCGCTGGCGTCTTGCCGGGTAGCTCGCGCTGGGGGTGCCGCGGCCACGCGCCCCGGCCAGAGCGCTTCAGCAGGGCTGCGACCGGCGCTTCGCCCGACCCGCCCTTGTTGCAGTGGGACCTCGTTCGCGCGCGCCGGCTGGACGACTTCACGGATCGCGGCTGAGGCCCTGCTGCTGCAAGGACTCGAGGTACGTCGCCCACAGACGCTCCTGGTTTTGGCCGAGATGGTAGAGGTAGCGCCAAGTGTACATGCCGGTGCTGTGCAGGTCGTCGAACATGATGCGCACGGCGTAGTTGCCGACCGGCTCGAGGTCCATGATGCCGACGTGGCGGCGCCCGGCGACGATCGTTTTCTGTCCGGGACCGTGGCCCTGGACCTCGGCCGAGGGGCTCTCGACGCGCAGGAACTCGGCCGGCAGGGTGAACGACGCGCCGTCGTCGAAGCTCACCTTCAGGGTCTTTGCGGCGCGGTCGACGCGCAGCTCGGTCGGCCAAGGATAGCTATCTGCGCTCATCGCCACCCGGCCCACGCCGACCCTTGCTGGCGCGCACCGGCTCGGGGATCGCCTCGTCGTCATCGAGCGGCCGCGCCTCGTCGACCAGCATGATCGGGATGCCGTCACGAATCGGGTAGGCGAGCCCCGCCTGCTCGCTGATCAGCTCCTGGCGCGCGCGGTCGTAGCGTAGCGGCCCCTTGGTCAAGGGACAGACCAGCAGGTCCAACAGCTTGGGATCGAGGGGGGCGGCCTTATCGGACATCTCAGTGACGCGGGCTGGCGGACCGATTCTGGCCGCCGAGCGCCCCCATCTGCAGCAGCGCGATCAGCACCCGGCAGCGCTGGTCGGGGTCGACCGCTTCGAGCAGCGCCTGCTTCTCGCACGACTCGAACGGGCAGATCATCGCGAGCGAAGTGATCAGGCCGCCGAGCGGCGCGGCGCGGATCTGGTCCCAGTCGGCGCTGATCTCGTGCACCTCGAAATAGCCGCACAGCGCGTCGAACAACTGCGGCCGCAAGCACTCGGCGGGCACCGGCGGCTCGAGATCCGCCTGCCAGCGCTCGAAGCTCGCGCACACCTGCCGATAAGGCGTGCTCACGCGCAGCTCCTCGACCACGTCGTAGCGGCATACGCCGGTGAGCGTGATCAGATAGCGACCGTCCTCGGTCTCGGTGAAGCTGGTGATCCGGCCGGCGCAGCCGACCGCGAACAGCTCGGGCCGCTCGCTGCTGCCGCCGTTCGGCTGGACCATGCCGATGACCCGGTCGGTGCGCATGGCGTCGCGGGTCATCTGCAGATAACGCGGCTCGAAAATGTTGAGCGGCAGGTTGCCGCTCGGCAGCAGGATCGCACCCGGCAGCGGGAAGATCGGGAACCGGGTCGGCAGCGCGCTGCTGAGGACTGGCTCTGAGCTTCTCATCGCGCCGGCCCCGCACTCACCGCGCCGCACCCGAGGCTCAGGAGAACAGCACGGTCGACAGCTTGCGCCGCCCGCTAACCGTCGCCGGGTGCTGCGGGCCGAGCGCCTCGAAGAACTTGACCAGCTGCTTGCGCGCCGCCTGATCGCGCCACTCACGGTCCAGGCGCACGGCCGCCAGCAGATGCTCGATCGCGGCGTCGACCTGGCCGCGCAGAAACAGCGCGGTGGCCAGATCGAGGCGCGCTTCGTGATCGCTCGGGTCGGCGGCGAGACGCGCATTCAGCGCGGCCGGATCGGCGAGCGTGCCGGCTTCCTCGGCCAAGCTGAGCGCGGCGCGGGCGCCGTCCACCTCGACATGGTTGGCGTGCTCCTTGGCGACCCGCTCCAGCGTGGCGCGCGCGGCGGGCAGGCGACCGCGCGCGATCTGACAGCGCGCGAGGCCGGCGAGCGCTTCCGGGTTGCCCGGCTCGTGCTCGAGCAGCTGCTCGAAGATCCGCGCCGCGTGGTCGGTCTGCCCGGCGGCCATAGCCTGCTTCGCCTGCTCGAGCGCGAGCTCGGCTGGGGCGGGTCCGAGCGGTCCGGTCAGCCGCTCGACGAATGCCTTGATCTGGCTCTCAGGCAGGGCGCCCGCGAAGCCGTCGACCGGCTGACCGCCGCGAAAGCCATAGACCGTGGGAATCGACTGGATGCGCAGCTGCTGGGCGAGCTCGGGGTTCTCGTCGATGTTGATCTTGACCAGGCGGACCTTGCCCCCGGCATTGTTGACCACGCGCTCGAGCAGGGGCGTGAGCTGCTTGCACGGGCCGCACCACGGCGCCCAGAAATCGACGATCACGGGCTGGTCGCGCGACGCCTGGATCACGTCATCCATGAAGTGCCGCGTGTCGCTGTCCTTGATCAATGCGCCGTCGGTCTTCGCCGTGGCGCCGGACCCGATCAGACCCGATAGCAGACCCATACCGCCCCGCACTCCACAGATGCGCGCAACTGGATGCGGGTAAGATGGCGAACGGGTAGCGCACGATCAAGGGGACGCGCCCCGCCGGTACCACCGCCGGCATGACATCGGTATTGCGCAGACGCCCGGCTTTCCCTATGTAGCAGGTCGTCGTGCGCGGGCGTAGCTCAGGGGTAGAGCACAACCTTGCCAAGGTTGGGGTCGAGGGTTCGAATCCCTTCGCCCGCTCCACTTGTTCTCGGAACAATACTTTCTCTCAGGACAGTCAGGGGTTCGGCACGCGGCCTTCGCCGCGGCTTTTCTGCTGCATCCGGCAGCCGAGGTAATTAACAGCTTTTAGCGGCACCTCGCTTGCAGCGACCATGCGGCCGGTCCATGGGCGGCATCCCGACCTGAAGCGCCACAGCAGCGTTGGGCCACGCGCTGCGAGCGGCATTCGCCGCCGCCCGAACAGAGGGGTTCTCGTCGGGCGTCTGGGCGGCGTACAACGGGCCGGTGATTGATCGGCCAGGATCAGCGCAACGGCGACGAGGCTCGAGACGGCAGCTCGAAGCTGTGCACCCTGGACGAAGGGTCGCCGCACGCCTGGCTCGGCGAGCTTTCCGCCAGGGCTGGCGGCGCTTTGCCAGGGATGCGGAGCGATCCGGGCGGCCGTGGCATTCACGATGTCGCAGCGTCGTTTCGATAGTTGGCGAATTGCGCTCCTAGCAAGGGAACCGCGGCCATGGTGGACGTGGTCTGCCTCGGCGAGCTGTTGATCGACTTCGTGCCGACGGTGACCGGCACGTCGCTGATCGACGCGCCGGCGTTCAAGAAGGCTCCCGGCGGAGCCCCCGCCAATGTCGCCGTCGGGCTGGCCCGCCTGGGCACGCGGTCGGCCTTCATGGGCAAGGTGGGCGACGATCCGTTCGGCCATTTTCTTGCCCGGATCCTGGCCGAAGCGGGCGTCGACATCGGACCGCTGCGCTTCAGCGGCGCGGCGCGCACCGCGCTCGCCTTCGTCTCGCTGCGGGCTGATGGCGAACGCGAGTTCATGTTCTACCGCCATCCCAGCGCGGACATGCTGTATGCGCCCGAGGAGGTCGACGTCGGCGTGATTCAGGGGGCGCGCGCCCTGCACTACGGCTCGATCAGCCTGATCGGCGAACCGTCGCGCGGCGCGACCCTGCACGCGATCGAGGCGGCGCGCGCGGCCGGCTGCCTGATCTCCTGCGACCCCAATCTTCGTCTCGCGCTATGGCCGGATGCCGGCGCCGCCCGCGATGGCCTGCGCCTCGCCATGTCTCAGGCGCAGGTCGTGAAGATCAGCGACGAAGAGCTCCGGTTCCTGACCGGCGCCGATGATCCGGCCGCGGCACGGCGGCAGTTGTGGCACGACCGGCTCGAGCTCCTGGTGGTCACCCTGGGCGCCGCAGGCTGTGTCTATTTCACCCCCGACTTCGACGGTGCGGTGGCTGGTTTTGGCGTCGAGAGCGTCGACAGCACCGGCGCGGGCGATGGCTTCGTCGCCGGCCTGCTGCACGGCCTCGTCCGCGATCGTTCGGCCGCACGCGACCAGCAACGCCTGCGCGAGATCTGCCGCTTCGCCTGCGCCGTGGGCGCGCTCACCACGACCGAGCGCGGCGCGATCCCGGCGCTGCCCGCCGACGACCGGGTGCGTCGGTTTCTTAACGCCGACTTGGCAACCTGAGAGCAGGGTCGGACGCGGCCAGGTGGTATCCTGAGGAGAGCATCGTGACGGCACAGATCATTCCGGTCGGCACGTTCGATCTCGTGGTCTTCGGCGGTACCGGCGACCTCGCGCGGCGTAAGCTTCTGCCGGCGCTGTACTATCGGGACCGCGATGGCCAGCTCCCGGCGGACAGTCTGATCATCGGCGTCGCCCGCAGGAAGCTCGGGCGCGACGCCTACGCCGCCCAGACCGAGGCCGCGCTGCGCGAGCACGTGGCCCCGGAGCATCTCGATCAGGCCTGTCTTGCCCGCTTCCTCCGTCGGCTGCGCTACGTCGCCCTCGACGTCGCGAGTCCTGCTTCCTGGATCGAGCTTGCCGCCGCATGCGACGACCCGGGACGCATCCGGGTGTTCTATCTGGCGACGGCGCCCGATCTGTTCGGGCCGATCTGCCGCGGTCTGGCCGCCAATCATCTGGTCACGCCCGAGACCCGAGTGGTGCTCGAAAAGCCGATCGGCCACGATCTCGCCTCCGCCCGCGCGATCAACGACGAGGTCGGCTCGGTCTTTCACGAGAACCAGATCTTCCGGATCGACCATTATCTCGGCAAGGAGACCGTCCAAAACCTGATGGCGCTGCGCTTCGCCAACTCGCTGTTCGAGCCGCTCTGGAACGGCGCGCACGTCGCCCACGTCCAGATCACGGTCGCCGAAAGCATCGGCGTCGAGGACCGCGGCGCCTACTACGAGCGCGCGGGCGCGCTGCGCGACATGGTGCAGAACCATCTTCTGCAACTGCTCTGCCTGATCGCGATGGAGCCGCCGACCAGGTTCGAGGCGGATGCAGTGCGCGACGAGAAGGTCAAGGTGCTGCGCGCGCTGCGCCCGCTCGCCGGTGACGGCGCCGCAACCAAGACCGTGCGCGGCCAGTACCGCGCCGGCGCGATCAACGGCGATCTCGCGCCCGGCTATCTCGAGGAGATCGGCGCCTCGTCGAGTGCCACCGAGACCTTCGTCGTGGTCAAGGCGGAGATCGACAGCTGGCGCTGGGCGGCGGTGCCGTTCTATCTGCGTACGGGCAAGCGCATGCCGGTGCGGGCCTCCGAGATCGTGGTCCAGTTTCGCGCCATCCCGCATTCGATTTTCCAGCCCGACGCCGGGCGCATCGTGGCCAATCGCCTGGTCGTGCGCCTGCAACCGGACGAAGGCATGAAGCTCTTCCTGATGGCCAAGGACCCTGGTCCGGGCGGCATGCGCCTGCGCGAGGCGCCCCTGAATCTGAGCTTCGCCGAGACCTTCAAGGTCCGCTATCCAGACGCGTACGAGCGCCTGCTGATGGATGTCGTCCGGGGCAACCCGACCCTGTTCATGAGGCGCGATGAGGTCGAAGCCGCCTGGGCGTGGATCGAGCCGATCCTGACTGCCTGGCGCGAGCGGGGCGACGCGCCCAAGCCCTACGCAGCCGGGACCTGGGGGCCATCCGCCGCGGTCGCGCTGATCGAGCGCGATGGCAGCACCTGGCAGGAGGATGCCGCGTGACGGCGCCGGGTTGCCAACGTAAGCGTCTTGCGTACCGAGGTCAGCGCTCGAACCTGCATCGCTCCTGGTCCCGCAGTTGCTGATCCAGGCTTGCTCGGGGCCGCAAGCCACCCGAACAGCGAGGATCAAGGCGGCCGGCTCGACCGGCGCCGCGTTGCGCGCGCGAGCGGGAATCCGAGCAATCCAGCGCCCGCCGGCCGACCGTCCAGCGCCAATGGCAGCGTTCGCGCCACGCAGCTGAGCAAGCCCTGGCACCTCGAGACGGCCGCATCGATTCCGGATCGCGGCGGCTCCGCCTCGGCTACGCCCGTTTCTCGTCGAGGCTGGGCAGGAACACCACGAGCAGGCCGATCGCCGGCAGCAGCGCGCACAGGCGGAACGCCCACTCGATGCCGAAGGCATCAGCGAGCCAGCCGATCAGGGCGGCGCCGATGCCGCCCATGCCGAACGCAAAGCCGAAGAACAGGCCGGCGATCATGCCGACCCGGCCCGGCAGGAACTCCTGGCCGTAGACGACGATCGCCGGAAACGCCGAAGCCATGGTCAAGCCAATCAGCACCGAGAGGACGTCGGTCCAGAACAGGCTGACGAACGGCAGCGCCAGGCTCAGCGGCAGCACGCCCAGGATCGAGATCCACAGGATCGGCTTGCGGCCGATCCGGTCGCCGATCGGGCCACCGATCAGCGTGCCCACCGCCACCGCCCCGAGAAACAGGAACAGGTGGATCTGGGCGCTGCCGAGCGAGACCCCGAACCGTTCGATCATGAAGAAGGTGTAGTAGGAGGCGAAAGCCGCCGTGTAGAAGTTCTTGGAGAAGGTCAGCGCCAGCAGGATCGCGACCACGCCGATCACCCGCCTGCGCCCGACCGGCGACAGGGTCGCGACCGTCGCGCCGCCGGTCCGCGGCCGCGCCAGATGGGCGCGGTACCAACGACCGACCCGGGACAGGATCCCGATGCCGATCACCGCGGCGAGCGCGAACCAGGCAATATAAAGCTGGCCATGGGGGATCACCAGCAGCGCCACGAGCAGCGGGCTGATCGCCTGCCCGGCATTGCCGCCGACCTGGAACACCGACTGGGCGAAGCCGTAGCGCCCGCCGGACGCGAGCCGCGCCACCCGCGACGCTTCGGGGTGGAACACCGAGCTGCCGATGCCGATCAGGGCGGCGGCCAGCAGCACGGTGGCGAAGCCGCCCGCCACCGACAGCACCAGCATGCCGACGAAAGTCGACGCCATCCCGAAGGGCAGCGAGAACGGCTGCGGGTGCCGGTCGGTATAGAGCCCGACCATCGGCTGCAGGATCGAGGCGGTCAGCTGGAAGGTGAGCGTGATGATCCCGATATGCACGAAGTCGAGCGCCAGCGATGTCTTGATCAACGGGTAGATCGACAGCAGCGCCGACTGCATCGTATCGTTGAGGAAATGCCCCGCGCTGACCGCGAGCAGAACCGGCAGCACCGCCGTGCCCGCGGTCCGTGCCCCCGTCGCCGCGCTTGCGCTGGTTGCCGCCATGACGCCGTCGTAGTCCCCCGATGTCGTCCTGTCCCGCGAAATGACGTCGCACGGGGGCGCTCGAGGCGCACGGACCGATGGTCAAGCCGGTCAGCCTGATCGACGCCAGCCTCGGCGCCGCCGGTTGCCGGCGACCACCCAAGAACGCCCCCGGGCGGGCCGGAGCGATCCGGACGCGAGCTGGAACGCGATGCCCGAGAAGCCGCTGTTCGGCGACAGGATGCGCCTCCCCGTGGACCACGGCTCGGGCTGGTGCGCCGCGCGATCCTGATGCCTGGCCACGTCTTGGCCCGGGTCGGAGACCGGACCGAACGCAGTCCCGGCGGACAAGAATCACGGCGCGACAAGAATTCAACCGCGAGTGTGAGCTGCTTCACAGACCTGCCGCTCGGAATGTGCGACAAGAGGCTCAGGCCGGACATTGAGCTCAGCGCAGGCGATTTGAGGAAGGCCTTCAACGGCACCGTCGATCCCCGCCTTCGGGTGGGGATCGACATTGCTCGCCGGATCAACCCTGCGGCCCGAGCCCGACGCGAGCCGTGCCGGCCCCCTCCCCTGCCGCTGCTTTCAGGACGACGTGGTCTTCGGCCACGAGGATCATATTCCGATGCTCGAGGGCATCATGGCGCCCCGTCGGGCCTCGACGCATCGATTGCCCCACCCCGCTAGGCCTGCGGCGCGTTCAGCGCGTCTGCTGGTCCGCCGCGATCAGCGTGTTGCGCAGCAGGCAGGCCACGGTCATCGGACCGACCCCGCCCGGCACCGGAGTGATCGCGCCGGCCACCTCCAGCGCCTCGGCGAACGCCACGTCACCGATCAGACGCGTTCCGGCGTGCTCGTCCGGCACGCGCACGATGCCGACGTCGAGCACGGTCGCCCCGGGCTTGATCCAGGCGCCCCGGATCAGCTGCGGCCGGCCCATCGCAGCGACCAGAATCTCGGCGCGGCGGCACTCCTCTGGCAGATCGCGCGTCTTCGAATGGGCGACGGTCACCGTGCAGTCGGCCCGCAGCAGCAGCGCCGCGAGCGGCTTGCCGACAATGTTGGAGCGGCCGACCACGAGCGTCCTCCGGCCGGACAGATCGTCGCCCAGCGTCTGGCGCAGCAGGATGAGACAGCCCATCGGCGTGCACGGCACCAGCAGGTCGGGATCGAGGGCGCCGGTGCCGGCGACCAGCCGGCCGACGTTCAGCGGGTGAAAGCCATCCACGTCTTTCATCGGGTCGATCGCGTCGAGCACGCGCGCGGGGTCGATCTGCTCCGGCAGGGGCAGCTGGACGAGGATGCCGTGGACGGCGCGGTCGTCGTTGAGCGCGGCCAGCCGGGCGAGCAGGTCGCGCTCGCTGACGTCGGCCGGCAACTCCAGCAGCCCGCTGTCGATGCCGACCTCGGCGGCCATCCTCGCCTTGGTCCGCACATACGCCCGGCTTGCCGGATGATCGCCGACCAGCACCACCCGCAGACCGGGGGCACGTCCGGCGCGCGCGGCGAACTCCCTGACCTGCACCGCAATGTCGGCGCGCAGTTCCGCTGCGGCCGCCTTGCCGTCGATGATCCGGGCCGGGCTCACGGCGCGCCCGAATCTTCGTTGCGCTCCCCCTCGATCGCGCGCAGTCGGGCGATCAGCTCGTCAGGCGCGCCGTGGATGTGGAGCATCTTGCGTCGCGCGCCTGCCCCGCTCACTACTTCGAGCGCGGCCTGGGGGATCCGCCAGCGCTTGGCGAGCAGCCTGATCAGCGCGGCATTCGCCTTGCCCGCCTCGGGCGGCGCGCTGACCCGCACCGCGAGATGCGTCCGCCCCACACCGTCGACTGCCACATCCTGCACGCCGCTCGACGGCGCACGCGGCATCACCTTGAGCGCGACCCGCGCGCCGGCGGCGTGTCTGACCAGCCAGCCCATGCGATCACGCGAACATCTGCCAGAGCAAACGTCGCGCGAAGACCAGAAGCAGGATCAAAATCATCGGCGAGATGTCGATCCCGCCGAGATGCGGCAGCATGTTGCGGATCGGGCGCAGCGCGGGCTCGGTGACCTTGTACAGGAACTCGCCCACTTGATTGATCAGGCTGTTGCGCGCGTTGATCACGTTGAACGCCACCAGCCAGCTCAGGATGACCGAGGCGATGACGATCCAGATGTACAGCTCCAGAACGGTGTCGATCAGCCAGTGCACCGGATTCATGGATCGAACTTGCGCCTCACGCTGGTGCCCGTGACGGCGATTTGGATGGCCGCCCGTCGCGGCCGGACTATAGCCACCGTGCCGCGACGCCGCCACCCCCGGATCGTATCCGGCCCGGGCGGCCCTTGACACCTTGGGACGCGCCCACCATACCAACGGCGCGGGCGGGGCCGTAGCTCAGTTGGGAGAGCGCTAGAATCGCACTCTAGAGGTCGGGGGTTCGACTCCCCTCGGCTCCACCATCCGCCGACACGCTGCGGGGCCGTAGCTCAGTTGGGAGAGCGCGACGTTTGCACCGTCGAGGTCGTGGGTTCAAGTCCCATCGGCTCCACCAGCGAACCTCAGAACAGGCGGCGCGGCTGAAGGCGCTCCGTGGCGCCCACCTGACAACTGACGGAACTCGATAGCGCCCGCGCTCGTAGGCGGAGGCGGCCTCAGGCGTCAACGCCTGAACCTTCCGGGACCCGCTGCGGCCGCGGCGCCAGTGCGCGAGATTCCTCAGATCGATCCTGCGCCGGCCGACCGGCCTCGGTCGCTGCCGCGCGCCGCAGCTGGTCGCGCGCTTCGACACGGTCCTCCGCATCCGGTTCGGGCGCTTTGCACCTTGCGCGCCGCCGGCGCATGATCCACCGCGATGTCGATCGGGAAATGGTCGGAGCCGAAGGCGGGCGCCGCAACTCGTCGCTGACGAACACGTGGTCGAGCGGCCAGTGCCGAAACCAGTAGCGCGTGAACGTGTCGTACACGCCGCGACCGGCGCGTCGGTTAGGGCAATACCAAGCAGATTACGAGTCCAGAGCCGCTTTGAGCTACGTTGCCCTGGTTTCAGTTGGGACCCGCGACTCCCGCGACGGCGGGAGCGCGGTTTAGCGGGCTTTGGGCTTCGAATGGCTTGAAGTCGTGGCCACAGACCCGGGCGCAGGTCCGCAGCTTGCCCTCCGCGCAGCTCGGCCTGCTCCAGCTGCCGGGCACCAGCTTCTGAAAGAAATCATCCGCCACGATCGCGCGAATGCTGCGTCGTCGGCCATCCACGTGAGCGGTGCCCCCGAGCGCCTCCAGGACTTGCAGGATCTCCCCGCGCGTTCGCATCACGGGGTGGCGCAGCTGCCCGGCGAGCCAGCAGCAGGGCAAGACATGTCCCTCTGCCGAGACGTAGATCGAACGTTCGGCCTGCACCTTGCACTGAACTTCAGCCCGATCGAGATAGCGGTCCATGCTGCCGTACCGCTTGCGCAGGTCCTGCAGCTCGGCCAGGGCCGAATTCTGGTAGGCCGGGCTGAGCGGGCGTGCCACGCGGCCGACCACCTCCCCTGCCCGGTTTTTGGCCGGAGTCGAGTCGATGTATTCCAGTTTGGCCGAGTCCAGGAAGCGGCCCGTCGTCTTCACGTTGAACCGGGTAAAACCAAGATCCTCGGCAAGCCTGCGCGCCTGCTCGACCTGATGCTCGTTGTGCCGGAATACGATAAAGTCCCATTCGGCATTGCCTCCAGCTTCGAGAAACGCCTTGACGTTGCGCATCAGGGTCGGCCAGCGGACATTTCGCCGATAGAGGTGATTGGTATCGTCCAGCCCGTCGATGCCGAAGCGTACGTAGCCCTTGCCCCTGGTCATCAGCCGGCCGAGCCGTTGCCAGAAATCGACCGACCTGGCGCCGCCGTTGGTGTGAATACCCAATTTGATCTTTGGGTTGCATGCGCGGAAATACTGAAAAATTTGCAGGCAGTCGCGGGCTACGATCGAGTCACCGTAGTTGCCGCATGCGTACAGGCGATTGAGTTGCAGCAAAAATCGCTCTGCGAAAATGGCTTTGATGTCGAGCAAGCTCAGCTCAGTCAGCGCCAGCTGAGAATTTACTGGACCGCCGTGATCGCTCCGCGAACATTGCGGACAAGCAGCATTACACTTGTCAGTCAGTTCCAGATGAACTTGGCGAATGCTTTCGTATAGGTACATGCTGTTGGCAGCCGGCCGGTGCGCGCCGTCGAGTCTGCAAGCTAGCGCATCCGATGGGCTTGTCAAACCGCAGGTCATCTCGTGGCTCGCTTCCCGGATTCGATGCGTTGCGCGCCGGCTGCCGCTCGGCGCCCTGCCAGCCGGTGCTGCCAAGGGGATGAGAGAATATGAGACGTAACATCTCGACCGAATCGGCGGTCGGGTCGTTACGGCGCTCGGCGGCCCGGCCAGCCCGTCAATCCGGCCTCTAGCGAAATTGTTGCGAGTGGCCTTATCGGTCGATCTGCTGTAGGAACATGGCCTTGGCGCCGATGAAAAACCCAGGACGGTGGGAGGTACGACCGTGAAGCCAAAGCGCCCTGTCTGAGGCGTGCCCTCGACCATTCCGATTCAAGCTCGAACTTCATGACGCCATGACCTTCGAGGGCGAATTGTCGGCCGGAGGCGAGCTCGATGATTTCTGCAGGTTTCAGAGATCGCGATCTGGTAGAGCGTCTGTCGCCGTCGGGGCAAGATCCGGGGCTGCCGCCGCCGCGATCGGACCCGCCTGGGGCGCTCGATACCAGCCGTCGTGCCCACGACCGCGCAGAAGCTCCGCCTCCGTTTTCCGCGGCGAGCGCATCGGACATTCCGGACGAGACGGAAGTCCTGGCGGCGCCGACCGGGCGCACCACGGCGTGGGTTGCGCTCCACGCGGCATCGCCTGAGCAGCGCGCGACGAGCGACGGCACGGAACGCCATGCCGCGGCGCTGAGCGCGCTGAAGGAGGCGCAGCCCGGCTACGATGCGCTGATCGGCGTCGCTGACCCCGCGCTGCCGGCCGACGACCCGGACATGTCCTGCCAAAGCTTGCTCGGCCGATTGCAGGCGATGCTCGGCGCGGACGATGCGGATGCCTGGCGGGCCTTTGTGGTCTGGGCGCAGCAAGCGGGCAAGCCGCCCCGCCTGCTGCACGTGCTCGCGGCGCTGGCTGCAGCGCGCGAGGAGGACTGGCCGCGGGTCTTCCGCCATGCCAAGACGGCGGTGGCCATGAGCCAGCGTGACCTGTTCGCGCAGCGGCTCTTTCTTCGCGCCCGCGGCAGAATGGAGGACGCTCCCACGGCCCTCGCCGATGATCTGTCCGACTTCTTTTGCCCGCACCCGTTCGAGAGCTTCGAGCTTCGCCAGAATGGCGACGTTCACACCTGCTGTCCGGCATGGCTGCCGGTGCCGATCGGCAATTTTCACCACCAGAAGCCCGACGAGATCTGGAACTCTCCGGCCGCCCAGGCGATCCGCAGCTCGATTCTGGACGGCACCTACCGATATTGCTCGCGGATGCACTGCACGGAGATCGTCGATCGCCGGCTGCCGCGCCGCGCCGATCTGATGGACCCGTACCACCGGGAGATCGTTGCGCGAAAGCTCGTGCGTCTCGAGCGACGGCCCCTGCGAGTCATGATGTCGCAGGATCGCAGCTGTAATCTCTCGTGCCCGTCCTGTCGCACGAAGCTCATCCTGGCCAAGAAGCACGAGCAGGACCGCCTGAACGAGATTTTCGAGACGGTCATTCTTCCGCTGCTGCGCGATGCCCGGCTCGTCAAGATCACAGGCTCGGGCGATCCGTTCGCCAGCGGCCACTTCCGCTACGTCCTGAAGCGTCTGAGCCGGCGGGAGTATCCGCAGCTGCGCGTGCAGCTGCAGACCAACGGTCTCCTCCTCGATCGGCGCGCTTGGGAAGAGCTCGGGCTCCACGGTCTCGTCGAGAGCGTCTGGGTGTCGATCGATGCCGCCCGGCCCGAGACCTATGCGGTCGTGCGGAGCGGCGGCTCCCTCGCCAAGCTGGTGCAGAACTTTGGTTTCCTAGGAAACTTGAGGCGGCACGGCCATATCCGGCAGCTCCGCCTGGATTTCGTGGTGCAGGCGCTCAACTTTCGCGAGATGCCCGAGGCGGTGGACCTCGCGCGCGTCTTCGGCTTCGACGGCATCTGTTTTCAGATGATCCGGAACTGGGGCACGTTCACCGTGGCCGAGTTCGACCGGCATTTCATCGGCTCGCCCGATCACCCGGACTACGGCGAGTTCCTGGAGGTCCTGCGCCGTCCGGACCTGAGGTGGGCCGGCGTCAATTGGAGCAACGTGCGGCCGTTCTACGAACGGGCGAGAGCGGAGCAGCGCCCGCGGGAATCGCCTTGACTGAACCGGTCTCGCCGACACGCGGGGTACACGATCCGTCGTCAAAATGTCGGCCCTGGTCCGGTCCGGGAAGGGCCGGGCATCGTGCGGCAGGTAATCTGCGATCAGCGCGTGCCCTCGCCGCGGGGGCGTCACCTCACATCTTGAGTTGCATCGTGATGGACCGAATTGGCTTCGGTGTGAGCTGGTTCACAACTCCAGTCCCTGACATGTGCGATACAGCTGCAGTGCATGAGCCCCAACGCGGTGCCGTTTCGGAGCGCGCGCCGCATCGATCACTTTGCTGCTTACTCCCTTGATCACTGAAGAGCGGAGGCAGGGTGATGAGGACGATTTCGCAATCGAGCTGCCGGCCGAGATCTTCGGGACGCCCTGATTCCCTCACGGCGAACGGACTTGCATCAACCTGGTGTTTTGCCTGGCGGGTGGCGGCAGCACTGGCGGGGGCTGTCTTGGCCGGCGCACCGGCCTATGCCGGCACCTGGGACCACCCGCGCGGCAATGCGGCCAACACCGGCTTTGCCGACGTCGCGACCGCGCCGGCGGTGCTGCTGGCCTTCCCCCGAAGTTAGGTCCAGGGCGGAGGTGAGTTGTTCACTTCGTAGCATGGGCTCGGTGCTGGAGCGAGCGCCGGCGCGGGGCGCGGACCTTCATCGAGTCCGAGCGCGCCGAGCCGGCGCGCGAACCGCTCCGGCGCCTCGTAGCCGAGCGCGCTGTGGGGGCGCTCGCGGTTGTAGTGCTGGCGCCAAGCCTCGATGATCCGCGCGGCCTCGGC
>JBKPNX010000234.1:0-16305 GCA_046732855.1 Pseudomonadota bacterium
CCCGGGGCAGACGAGAGGGGCGAGTTCTGTCACAGTCTGGTTTGAGGGCCGGAGCGCGCGGCCCTCCCCTTATTATGTCTCCGCCCGCCGGGGCACCCGCGCCGGCGGACCCAAGACACGAGGGAATGGCGGGAAGAGATCGATGGGCATTTGGGCAGTGCGGTCAGTGAGATCAGCCCTTTGGGCCACCGGGTTCCTTGCGCTCGCGGGCCAGGCGCCGCTCAGGGCAGGAGTGGCCCTGACCGAAGGACACTTCGACGATCCCTTCGCTTATTGTGAGGCTGTCGGCACGATCGATGCCTGGGATGCCCGCTACACGGGGCCCGCGCTGCCCGACGCCGTGGCCCGCGGCCTCCAAGCGGCGCTGGCGCTGCCCGCAGACGCCCCGAGCGAACCTTTGCTCCGCAACTCGATTTGGCGCTGCATGAACGGCAAGGTCTATGCCTGCACGATCGGCGCGAACCTACCGTGCGCCGAAAAGGCCGACGTAGGCCGCTATCCGGCCCCGGCGCTCGCCGACTTCTGTCGCCAGAACCGCGGCGCCGAGGTCATTCCCATGGCGGTGACCGGCCACGCCACGGTGTTCGAGTGGCACTGCGCGGGCGAGCGCCCCGCGATTGTACGCCAGTTCGCGCAACCGGACGCGGCGGGCTATCTCGCGAACATCTGGTACGCGATCGAGCCGGCCGCGCCCTGAACCTCCGGCAGACCTGCGGCGGGCGTGGCGCTACGGGCGTCCGCTGGGCGTGTCTCTATGGTGCCCACGTGCGCTCACGAGCGGTCGGAACACGCGCGCGAGCGAACATGGTCCTGCTTCCGGGCGCAGCGCCGCCGGACCATGGTGACGATCAGACCGATGGACCCCGGCTGCCGTCCGCCAGTGCCAGCTCAGGTCGAGCCCTTCTCCGCGGTTGCGGTCTGCTCGGGCGCGACGGCCGGTACGGCTCGGGCGGGAGCGACGACTATCGCGGCGCGCTGCTGCTGGACGATCTTGGCCGTGGCGAACAGCTGCTCGCGATCGAGCGCGCCCAGCAGCGCGTAGGCGAACGGACCGTCCCGCCAGTAAACGAGGCTCACGCCGCCGTCGCCGGCGAAGGAGACCGCCCCGTCCTGGGCAGGCCCGGGCGGACTGGGCCAGTTGCCGCGGATGTACAAGGTGATCCGCTGGGCGTCCGGGTTTTCGTACAGCAGAAACGCTGCGGCCTGCCCGGCGGCGGGCAACAGACGGCCGCCGACCAGCTCGAAGCCGAGGTCCTGCAGCTGCGGCGCCTGCACGGCTTGGCCGAGCCGCTCCGACAGCCAAGGCAGCAGCCTTTCCTGCTGATCCGCGCCGAATTCGACCGGGTGCTGCATGTCGGACGCGTACAGAAGGTGAGCGTTGATCGCAAAGCGGGTGAAGATGACCGCCGGCGGCTCGCCTTGGGGCTCGAGATAGTGCAGACTCAGCACCCACCCGCCGCTGGCGCCCGCGAGCAACAGCAGCGCGATCCCCACCGCGCGTGGCGCCAGGCTGAGCTCAGCCAGACCAACCCAGCGCAACGGCTTGGCCCACCAGGCGGCGCGGCGACCGTAGCGCTCGACGCGCAGGCGTGCGGGCAGGGGTTCGTAGAGCACCTCGTCGTAGTGCAGGTGCATCTCTTCGGTCAGCCTGCGGTAATCGCTCATGCGCGCCGCTTCTTCGGGAGTCGCGGCGAGATACGCCATCACCGCCCGGCGACGGTCCGGTGGCAGCTGACCGTCGACAAAGGCCTGAAAGTCATCCTCGTCGATCGAGATCTGTCGCGTGGTCATGGCACGTTACGCACTTGGTTATCTTGACTGTCTTGGTCGGAAGCGCTCTGGGCCGGACCGTCAGCCATCAGGCGGCGCAAGGCCTCGCGGCCGCGGTGCAGCCGCGACATGACGGTGCCGATCGGAATGTCGAGCACGGCGGCGACCTGCTTGTAGTTCATCCCCTCGAGGCCGACGAGCAGGACCACCTGGCGTTGCGGACCGGGCAGGAGCTGCAGGCCGCGCGCCAGATCACGCATCTCCAGCGTGCGCTCCTGCGTCGCGGGGGTTGCCATCTCGGGCCGATCATCGCTCAACTCCTGATAGTCATCACGGTGCCGGCGCTGACGCTGATTGTTGACGTGGACATTGTGCAGAATAGTAAACATCCAGGCCCGGATATCGGTGCCGGGTTGCCACAGGTGGCTGCGGGAGAGAGCTCGCACCAAAGCTTCCTGCACCAGGTCGTCGGCGCGCACCGGGTCCCCGAGCAACGCTCGAGCGTACCTCCTGAGCTTCGGGATCTGCTCTGCGATCAGGTGTTCGGTATCCGACACAACCCCCTCGTTAAGCTTCCCCGGCAATGAACCCGTCCTGTTGTCTGACGTTGTTGCCAATCGACTTCATGCACGCGAACACCGGGACTTGGCACATTATTCCGCTTGAAGCGGGCTGTGACAGGCTGGATTCACTTTCGGTTTGGCATGTTGCGACAGGGCAACATCCAACGGGCGCGGCGGCTTGTCCCGGCCCGCCGGTCGGGGCTCGAGGGATCATCACGGCATGGTGACGAGGGCCGGCTGGCAGATGGGTCACGGACGGGCAGTAGGACATTCAGCTCGTCGGCTCCGGCTGAATCCGACGTCGTCGGGCTCAGCACCAGCGGGCTCGAATTTGTTCCGTTCCGTAGCTGGCCGGGACCGGCGGCTCGGAGCGGCGCCGATGCAGGGACCGTGCTGCCCGATCCCGCCGCGGACCAGCCATCGGCGCGTGCGACCGCGGCCCGGGGCGGCTTACGGGAAGCCGGTTGCCTATGACAGCCGGGCATCACCGCCGAGCAGTTGCATCGGCGCACCGCGGTGCGGCTCGACCGCAACCCGACCATCAATCGGGGAGCTCACGAGCAGGCGCCGCCATCGCCGGCAGGAAGCGATGCCGCTCGGCGCCGTTCTGTGCGCAATCACTGGCCGGCCACGGTCATGCCGTCGATGCGCAGCGTCGGCGCGTCGATGCCGTAGCGCAGTTCCAGGTCGCTTGCCGGCGTGAGCTGAGCGAACATCTCGGCCAGATTGCCGGCGATGGTCACCTCGCTGACCGGCCAGCCGAGCGCGCCGTTCTCGATCCAAAATCCGGTCGCGCCCCGGCTGTAGTCGCCGGTGACCATGTTGACGCCCATGCCCAGCATCTGGATGACATAAAGTCCTTCCTCGATGTCCCTGATCAACTCGTCCGGGCGCAGCGCGCCGGCCTCGATGTAGGCGTTCGCGGGCGCCGGAGCGGGCACCGACGAGACCTCGCGGACCGCATTGCCGGTCGTCGACAGGCCGAGCTGGCGGGCCGAGGCGCAATCCAGAAGCCAGGTGGTCAGCGTGCCCTGGTCGACCAGCCGCCGCCGCTCAGCGCGGATCCCCTCGGCGTCGAACGCGCGCGAGCGCAGCCCGTCGGGGCGGAGCGGGTCGTCGACGATCGACACGCCGGGCGCGAACACCGGTTGGCCGAGCTTCTCTTTCAGGAAGGTGGTGCCGCGCGCCACTGCCGGGCCGCTGATCGCGCCGGCGAGGTGGCGGACCATGCTGCCGGCGACGCGCGGATCGAGCACGATCGGCACGGCCCTGCTCTTGACCTTGCGCGGATTCAGGCGGGCCGCCGCGCGCTCGGCCGCGATGCGTCCGATCTCTGCGGGGTCCGGCAGATCGCAGGCGCGGACCACGGTGCGATACTCGTAATCCCGCTCCATGGCGCCGTCGGCCCCGGCGATCACCGAGGCGCCGATGCTGTGGCTGGAGCGGGCGCTCGCGCCCACGAAGCCGTTGGTCGCGACCAGCGTGGTGCGCGCTCGGGACCACTTGGCCTCGGCGCCTTCGGAGTTAATGATCCGGGGATGGGCGAGCGCTGCTTCCTCGGCGATCGCGGCCTGGCGGGCCAGGGTCTCGGTGGCCGGCTCCTCGCCGTCGTCCAGATCCAGGCTCGGGAACTCACGGGCGATCTGATCGGGATCGGCGATCCCGGCGTGGGGATCTTCGGGCACGGCCCGCGCGATCGCGACGGCCCGCTCGATCAACCGGTCCAGGCTCTCCTGCCCGAGATCGCCCGTGGACACGATCGCCTGCCGTTTGCCGACGAACACGCGCAGGCCAAGATCCAAGCTCTCCGCGCGCTCGACGTTATCGAGCTTGCCCAGGCGCCAAGTGGCAGACTGGCCGCTGCTTTCGACCAGCAGGGCATCCGCGGCATCGGCGCCGGCCCGGCCGACCCGCGCCAGCAGTTCGCTTAGGAAATCGATGGCGTGGTCGGGACGGGTCATCGCAGAGGCTCACCACCAGAGGCACGCATTGATGCCTAGATAGGTGCTTGCGCCCCGAATCCACCCCGTCGGCTGCCGCTACCGCTCAGGCTCGAGGCCTGGCCGACGCCGCGCTCCCGATCACAAAGCCAGCACCAGACGCAGTCCATCCTCCAGTTCGTGGAGCTTGAGTCCTGGGACGTGACCCATCAGCCTGTTCAGGCGGCTACGATCGAGAGTGACCAGCTGCGACACGTTCACCACAGAATCATGATCAAGGCCGCTGGCCGCCTTGGGCAGATAGACATTGCCTGGCGCGGTACGCAGTCGAAGGTTACGGGTGATCGCAACAGCGATAATCGTGCTGATCCGGCTTCGATTGAACCGATCAGACTGAACGATGACGACCGGTCGGTGAAACCCAGGTTCTGAACCGAAGGGCTGGGGCAGGCGCGCCCACCAGATCTCGCCCCTGTCCACTTACCATTTTTCCTTCCGCAGTACCTCAAGCTGAAGCGCATCAAGCACCGGATCGAGCTTGGCGAGTTCCGGCTCCGCGCCGTAGATCTCGTCGAGGCGCCGGGTGATATCCTCGTCGCGGTGCCGCTCGAGATACTCGCGCACGGCTTCGGCGTAGAGCTGGCTCCTGGATTTGCCCAACTGCCTGGCCAGCTGGTCTGCCGCCTCGAACAGGGGGTCGGGAAGGGAAATTGCGGTCTTCATGCGCTAAGTATAACCACTTTCATACTCGCGCGCAAGTACGGCAGAAGTACTTAGGACCCGCAACCAAGCAAGATGAACGCGGGCACCCATTCGAGGCTGCTGGCCGGCGGCAACAGGTCATCTGCGTGCCGCATTGACGGGCAGCGATGGCACGGCCTTGCTGGCCATCCGCCGCTAAGCAGACAGCGGAGCGTCGCTGCCGAGCAGGTCGAGCAGGGTCAGCCCCACCACCTCGGTCGCTTTACGCAGATCCAGGAGAGCGAGCCGCTCGTCCGCGGCGTGGGCGTTGGCCTCGATCAGGCTGCGCGGCCCGGCGCCGTACAGCACCGTCGGGATGCCCGCGGCCGCGTAGTGGCGCGCGTCGGTGTAGAGGGGCACGCCGTGGGTCGAGATCGGCTCGCCGAACACTGCCGCGGCATTGCGCTGGAGCGGCTCGAGCAGACGCTCGAGTCCGGGCACCGGCCTCAGCGGGTCCGCGAGCATGATCCGGCGAACCTCGCACCCGATGCCGGGCCGCCCCGCGACGCTCTCCCGGATCAGCAGGGTGAGCTCGCGCTCGACCGCGGCGCTGTCCTCTTCCGGGAGGATGCGCCGATCGAGCCTCAGGGTGACCGCGTCCGGCACGACGTTGGTGTTGATCCCGCCCCTGATCAGGCCGACCACCAGCGTCGGGCTGACGATGCCCGGAATCGCGGAACGAATCGCGCTGAGGTCCTTGCGGTGCGCGTACAGGGCATCGAGCGCGCAGGCCGCCGCCTCGAGCGCGTCGTGTCCGGTCTCCGGGCGAGCGGCGTGGGCCGACGTGCCGCTGATCACCACCTCGAGATGCAGGCAGCCGTTGTGCGCGGTGACGATCGCGTAGGAGAACCCGGCGCTGATCGCGTAGTCGGGGGCGGTGATGCCTTGCTCGAGCAGCCACTTCGGCCCGATCGCCCCGCCGGCTTCCTCGTCATAGGTCAGATGCAGCTCGACCGTCCCCGCGAGCGGCCGGGCGAGCGACTTCAGCGCAAGGAGCGCGTAAGCATAGGTGGCGAAGTCGCTCTTCGAGACGGCCACGCCGCGGCCATACATCCAGCCGTCCCGAAGCTCGGCACCGTAAGGATCGGTGGACCAGCCCTCACCCGGCGGCACCACGTCGCCGTGCGCGTTCAGCGCGATCGTCGGTCCCGGGCCGAAGCGCTCGCGCACGAGCAGATTGGTCGCGCTGACCATGCCGTTCGCCTGCACCAAACGCTTCGGCACCGGATGCCGCTGCACGCCCAGCCCGAGCTCCTCGAGCATGACGGCCGCTCGCTCGGCATGGGGCGCGCAGTCGCCGGGCGGATTGTCGGACGGCAGCTTGACCAGCTCGGACAGGAGGCGCGCCTGCGCCCCGTGCTCACGGGCGCAGAACTCGGCGAGCGCGGGCCGGAGATCGAGGTGGCGTGTCATGGATTTCAGGCTGCCACCGCCGGCCCTGCCGCGCCAGCCTCATGCGTCTGGCGATGCCGGCCCCGGCACGGCGCACTCCTCAGGTCGCGAGCCGTGCTGACGAATGGGCAAGTCGCCCGGCGCAGCCGCTCTCCGGCCGCCCTGGCCCGGTGATCTCTCTGATTGGCTCAGCCGGCGTTGCCGATAGCGCTCGGAATCTCGAACACCTGCCCCGGATAGATCAGGTCGGGGTCGCGAATCTGCGCCTGATTCGCTTCGTAGATGTGGACGTAGCGCAGGCCCTCGCCGAACACGCGCCGCGCGATCCGCCACAACGAGTTGCCGGGCTGCACGATCACATAGTCGACCTCAACGTCGCCCGCGACCGGCGGATGGCCGACGCGCGTGAACGGCGTCTCGAGGCGGGCATCCGGCTTGCCCGAGGCGCCCAGCTGATCGAGGCGCAGCGTGTAGTTGCCCGGGCTCAACGCGCGCTCCAGGACCTTATCCCACCGGCCGCTCGGCCCGACCACCGTGACCCCGGCCGGCTCGTTGTCGACATAGATGCGCAGCGCGGCTCCTGCCGCCCCCTCGCCGCTGAGGCGGATCCGCCCGGCATCATCATAGTCCACCATCACCAGCGCGAGCGCGCCCTCGCCGCTGATTCGCCCGGGCGCCTGGAGAATGCGTCCTTTGCCGGTCCCCTCGCGCGGCATGGCCACTGCGAACGCCTGGTCAGCAGGCGCCGCGGCAGCGACCTGCGGCAGAGCGTCGTCGGGGAGGCGCAGCGCGGGTTCCGGCGGCGGCGGGTCAGGGATCGCGACCACGAGCACCTCTGCGGACTCGACTGCCGCCCGGTCGTCGAGACGCGCGCTCAGCCGAAGTTCCTGCACGCCGCGGGCGAGCGGCTCCTCGGGCACCACTACCCATTCGCCGCGCTGGTCGGCACGCGCCCGATCGATCAGCCGATCGCCGCTCCTGATCTCGACTTCCGCGCCGGGCGTAGCCCGCCCGGCCATGACCGCCCGACCGCGCGGTTCGATCCGCACGATGTCGAAGGTCGGCGCGGCGCCCGGCTCGACGTCCGCGAGCGCGCCGCTGCGGCCCGCTGCGCGGGCTTCGCGGCTGTCCGGCAGCGCGGCGGCCTCGGCTTCTTTGGCCTTCGCCGGGGCTTTGGTCTCCGAGGGGGCTTTGGCCGTCGGCGGAACGTTGGTCTCCGGCGGGACCGGGGCGTCGGTGGCGCCGCCGAACAGGCTGGTCAGCGCGCGCCTGATGGACTCGGCGGCGCGGGCTGGCGCAGACCTGGGCGCGTCGGGCCGGTCGTGCTCCTGGGCGCGCACCGTCTGCTGCGACGACGGCTGGTCGGGCGCGGTCTGGACATTGCTGGGCGGGCCCGGCGCAGGCTCAGCCCTGGGCACGGCCGGGGCAGAC
Organism: Pseudomonadota bacterium; assembly: GCA_046732855.1. GTDB lineage: Bacteria > Pseudomonadota > Alphaproteobacteria > Geminicoccales > Geminicoccaceae > JBKPNX01. Next base: position 7,838 of record JBKPNX010000234.1, read on the forward strand.
TCAGCCCTCGGCGCCGGTTCGGCCCGGGCAATGGTCTGGTCGCCATCGGGCGGCGCGGCTGGCGCCTCCGGCCGGGGCCGTTCGGCTTCGCCTTTGGCAGGCGTGGCGACTGGCGGCTGCGGTGGGCCCGCGCCAGTCGAAGCGCTGGCCGCCGGCGGCTTCCGTGCGGCGCCTTCCGCATCGTTCTTCGCGCCCTCGGTCGTGCCTTCCTTCGCGCCCTTGGTGGCGCCGGACGGCTCTTTGGCTGCCGTCTGATGCTCGGCCGCGGATTCGCTGGCGCCGGCATCCGCCGGCGGAGGCGCCTGCACGACAGGGAGTGAAGCCGGCGCCGCCGTATCCCCGGCGGGGCTTTGCGGCGCGGCAGGCGAGGCGCGCGTTTCCACCTGCGTGTCGGGCTGGCTTGGCTGGCGCGCGGGGCGCTCGACCGGCATCGGCTCGCGGGACGCAGTCGCTGGCTCCCTGGGCGCAGGCGCCGCCTGCTCGCCCAGGGCCGGCTCGGGCGCGGTCGGCGCGACCGCGGGCGTGTCGACCCGAGGAGCGGGCGCTGTCATGGGCTGCCGCTGCTGCGGCTGGGTCGCAGGCTGGCTCTCGGGAGCTTCGGCGCTCCGATCGGCCTGGCTCGCCACGCGGTCTGGCGATGCAGTCGCGCCCGCCGTGCTGCGCTCGGGTCGGCTGGCGACGGCTGCCTGATCGGAGGCCGGCGGGCTGGTCGGCTTCGACGCGTCGGCGAGGTGGTCCCGGCGCCACTCGATAGCCGTCCAGCTGACGCCAAGCGCGAGCGCTAAGCCGAAGAAAACAACCGAAACATGGCGGCGGCTGATCATGGCCGTGAACATTTGGTTCACCTTGGCCGCGCACCATAGGCAGAATCGGGCCGGGATGCAAAGGCCATCACGGCCGGCCGGGCCGGCACGGACATACGCAGTAGTGCCGATCCGGCCAATTCAGTCTCGGATGCCACAGCGGCCGTGCGCCGCTGCGCGCGTCGACAGGCCGGCCTTGAAAGGCGGCAGTCGAGGCCGCAGAGTAGGCGCGACCAATGAGAGTCGATCGATGCCCTCAAGCGTCTGCGTGTTTTGTGGCTCGCAGTATGGCGCCGACCCGGTCCATCGCCGGGTCGCGGCGCAGCTCGGCGAAACCCTGGGCGCAGCAGGCCTTCGCGTGATCTACGGCGGCGGTCACGTCGGCCTCATGGGGGCCGTGGCCGATTCGGCGATGGCCGCCGGCGGCGAAGTGATCGGCCTGATCCCCAGCCGGCTGCTGGAGCGGGAGGTGGGCCACCGCGCCATCACCGAGCTGATCACCACGCCCGACATGTTCGAGCGCAAGCGCCAGATGATCGACCGCGCGGACGCCTTCGTCGTACTGCCCGGCGGGCTAGGCACTCTGGACGAGCTGCTCGACGTGATGACGCTGCGCCAGCTCGGCTACCACGACAAGCCGATCATTGTGGTCAATCTGGCCGGGTATTGGGATCCCTTCAGCGCATTGGTCGACCAGATCGTGGCGCACAAGTTCGCGCTGCCCAGCGCCCGCACCCTGTACCGGATGGTCGACACGGTCGAGCAGGTGCTGCCAGCGCTCGGCGTCGCGCAGCCGGCGAGCGCCCCGCTGCGGGTCGTCGAGGGCGGCTGAGATCAGGACGACGCGCCGTCGCCGGCTCGTGGGCTGGCCACGGGCTCGCCTGCGTCCTGACGCGACTCCTGGGCCTGTTGCTGGCGCCTGCGGTACAGACTGACGAAATCGATCGGGTCGATCAGCAGCGGCGGAAAGCCGCCGTCGCGGGTGGCGTCCGCGATCACGCGGCGGGCAAACGGGAAGAGCAGGCGGGGGCACTCGATCAGCAGCAGCGGCTGGAGGCTCTCCTGCGGCACGTAGAGCAGGCCGAATACGCCCCCATAGGTCAGCTCGACCACGAACGCGATCTGATCGCCGGCTTTGGCTTCGGCGTGCACCTGGAGCGAAACCTCGTAGCGCTCGGCCTCCATCTGCTGCGCGCGTACATCGACCCGGATCTGGATCTCGGGGCGGCCCTGGTTGGCCTGCAGGCTGAGCGGCGCGCGCGGGTTTTCGAACGACAGATCCCGGACGTACTGGCTCATGATGGTCATGCGCGGGCTCTGGTCGGCGGGCGCGCCGCCGGCCGGCGTCTCGGAAGTCTCGGCCATCTGTGCGCATCCTCCTGAAGCTTGGGGGTGAAAACCGCCGGCTCAGAGCAGCCGGATGTACTCGGCGTTGCTGAGCTCCCGGCCGGTCAACGCGCGGATCACCCCCCAATGGGTGATCACCGCGACCCGGCTGCGGTCCGCCAGGAGGTCGGCCATGGCGCGAAACGCGGCGCAGCGTTCGCCGAGATTCGCCTCGCTTTCCGCCGGGACGCCCCACCAGAGTTCCTCGAGGTGGGCAAAATCGAGATCCGGCCAGAGCGCCGCCAGCTGCCTCGGCGAGGTGCCCTCGTCGCAGGAGAACACGCAGCGTTCGCGGATCAGCGGCTCCACCGTCACCGCCACGCCGAGCGCCTGGCCGACGATGGTCGCGGTCTGCAGGGCGCGCCGGTAGGGGCTCGTCACCAGCCGTCTCACGCCAGCCTCGGCCAGCCGTTCGGCCAGCAGCGCAGCCTGACGGCGGCCGGTCGCGGTCAGCGGCGGGTCGGGGATTCCGGGGTCGATCCGGGTGCGCGAGAACAGCCGGTTCCACTCCGACTCGGCGTGACGCGCCAGGATCATGGCCGGCGGCCCCAGTCGCCCCGGGGTGGCGGCATGTCGGCTTGGGCGTCGTGCCAGTCCTCGAGCCGCTCGTATTCGGCGTCGATGATCGGACCCGGCGCGCGACGCGCATTACCGCGGCGGCGGCTGGCCGCGCCGATCACGCGCGCATCGATGTGCTGGCGCAGGTACTGGTAGAGCATGCGCCGGACCGCGGGGACCAGCAGCAGCGCGCCGATCGCATCGGTGAAGAAGCCCGGCGTAAGCAGGAGCACGCCGGCGATCGCCAGGCACAGGCCTTCGAACGCCCGCAGCACGGGCAGCGATCCTGCCGCCAGCTCCCGCTGGGCGCGCATCATCACGCCGATGCCCTGCAGGCGGATGATCCAGGCGCCGACCACCGCGCTCAGCACGATCAGGGCCAGCGTCGGGCCGAGGCCGATCCAGCCACCGACCTTGATGAACAGCGCGATCTCGAGCAGCGGCAGGCCGATCAGCGCGGCCAGCAGAATCAGGCCGAGCCGGGGTCCGGCCGCGGTTTGTTTTTGCGTGCGCATGATTATATGATTGTTTAGGGTGCTCTCTTAGCTTGCGCCGGCTGTGTCGGGGGGCAAGATCCCGGAATTCGCCCGCTGGCGCAACCCGGGCGTCATGGGGCCGCAATGTCTGAGGGCTTCGCGTACATCGACATCCTGTTCTTCGCCATGGTCGCGGCCTTCATTGCTCTGCGGCTGCGCAGCGTGCTCGGGCGGCGCACCGGCCAGGAGCGCCGCCGCACCGGAGGCTTTGGCCCCGCCCGCGCCAATGGCGCCGCGGACAACGTGGTGACTCTGCCGGAACGGTCAAGCTCGCCCATCGAGGTGGAACCGGCGATCGCCGATCCGGCCGACAAGGGCGTCAAAGCTGGCCTCGCCCAGATCCGCCTCGCCGATCAGCGGTTCGATCTACAGAAGTTCCTCGGCGGCGCACGCGCCGCTTTCGAGATGATCGTCGATGCTTACGCCGCAGGTGACAAGGAGACGCTCCGGCCGCTCCTGGCCGATGACGTGTTCGCCGGCTTCGAGCGCGCGATCGACCAGCGCAAGGCGGCAGGTCACAAGTTCGAGACCCAGTTGACCGCGGTTCCGACGGTCGAGGTGATCGCTGCCGAGATGCGCGGCAGGGACGCGCGCATCACCGTGCGGTTCAAGAGCGAGCAGATCAACCTGCTGCGGGATGCTCAGGGCAAGGTGCTCGAGGGCGACCCCCAGACCGCCGAAGAAGTCGTCGACCTCTGGTCGTTCGAGCGCGATACCACCAGCCAGGACCCCAACTGGACCTTGGTCGAGACCCGCACCCCCACTTGATGCGTCAGCTGGCTCGGTTTCTGGCCGGGCGCCGCGCTTGGCCGCTCCTCCTATGCATCGGGCTGCTGGCGTGCGCGGGCGGACCCGAGCGGGCCCCATCGGCGCCCCGACTGGAGTTGCGGCCGACCTCGTTCGAAGAATTGTCCGGCTGGGTTGTCGACGACCCGCGCGAGGCGCTCGCGGCGTTCCGCCGCTCCTGCGTCAAGCTGGCCGAGCGGCAGGCGGCGACCGCGCTGGCCGACGAATCCCTGTTCGGCCGGGCCGGCGACTGGCAGTCGGTGTGCGCCGATGCCGCCTTTGCCGGAGCCTCGGCGGATCAGGCGCGCGCCTTCGTCGAGGATCGCTTCACTCCCTATCTCGTGGCCGACGGCACGAGCCCCGAGGGTCTGTTCACCGGTTACTACGAGCCGCTGCTCAACGGCTCCCGTCGTTTCGGCGGCCGATATACCGTGCCGCTCTATCGTCCGCCGGCGGATCTGCTGCGCATCGACCTCGGCCGCTTCAATCCGGAACTGGCCGGGTACGCGATCTACGGCCGCATCGCGGAGCGCGAGTTCGTGCCCTACTACTCGCGCCGCGACATCGACTCCGGCGCCCTGGCGGGGCGGGGTCTGGAGCTGCTTTGGGTCGACGATCCGGTCGACAAGTTCTTCCTGCAGGTTCAGGGTTCCGGCCAGGTGCGGCTCGACGACGGCTCGCTGATCAGGGTCGGCTACGCCGGTCAGAACGGCCAGCCCTACCGCGCGATCGGGCGCGACCTGATCGAGATGGGCGCGCTCACGCGGGAGCAGGTGACCATGCCGGCGATCCGCGCCTGGCTGGAGGCGCATCCCGAGCAGGCGCCTCAGCTCATGGAGCGCAACCGCTCCTACATCTTCTTCGAGGAACGGCCGGAACTCGCGCCCGACGAAGGGCCGATCGGCGCGCAGGGCGTGTCGCTCACCGCCGGGCGCTCGCTCGCGGTCGATCCGCGCTACATCCCGTTCGGCGTGCCGGTCTGGCTGGACACCACGGCGCCGTGGCCGGAGGGCGAGGGTCCGCTGCGCCGGCTCATGGTGGCCCAGGATGCCGGCGGCGCGATCAAGGGCGTGGTGCGCGGCGACGTGTTCTGGGGGGCGGGCGAGCGCGCCGCAGCGATCGCCGGTCGCATGAAGAGCCCGGGGCGCTATGCCGTCCTGGTGCCGAAGACCCTGATTCCGGTCAGCTGAAGCTGCCCTCGACCGCTCTGCGTGATTTGCGCCGGCCCGGAACCATCGGCTAAGGTCCGGCGCTCACCCTCCGACCTCCATTCCAGGCGGTTCCTGCACGAGCTTCATGACTCCCGCGCGAGCCCAAAATACCGCCAACCGTGAGCCGCCGCGGATCGCGCTGTTCGTGACCTGCCTCGTGGATCTGTTCCGGCCGTCGATCGGCTTCGCGGCGGTGCAGCTGCTCGAGGACGCCGGCTGCACGGTCGCCGTGCCGCGCGCGCAGACCTGCTGCGGCCAGCCGGCGTACAACCAGGGCGACCGCGCCGACGCCACCGACCTGGCGCGCCGGACCATCGACGCGCTCCACGGCTACGACTACGTGGTGGTGCCGTCCGGCTCGTGTGCGGGCATGCTCAGGCAGCACTACCCGGAGCTGTTTGCTGCGGGCTCGGCTGAGGGCGAGCGTGCGCGCGAGCTCGCCGGCCGCACCTACGAGCTGGTGAGCTTCCTCACCGACGTGCTGGGCGTGACCAGCGTGGACGCCGAATGTCCGGCGCGGGTCACCTACCACGATGCCTGCTCCGGGCTGCGCGAGCTCGGCATCAAGCAGCAGCCCCGCCGCCTGCTGCAAAGCGTCCGCGGCCTCGAGCTGATCGAGCTGCCCGGCGCCGAGGTGTGCTGCGGCTTCGGCGGTACCTTCTGCGTCAAGTATCCGGAGATCTCGACCCGGATGGTCGACGACAAGGCGGTCGAGATCGCGGCGACCGGCGCCGAGCTGGTGCTCGCGGGCGACCTCGGTTGCCTGATGAACATCGCCGGGCGGCTGTCGCGGCGCGGCGCAGAGGTCGAGGTCCGCCATGTGGCCGAAGTCCTGGCCGGCACCGCCCGGCAGCCGCCGATCGGCCGCACCCGAGCCTAGCGGGCGATGGAAGCCACCTCGCTCGCCTTCAAGGACAACGCCCGCCGGGCGCTCGCGGACCCGGTGCTGCAGCAGGCGTTGTCTCTCGCCAAGAGCGGCTTTCAGGAAAAGCGTCGCGCCGCCGCCGCCGCGCTGCCGGAATTCGAGGCGCTGCGCGATCAGGCCAAGGCGATCAAGGACCACACGCTCGCCCACCTCGATCTCTATCTCGAAGCGTTCGAGCAGCGGGTGCTCGAGCAGCGCGGCAAGGTGCACTGGGCGCGCGATGCCGCCGAGGCGCGCGCGGTGGTGCTCCGCCTGTGCAAGGGCGCGGGCGCCCGCTCGGTGACCAAGAGCAAGAGCATGGTCGCCGAGGAGATCGGCCTCAATGAGGCGCTCGAGGCGAACGGCATCCGCCGCGTCGAGACGGATCTCGGCGAGTACATCGTGCAGCTGGCCGGCGAGACCCCGAGCCACATCCTGGCGCCTGCGATCCACATGACCAGGCAGCGCATCGCCGGTCTTTTCGCCGAGCACCACGGCACGCCGCCGGTCGAGCAGCCGGAGGCCCTGCTCGCCGAAGCGCGGCGCGAGCTGCGCCAGCGCTACTTCGAGGCCGAGGTCGGCATCACCGGCGCGAATTTTCTGATCGCCGAGACCGGCTCGGTGATGCTGGTGACCAACGAGGGCAACGCCGAGCTGACGCAGGGCCTGCCCAAGGTCCACATCGTCATCGCGAGCCTCGAGAAGGTCGTGCCGACGCTCGAGGACGCCTGCACGCTGCTGCGGGTGCTGGCCCGCTCGGCGACCGGGCAGGAGTTCGCCGCGTACACCACGGTGCTGACCGGGCCGAAGCGTCCCGCCGATCTCGATGGGCCGATCGCGTTCCACGTGGTCCTGGTCGACAATGGCCGCAGCGCGATGATCGGCAGCGAGTTCCAGGACATCCTGCGCTGCATCCGGTGCGGCGCCTGCATGAACCACTGCCCGGTCTACCTGGTCGCTGGCGGCCATTCTTACGGCTGGGTCTATCCCGGGCCCATGGGCGCGGTGCTGACCCCGAACTTCATCGGCATCGAGCAGGCGTATCATCTGCCGAGCGCCTCGACCTTCTGCGGCCGCTGCGAGCAGGTCTGCCCGGTGCGCATCCCGCTGCCCAAGATGATGCGCCATTGGCGCGAGCAGCAGTTCAGTAAGGGCCTCAGTCCGCCGGCAGGGCGCTACGGCACCCGGCTCTGGGCATTCGTCGCTAAACGGCCGGCGCTCTACCACGCCGGCGCGCGTCTGGCCGCCGGGCTGCTCGGTCTGCTCGGCCGCCGCACCGGCCGCTTTCGCACGCTGCCCATGGCCGGGGGCTGGACCGGCTCGCGCGACTTTCCGGCGCCACAGGGGTCGACGTTCCAGGCGCTGTGGCGCGCCGCGCGGAAAGATCGATGAGCGAGGACGCGCGCGCTGCGGTGCTTGGCCGCCTGCGTCGGGCGCTCGGCCGAGGGCGCGATGCCGACGCGCTCCGCCGCGCCATGCGCCAGCGCCTCAGCGCGCCGCGCGCCAACCTGATCCCGGCGCGGGCCGATCTCGATCAGGACGGCCGGATCAGGCTGTTCATCGCCCAGGCGGAGGCGGTCCACGCCACGGTGCGGCGGGTCGACCGCTACCGCGATCTGCCGGATGCGGTGATCGACTATCTGCGCCGGCATAATCTCCCGCCGCGCCTGGCCATGGCGAGTGATCCCCTTCTTGCCCAGGCCGACTGGCGCGGCACCATGCTGGAGATTCACCACGGCCCCGCGGTCGATCAGGACCTGGTCGGGCTGACCACCGCGTACGCCGGCATCGCCGAAACCGGCACGCTGATGCTGCTGTCGGCGCCGGAGACCCCGACCACGCTCGCTTTCCTGCCTGAGACCTCGCTCGTCGCGCTCTCGGCCGGGCGGATCCTGCGGGCGTACGAGGACGGCTTTGCCCTGTTGCGCAAGGAGCGGGGCGCGCTGCCGCGCTCGCTCAATTTCATCACCGGGCCGTCGCGCTCGGGCGACATCGAGCAGACTTTGCAGTTGGGCGCGCACGGCCCGCGCCGGCTGTGCGTGCTGCTGGTCGACGAGCCGCCAGGCGGGGCAGGGGCAGCGGCGTGAGCCGGCCGCGCCGCCCGACCGCGGAGGAGCTGGCGCTGTGGCGCCGCGCCATGGGCATCAACGCGCCGCAACCGGAGCGCACCCCTGTCCCGCCTGTCCCACCGGCCGCGCCGCCCGCGCTCAGGCTGGAACGCAGGCCTGCAGTGAGCCAGACGCGCCGCGTCTCGGCAGCGCTCGACCCGCACCGTCCGGTCGGT
>JBKPNX010000235.1:0-26856 GCA_046732855.1 Pseudomonadota bacterium
GTCCAGCGCGCCGGCGGCCAGGCCGGATCGCAGGCCAGCAGCGAGCCAGGTGCGCCGGACCTCGGCGGCGCTCGATCCGCACCGCCCCAGCGGCCTCGACCAGCGCACCTGGCTGCGCCTGAAGCGGGGGCAGGTCAGAATCGAGCAGACCCTCGACCTGCATGGGCGCACCCAGGCCGAAGCCCATCGCGCGCTGGGCGGCTTCCTGGCTGCCGCGCAGGCGGCCGGCCACCGCTGCGTTCTGGTGGTTACCGGCAAAGGAATGGAGAGCGGGGGCACGTTGCGTCACATGGTGCCGCGCTGGCTGAACGAGAGCGCCAACCGCGAACATATCGTGGCGTTCTCCCTGGCCCAGGCGCGCCACGGCGGCAGTGGCGCGCTTTACGTGCTGCTGCGCCGCCGGCGGGAGCGCTGACCCGCGCCACGACAGCGGCGCGGCTGCTTTGCCCAGGCGGGGGCGCCACGACGCACCCGGCGGCGGTCGCCAACAGCCGGGGCCGCGGTCCGCCCCTCGGCCCCTCTCTTGGATCGGAATCAGGTGCCGCGAGGTTTTCCGCTCGCAGAGCCGCGTGGCACGCCCGACCGCTGTTCAGACGCCGTTCAGCGTAACAGACGATGATGATCGAGTGGTCCTGGCGCGCGCCGGTATTGCTGTCGTGCTTTAAGATGAGCTAATAAGATCAAGCTAACCTTGCGCCAATGGCAGGTCGATCATGAATTCGCTTCTCGTGCCCGGGGCCATGGTCCGTCATCCGACCCAACCGGACTGGGGTGTCGGTCAGGTGCAGTCGGTGGTGGGCGAGCGCGTCACGGTCAACTTCGAGGACCGCGGCAAGGTGCTGATCAACGCCGCGGTGGTCGAGCTCGAGGTCGTGGCGGCCGAACGCGACGCCTGATCCGCCGCGAGGCAGCGAACAGCTTGGCGACGGTCGCGAAACGAGCCGCCCACCCGGGCGGCCGGACCAGGCGAAAAGGCCAGCAGCGGCGCGCGTGGCCCGCGCTGCGGCGGCTGCTGTTCGGTCCGCTCGGCCTGGCGCTGCTGATTGCCGGCCTGATCTGGTACCTCAGCCTCGACCTCGCTGACCTCCAGCGCGTTTCCTACAATCAGCGCCAGCCCGAGATCACGCTGCAGGACCACGCGGGCGCCACGTTCGCGAGCTTCGGCGACAGCTATGGCGAGTACCTCACGCTCGCGCAGATCTCGCCCTGGCTGCCCAAGGCGGTGGTCGCGATCGAGGACCGCCGTTTCTACCAGCATCCGGGGATCGACCCGATCGGCATCGGCCGGGCGTTCGTGCGCAACGTCCGCGCCGGCCGGGTGATCGAGGGCGGCAGCACGATCAGCCAGCAGCTGGCGAAGATGGCGTTCCTCACACCAGAGCGTAGCTTCCTGCGCAAGATCAAGGAGGCGCTCTACACCTTGTGGATTGAGGCGCGCTTCGACAAGGACAAGATCCTGGAGCTCTATCTGAACCGGGTCTACCTCGGCAGCGGCGCCTACGGGGTCGATGCCGCCGCGCGGCGCTACTTCGCCCGGCCGGCGAGCGATCTGACCCTCGCCGAGGCCGCCATGCTGGCGGGCCTGATCAAGGCGCCGTCACGCTACGCGCCGACGCGCGACCTCGGGCTCGCGCGCGGCCGGGCCGAGGTGGTGCTGAGCACCATGGTGGAGACCGGCTCGATCACGCCGGCGGAGGCGGCGGCGGCCAAGGCTGCGCCGGCGCAGGTGGCGGCGCCGCGTACCCGCGCCGGCACCGGCTACTTCGCCGACTGGGTGTTCGCCGAGAGCCGGCTCTATGCCGATGCGGACCAGCCGCGCCTGGTGGTGCGCACGACGCTCGATCAGAAGCTGCAACGCGCCGCGGAGGAGGCGGTCGAGGCCGCGTTCGCCCGGGCGCGCACGGCGCCGGGCGCCGAGCAGGTGGCGCTGGTCGCGATGACCCCCGACGGCCGGGTGCGCGCCCTGCTCGGCGGGCGGGCCTACGCCGCCACCCAGTTCAATCGGGTGACCCAGGCGGAGCGCCAGCCCGGCTCGGCGTTCAAGCTGTTCGTCTATCTCGCCGCACTCGAGGCCGGGCTGCGCCCGGAGGACCGGATCTCGGCGGCGCCGATCCAGGTGAACGGCTGGGCGCCGCGCAATCTGGACGACCGCTACCCGAGCAGCATCAGCCTGCTCGACGCGTTCGCGGAATCGGTCAACACCGCCGCGGTGCGCCTCGGCGAGCAGGTCGGCCGCCATCGGGTGATCCGCCTCGCCGAGCGCCTCGGCATCACCTCGCTGCTGCACGACGAAGCGAGCCTCGCGCTCGGCAGCTCGGAAGTGCGGCTGATCGAGCTCACCGCGGCCTATGCGACGGTGGCGAACGGCGGTTACCTGGTCTGGCCGGAGGGCATCGAATCGATCGCCGGCGGCGACGGCGAGGCGCTCTATCGCCGCCGTCCGGTCGACGAGCCGGTGCTGGAGCCAGGCGTGGTGCGCGCGATGACCGCGATGCTCGAGACCACGCTCGATCGCGGCACCGGCCGTGAGGCGTCGCTGCGCCGCTTCGTCGCAGGCAAGACCGGCACCAGCTCGGAGTACCGCGACGCGTGGTTCGTCGGCTTCACCGATTCGCTGGTGGTCGGCGTCTGGGTGGGCAACGACAACGGCCGGCCGATGCCGCGGGTCACCGGCGGCAGTCTGCCGGCGCGGATTTTCCGCGAGTTCATCCTGCGCGGTCAGGGCGATCTGCCATTCCGGCCGCCGCCGGCGCCGGCCAAGCCACGCGAGGCGCCGGTAATCGACGCGATCGGCGACGCGCTGGGTGACCTGGTGCGCTCGATCAAGGGTCTGTTCGACTAGGCGCGCACCCGCGCCACGTCCGCGGCCGGCGCGGCCGTCAGCCTGCCGCGGCGGCTCGACCACGCGCTGGAGCCGTTGGCCCTGGGCTCGGTCAGAAGGGCAGATGCCGGTGCCCCCGCCACCCACATTTGCCGGCCGTGAGATTGTCAGACCCGAGCGGGTCGCGTCAGCGCTTCCTGCGCAGCAGGAACGTGAACTCGCCGGCCTGCTCGCCGTGCTCCACCAGCTCGTGGCCGGTCGCCTCGCAGAACGCCTGGAAATCGCGCACCGCCGCCGGATCCGTGGCGAGCACGCGGAGCACGTCGCCGGGCGCGACGACTTGCATCGCCTTGCGCGCCCTGAGCACCGGCAGCGGGCACTTGAGGCCGCGCACATCCAGCATGGTCTCGGCCATGCGCCCAACCGTGATCCGCTCCGCCCGCTGACCATGATGCCATTGCCGGTGCGCGTGCGCTACATTGGCGCTGGGGATCGATGCCGGAGTATGGCGGCAGGCGCATGGCACGGGCTCTGATCGACGACTGCTTCGCGCACCAGCCCGACCGGCTGACGGCGGCCGAGGCATTGGAGCTGCTGAAGGCGCGGGTCGGCCCGGTCGTGGACCGCGAGAGCGTGTCGCTCGGCGAGGCGCACGGCCGCATTCTCGCCGAACGGCTGGTGAGCCCGCGCGACGTGCCGGGCTTCGACAACGTCGCCGTCGACGGCTTCGCGTTCGCCCATGCCGATCTTGCCCCCGACCGGCCGACGCGCCTGAAGCTCTGGCCCGGGCGCGCCGCGGCCGGCCATCCGTTCGTTGGGCGTCTCGCGCAGGGCGCAGCGCTCAGAGTGCTGACCGGGGCGCCGATGCCCGAGGGGGCCGACACCGCGCTGATGCAGGAGGATGTCGAGCTGGACGGCGACGTGGTGGTCATCCCGCCCGGCGTGAAGCGCGGCGCGAACCGGCGCCGCGCCGGCGAGGACGTGTGCGCGGGCCAGGTCACCCTGCAGCCGGGCACGCGGCTGCGCCCGCAGGACGTCGGCGTCGCCGCCAGCCTGGGGTGCGCCACGCTCGAGGTGTTCCGCCCGCTCGAGGTCGCGCTGCTGTCCACCGGCGACGAGCTGCGCGAGCCGGGTGCGCCGCTCGAGGCCGGCGCGACCTACGATGCCAATCGCGCGATCCTGCTCGGGCTGCTCCGCGATCTCGGCTGTAGGGTGACGGATTTCGGGATTTTGGCCGATCGGGCGGAGGTCGTGGCGAAGGCGTTGCGCACGGCCTCGATGGACTACGACGCGGTGATCACCTCGGGCGGCGTCTCGCGTGGCGATGAGGATCACGTGGTGCGGACCGTCGACCGCCTCGGCCAGCTGCATTTTTGGCAGATCGCGGTCAAGCCCGGCCGGCCGCTCGCGTTCGGCCGCCTCGGCCGGGCAGTGTTCATCGGCCTGCCGGGCAATCCGGTCGCCGCGGTGATCTGCTTCCTGCGCTTTGCCCGCCCACTGCTGGTCGCGCTCGGCGGCGGCCGCTGGCCCGAGCCGCGCGCGTTCCTGGTCCCGGCCGGCTTTGTCATGAAAAAAAAGCCGGACCGGCGCGAATATCTGCGCGCGCGGCTGGTCGCGGGCCCGGACGGCCGGACCGTGGCGCAGCGGATCGAGCGCGAAGGGTCGGGTATCCTGACCTCGCTGATCGAGGCGGACGGGCTGGTCGAGGTGGCCGAGGCCACGACGCGCATCGAGCCGGGCGACCCGGTCGAATTCGTGCCGTTCAGCGAGTTCGGCGTGCGCGGCTGATTGCCGGAGTTGCGCGCCGGCATAACGTATTATTGAGCCTCTGTGCGGCACCATGGCCCGCCGGCACAGAGGGTGAAGGCGGCGGGCGCGTAGGTGAGCACAGAGAACAGGCGATGAGGGAGCGGAACAAGGCCTCGGTCCTGGCCCGCTGGCCGATTCGCTGGCTGCGCCTGTGGGATCTCATCGGCGCCGGGCCGGCCGCGCCGTCTCTTGCCCCCGAGCCGCCGGCCGACGTCCCGCTGGTCAGGCCGTTCCCCTGGGAGGCGCGCTATCCTGCGGGCCTCGCCTGGGATTTCGCGCTCGAGCCGCGCCCGCTGTTCACGCTGCTCGACGACGCGGTCGCGACGTTCGCCAACCGGCCCTGTCTCGACTTCCTCGGCCGCAAGTCGAGCTACCGCGAGATCGGCCAGCTGGTCGACCGCGCGGCCAAGGGCTTCCAGGCGCTCGGCGTCGGGCCGGGCGTGCGCGTCGGCCTGTTCCTGCCCAACTGCCCCTACTACGTGATCTGCTTTTTCGCGGTGCTCAAGGCCGGCGGCACGGTCGTCAACTACAATCCGCTGTACGCCGAGCGCGAGATCGCGCGCCAGATCGACGACTCCAACACTTCGATCATGGTCACGCTCAACATCAAGGCGACCTATCCCAAGGTCGCCCGCCGCCTGGCGGACACCGGCCTGAAGACGATCGTGGTCGGCTCGATGGGCGGCCTGCTGCCCTGGCGCGAGCGCACGCTGTTCGCGGTGCTGCGCCGCCGGGAGATCGCCGACGTGCCGACCGACCAGCGTCACGTCCGGTTCAAGATGCTGATCGCGAACGACGGCGCATACGCACCGGTCGCGCTCGACCCGGGCAAGGACGTGGCCGTGCTGCAGTACACCGGCGGCACCACCGGCTCGCCCAAGGGCGCCATGCTCACCCATGCCGCGCTCTACGCCAATACCCGGCAGGTCGCGATGTGGGCGATCGGCAGCCGGCCCGGCCAGGAGAAGGTGGTCGGCGCGCTGCCCCTGTTCCACGTGTTCGGCATGACCGCGGTGATGAACGCCGGGATCGCCGGCGGCTTCGAGATCATCCTCATGCCGCGCTTTCGCCTGGACCAGCTGCTCAAGGTGATCGCCAAGGAGCGCGCGACCGTGCTGCTCGGCGTGCCGACCATGTACTCGGCGATCAACGGCTCCCAGCTGCTCGAGCAGTACGATCTGTCCAGCCTGCGCTATTGCATTTCCGGCGGCGCGCCCCTGCCGCGCGCGGTGCAGGAGACGTTCGAGCGGCTGATCGGCTGCCCGCTGGTCGAAGGCTATGGCCTGACCGAAGCCGGCCCGGTGTGCACGATCAATCCGTTCGGCGCGGCGCGCGCGGGCTCGATCGGCCTGCCGCTGCCAGGCACGCTGATCGAGGTCACCGCGATCGACGATCCCGACCGCCGCCTGCCGATCGGCCAGCGCGGCGAGATCTGCATCAGCGGGCCGCAGGTCATGGCGGGCTACGAGCGGCGGCCCGAGGACACCGCCGACGCGCTGCGGGGCGGCCGCCTGCACACCGGCGACGTCGGCTACCTCGATGCGGACGGCTACGTCTACGTGGTCGACCGGATCAAGGATCTGATCCTGAACGGCGGCTTCAACGTCTACCCGCGCATGGTCGAGGAGGCGATCCTGTTGCATCCCGCGGTCGCCGAGGCGAGCGTGTGCGGCGTGCCCGATGCGCACCGCGGCGAGACCGTCAAGGCGTACGTCCGCCTGTGCGAGGGCGCCGAGCTGACCGCGGTCGAGCTGCGGCAGTTCCTGCGCGACAAGCTCGCCCCGTTCGAGCAGCCGAAGGCGATCGAGTTCCGCGCCGAGCTGCCGCTCACCTGGCTCGGAAAGCCGTCGCGGCGCGCCCTGGTCGCCGAGGAGATGCGCCGCCTGAACGCCGCGGGACCGGGCTCCTCGCCTGCCGAGTTTGCCCCCGACCCCGAGCCGGTCGGCGCCACTTGACGTCGATGACGCCGGGCACACGCGTCCGCCTTCCGACCGCGGCCGCGCGCTGCGCCGTGAGCCCGCGCCCGCTCCGCCCGCCGCTGCCGGCACCATTTCCCGCCGCGTGAGGTACCATGAGCCTGGAGACCGTCACCGACCAGATCCGCGCCCAGCTGCCCCAGCTCGGCGCGCTCGGCTACAAGGTCAAGTTCGCGATCAAGGATACCGGCGTCGTGTTCGTCGACGCGACCGCCACCCCGCCCACGCTGTCGAACGAGGACGCCGAGGCCGACTGCACCATCCGCCTCTCGGAGGACCGGCTGTGCCAGCTGATCGACGGCCGCCTGTCGCCGACCCTTGCCTACACGCTCGGCCAGATCAAGGTCGAAGGCTCGCTCGGCGTCGCCATGAAGCTCGCCGGCCTGCTCGAGGGCTGAACGCTCGACGCTGCCCGGGACCATCGATCGGCTCTGAACAGGCGACGCGCCTTACTCGGCGTAGGGTCCGAGATCGTAGAGCGCAAGCTTGCCGCGGGTGAGCGGCACCGCGAGCCAGCAGCCCTTGGGCGTGCAGCGGAAGTCGAAATCCCACAGCGGCACGTTTTGGCCGATCGCTCGGTCGGCGGGGAGGCGGAGCGCGAACAGCTGAGCGCCCGTATCCAGATTCCACAACCGGACGGTGGCGTCGCTGCTGACCGTCGCGAGCTGCGCGCCATCGGGGCTGAAGACGGCGCGGTATACCGTCTGCTCATGGCCCACTAGGCGGTGAAGCAGCTGCCTGTCATCGGCCCTGTAGATATTGACGACGTTACCGCGCCCCACGATCGCAACCAGCTGGTCGTCGGGGCTGAGCGCAGCCCACAGGAGTTCTTGCGGGAAGTCAGCGAACGCTCGAATCAACGAAGGCGGATCGGTGGTCAGGTCCCACAGGCGGGCGGTCTTGTCCTCGTACCCTGCGCTGAGGATCCTGGTCCCGGCGGCGTCGAAGGCAACCGACTGCGCCCACGCCTTGTGCGCGTCGATAAACGTTCCCTTGTCCGCGGATCCAACCTTGAACAGACCCACCCGCCCATCATCGCTGGCCGTGGCCAGGGTCTTGCCGTCGGGCGAGAAAGCAATGCCATGGAGTCCAGCGTTGTGACCCGTGAACGCCTCCTGCAACGCCAGCTTGCCATCCGCTGCGACCGACCACAGCTTTGCGCTCTTGTCGTAACTCGCCGAGGCCAGCGCAGCACCGTCGGCAGCGAAGTCGAGACGGTGTGCGCTGGCGTCGTGCGCGTTCTCCACCTCGTCCGCCAGATGCCCTTCCGGCAGCGCATAGATGCGCAGCGATCCATCGTCAAAACCCACGGCCACGTGAGTGCCAGCGGGTGCGATCGCCGCTCCCAAAGCTTTGCCGGGCACGTCGAAGAGGTGCTGGTGCGGCAGCGACGCGATGTCCCAGCGCCGGACGGTCCCATCGTTGCTGGCGCTGAACACCCGCGTCGCTGTGCCCGGTTCCTTTGGCGTGTGCACCGCAACGCCAGTCGCGCCGGCAAGGTGGCCTTCCGAGACCCTCAGCGTGACGCCCGTGTCGATGTCCCAGAGTCGCAGCGTCCGATCGAAGCTCCCAGTCACCAGGTAGCGCCGCGTCTGTTGGCAGTCGGTACTGGCCGCATCGGGCTGAGATCCACGGCTGAGGTACTTGATGCCGAAGATTGAGTTCGCGTGCCCGGCGAACACCCGCACGGGGCGGCCGGATTCGACATCCCACAACACTGCGCGTCGATCGGCGGTGGCAGAAGTCGTCGCGATTTGGCTATTGTCGACGGCAAAGACGACTCCATAGACGCGGTCGCTATGCCCTCTGAAGATCTGCATGCTTTCGCCGGTCTCGACGTTCCAGACCCGTGCCGTCCGATCATATGAAGCGCTCGCGAGACGTTGCCCGGAAGGACTGAACGCGAGCCCTCCGAACGCCGCAATCTCTCCTTCGTGCCCTTGCAGACGGCGAACCAGTTTGCCGGTCTCCGCCTTCCACAGACTGATATCATTGTCCGGCCCGCCGGTCGCCAGCAACTGGCCGTCCGGGCTGACGGCTACGGACCAGACCCCTGCGGGGGCTTGCCACGCTTGGAGCGGCTTGGCGGGCGCGCCGTCGGCGGGCAGTGACCAGCGGATGATCTTCCCCTTATTGTCCCCCGTTACCAGCCAGGCGCCCGCGGGATCGAAGGCGACATCATACACGTCCCCAGTATGTCCCTCGAGCCGCTGGCGGATCGCGCCGCTATTGATGTCGAACAGCACTGCCGTGCCGTTCTCGCCCACCGTCGCGAGCAGGGCGCCATCGGGGCTCACGGCGACGGAGACCAACTGCGCCGCGGCCCCTTCGTAGACCTGCTGGGCACCGCCGCCCATGATGCCGACGTAGCGAGCCAGGAAGTCGCGCGCATGACGGCGCTCGAGGGCGATCTGGCCATCGAGCTCCCGGCTCTCCTCGAGCACCTCCCGAGCCCTGGCGTACTTTTCGCCCTCAGCGAGCAGGGCGGCATGGGTCAGCCGTGACCCGAACAACTCTTGGGTCCTCCGCTTCTCGGCGGCCTGCGCTATCTGACGTTGTTTCTCGGCGTCTCGGGCGAGGCGCGCCTCCCGATTTGCACGTTCTTTCTCCTCCTCGGCCCGCGCCTCGGCTTGGCGGCGCTGCTCCTCCGCCCGTTCCTTCTCCACCCGCGTCCGCGCCTCGGCCTCCTGGCGTCTGGCGGTCTCGCGCTCCCGCTGACGCTGCGCCTCCTCGCGACTCGCCGCCATGAGTGCCTGCACGCCGTCCCAACCGCCCTCGTAGCGCTCGGTCCAGGAGTTGTTCGGCAGCGCGCTCAGCCAGGCATCGTGGTACTCGGTCGCGGCCGGCGACAGGATCTCCTTTTCGTTCTCGGCGAATCTGCCAGCCTGTATCCGCAGAGACTGCCAGATCAGGCGATCCCGGAACTCGCGTTGCAGCCAGCCCTCTTTCTCTTCCGCAATCTTACGCCAGCAGCGGATCAGGGCCTCGTGGCTGATGTCGATCAGGCTGTCCGGTCCGATCGGCGCATCGCCATAGGGCGTCAGGAACGAAACACCCTCCGCGCGGAAAATGTCGATGATCCTTCTTAGCGTCGCCTCGTTGCTGCCCGTCACTGCCATGAGCTTGGCCAGGGTCTGGGGACGACGGACGGCGCTGCCCTCGGCGTTGATGTCGGTCAGCGCCCGGAACAGATGCTCGACGATCTTCTGCCGGCGCGGATCAGGCGCCGCCTCCGCCATGACGTCGTCGGCATGCCTGGACAGCAGTTCGGCGAGGCCGCCCGCGTCCCGATAGTCCTCGAGCTCAAGTCGCCAGGACGGACCGCGATCGTGAGAATAAGAGGGTCGCTGAACGACGTCGCTGGCGCCCAGATGGAGCGGCGCCACCCCATCGTCCGGCCCGCTCTCGTGGCGGAATGGCGCGGCGTCCTCCGCAAAACCCTCCAAGCCCGTTGGCGCCCCAATCTCGCGCCGCCACAGCACCATGAGCCCATGCTGCATTAGCGGCAGCTGGTCCTGGCCGCCGCCAGCGTCGGCGATCAGGCGCTCGGCCAGCTCCCGACTGACCTCGCCCTCGTACAGCGTCGCCGGCTCGCGGATTGCGCGTAGGAGCGCCGGCCGCTCCATCTGCGGCACGAGATACTGGGTCTGGTTGACTGCTTCCGCGAGGCCTTTGAAGCGGGCGCAGACGCCGAGGAACTCCGAGCGCATGGCCACGATCGCATAGAGACCCTCCGGCGGGTTCTGCTGCAGACCGACCAGAATGTCGACGAACAGCTCCGCCTCGTCACGGCCGTGTTGCCTGGCGAAGCTGAACAGCTCCTCGAACTGATCCACCAGAATGCAGACGTGATCGTGCTTACCGCGGCGGATCAGACTCGCCAGCGCCTCCGGCGCATTGCGCCCAAGATTGAGGCAGCGACGCACTTCGCGGATGCGATTCCGGTCAGCTTCGTCGCCATCTAGGCTGGCGAGTGCTTCGGCGAAGTTCCGCAAGGGCGCCTCGCGCGGCAGCATAACGCAGGTGCGCCAGTTCTCGTTGCCACGTTCGTGCTGCTGCTCCAAGTGCACCAGCACGCCGGCCCGGATCAGTGAACTCTTCCCGCAGCCCGAATCGCCATGCACCACTACGAGATTCCGTTCAAGCAGGCGCGTGATCACATCGCGAATCATCGGCTCGCGCCCAAAAAAGATAGGCCACTCCTGGAACTCGAATGGCCGCAACCCCGGATAGGGCGCGGGCGGCAGCTCAACCTCCAAGGGGCCGGCGTCGGCCGCGGCTGCAGTCATGTGCCACCTCCGACGGCCCGCACGAGCTGCGCGCTGGATTTGACCAGCCACGAGCGTATCCGCTCGGGCAAATGCTTGACCACTTCGGAGTCGATCCAATCTAAGCCGAGGTTTTTGACGTTTTCCAACCGCTGCTTTGTACGCAGCTTCGTCCCAACCATGTTGACCACCGCGCCGGGAAGCAAGGAGCCCTGCGCGATCGCTTCGCATCGGTAGTTCCGCCCGATCACGATGATGTCGGTGTCGATCGCCGGACCCTCTTCCGCCCCAAGCAGGAGCAAACCGTCACTCCTCTTTAGCTGCTTCTGGTGTTCGGGGTTCAGGCCGCCGTGGTCATCGACGGGCAGCGGCCCCCCATCAGGAAGCACGACGAAGCCACCCGCTTGAAGGCAAGTACAAGCCTCGCCCCAGGCGATCTCGGTGCCCGTTCGACCATGTAGGAACAACGTCTTCACTTCGGCAGCGACGTACTTTCGAGCTTGCGCCTCCTGCCGCCGCCGCTCCTCGAGGATTTCCTTCAGGGCTCGCAGTCGCTGCATCATGTCGCCGGAGAGCTCAACCAGCAGATCGTTATAGTCATCGAGATCGCGCTTCGAGCCTCGCCAGGTGAAGGGCCGTGCCTTGTCCGGCTCCTTATTGCGGTCGTAGCCAAAATAGCCGACGACATCCTTGACTCGCTCGGGCCAAGCGTCCTCGTCACTCGGCCGCACCCGGCAAACGGAGATGCGGCTCCCGGCGGCAAAGGTGTCAGGATGATGTCTCTCACACCACCAGTCGAGCTCCTGTCGGCACCATTTTGACCGCAAGTACTGCGGAGTCATCAGGAGTGCGAAGAGCGCCGAGCCCGCGACTCGATCATGAAGCAGGCCCGTCAATTTTTCAGTGCGATCGACGTTTTCGTCGGACCGCTTGCTCTCGTCGAGAAATACGGAGATGTCTTTGAACTCCGTGGTGCCGGCGAACTCTTCCCGGAGCTCCTTGGCAAACATTTGGGACCAGCGCTTCAGATGGGAGTCATTCTCACCCTTGAATGCGCCGTGGCTGTAGCTGACGAACAGGTCGTGTTGGAATGGTTCGCCCAGGAAAGACATTTGCCTGCCTGCACGTTCGGTCTATCGCAGCGATGAAGCCCCGATCATAATGTCGGGCTGAGTGCGCGTCCAGCGGTCGAATACAACTGAAGGGATGAATTGGGAGGCCCCAGCGACGCCTGTGGCATGGAGAAATTTCCCACTTCG
This sequence comes from Pseudomonadota bacterium, assembly GCA_046732855.1. Classification (GTDB taxonomy): domain Bacteria; phylum Pseudomonadota; class Alphaproteobacteria; order Geminicoccales; family Geminicoccaceae; genus JBKPNX01. Next base: position 12,134 of record JBKPNX010000235.1, read on the forward strand.
TGCTAGGGTGTCCGAGGGTTGGGTGCAGTTGTGCCGCCAGACAGCGTGGGCGCGAGATAGAGCCGAGCGCGCTCGGTGCGAAAACCAAACGAACCCAAGGAATCTAGTCGAATCAATGAGTTGGTTGATTCGGCGTGTGCCAAAGTGCGCGGGCATCTACGGGTAGTTCCGGCCGGCGGCCGGGCGCTCGTCCTGCAAGCTCACTTAGCTGGCGACGTGAGCGATTCTCATGCCTGCGTGAATCGAACTCGTTGGCGGCTTGCGGTCCTTGCGCCTACCTTCTCGCCAGCAAAGCCAGCGCCGTATCACGGCCAACCAGACAGGAGGCACGCCGGTGACCGAGGCCGTCCTTGATACCGCCAGCGCCGCGGAGCGTAGTTCAGCCGACGTTCGCGCCGCGCTCACCTTCATCACGCGGTCCGACACCAAGCCGGTGTTCCACAGCGCCTCGTACACGGGCGGCGCGCCGCGGGTGTTCTTCAATACTGAGCGCCATAGTGTGCTTATCCGCGACCTGCGGCCGCTCGCCGGGGCGCTGTCGCTCGAGCGCGAGGGTTTCGAGCTGCGGCGTCACCCGACCGCCGTGCGCGATCTGTACGACGACGACGCGCTCGAGCAGGTGTACTACCCGGAGATCGAGGCGCTGCTGCGCGCTCTCACCGGCGCGAGCCGCGTCGTCGTGTTCGACGCCACCCGCCGGTCCGATGGCGGCGCCGGCGCGAGGAACCGGGACGGGGCGCGCGGCCCTGCGATTCGGGTGCACGTCGACTACACCGAGAACAGCGGCCCGCAACGGGTCAAGGACCTGATGGGCGAGGCCGAGGCCGCCCGGCTTGCCGCGTCCGGCGCCTGGATCATTCAGATCAACGTGTGGCGGCCGATCCGCGGGCCGGTCGAGCGCTCGCCGCTGGCGCTGGCGGATGCCGCGAGCGTACGGCCGGAGGATCTGATCGCGACCGATCAGGTGTTCCCCGACCGCGTCGGCGAAATCTACCATCTCGCCCATCACCCGGCGCAGCGCTGGTATTACGCGCCGCGCATGACGCCGGACGAGATGCTGCTGATCAAGGGCTTCGACAGCTTGACCGACGGCCGCGCCCGCTTCACGCCGCACGGCGCCTTCGACCTGCCGGACACGCCCGCCGAGGCCCCGCCGCGCGAGAGCATCGAGGTCCGCACGCTCGTCGTGGTCGAAGACTGAGCGGGCGCACCCTGCTCCGCCGGAGATGCAGGTCCTGCGCCCGAGGTGCGCAGGTGCGCTTGGCTCGCAGACTGAGCCCTGCTTGACTTTGAACACTCAGCCTTGCGCGCCTGGACCTGCTCCGGCCTGGAGGTGCGTGCGTCAATCGAGGTCCGCCGGCGCGGCGTGGTCGAAAGCATTTCGCTCGCGCTGCAACGCTCAGCCTCCGCATATGAAGATCAGCCACGCGCTCGGGTCTGCTCCGGGCCGGGGGTGAGGCCGCGTCGATCGAGGTGCGCACCTTCGCCACCAGCAGAGACTAGCCTCGGACGAATCGAAATGCGCAGCGTCGACACGTTGGGTCTGCTGCAGCGCGAGGAGTTGGGCGCAAGACTCCCACGGTCGCATGGACCCGCCAAACCTGAGGTAACGGCAAGTAGCTGACGTTGGCCGATAGCGGGCTGAAGAGCCGAGCCGTATGTGAGCGCGCAGCCCTGAGGCCGGGGCCGGCATACGCGTGTCCCATGCATGGGCGCGACCGGAGCACGCCCGAATGGCGCGGCAAGGGCGCGCAGCCTGGGACAAGACGCGCGGTTGCGGTTAAGATCGGCCAAAAGGCGCGTTGGTCTGGTGCGGTGCCGGCGGGGAGGGGAGGACAAGGAATGGTGCGCGTCGACACGGACCCGGGTCGAATGATTCCCGACAGTTCCCTTCAGGCCAGCCGGAGCGGCCTACGCCAGCGCGGCGTGGGGCTCGCCCGAGAGGCGCGCTCGACCTCCCGCGGAAGCGGGCGCAGCTCGCATCCCGGAGGCGCGGCCGTGAGCCGGTCCGAAGAGCGCTGGCTGATCGTCCTGTTCCTGCTGCCGACCACGGCGTTCATGGTGCTGCTGTTGTGGGTGCCGTTCCTCCAGGGCATCTGGATGAGCCTGCACCAGTGGCCGTTCATGGGCCAGCCACGCTGGAAGGGCCTGCAGAACTACGCCGACTTCGTGCATGCCGAATATTTCTGGACCGCGATCCGGGCGACCCTGATCTATTCCCTCTCGACCCTGTTCCAGCTGATCGTGGCGCTGGCCGCCGCGCTCGCGCTGAAGCAGAAGTTCGTCAAGTTCAAGCCGCTGTGGCGCGGCATCATGATCATCTCCTACGCGATGCCGCCGGTCGTGGTCGGCGCGATCTGGCTGTTCCTGCTCGACCCGAGCCTCGGCATGATCACCCACTATCTGCTCGCGTTCGGCATCATCGATCAGCCGATCTACTGGTTCTCCGAGAACTCGTGGGCCAAGTGGATGATCACGCTGGTCGCGAGCTGGACGTTCTGGCCGTTCATGTTCCTGATCATCCTGTCGTCGCTGCAGTCGATCCCCGAATCGCACTACGAGCTGGCCGAGATCTACGGCGCGAACCTGTGGCAGCGGTTCGTCACCGTGACCTGGCCGAACATTCAAGGCGCGATCCTGGTCGTGGTGATCCTGCGGCTCGCCTTCAATCTCGCCAAGATTGACCAGCCGTTCACCTTGACCGGCGGCGGCCCGGGCTACGAGACCAGCGTGCTCTCGATCCTGATGTACCGCTTCGCGTTCATGTCCGGCGATTTCGGCATGGCGTTCACGGTCGGCATGTTCCTGGTCGCGATCACCGCGCTCCTGATCCTGCCGTTCGCTTGGCTGTTCCAGCGCCAGTTCCGGACGGCATGAGCACGGCGCGATGGCGGACAACCGCGCGACCCTGACCCAGAAGGTCCTGACCTACGGCGCGCTCGCGCTCGTGCTCGCGTTGATTCTGATCCCCTACGTCTATGTCATCGTCACCGCGTTCAAGCCGCCGGACGAGGTCTACGACACGACCTGGCTGCCGCGCGCGATCAGCGTCGAGGCCTGGCGCGACGTGTTCGTCTTCAACCACTTCCACCTCTACCTGCTCAACAGCCTGATCGCCGGCATCGGCTCGGCGCTGCTCGCCGTCGCGATCTCGCTGCCCGGCGCCTACATCTTCGCGCGCAAGGAATTCCCGTTGCGCGAGCCCTTCTTCTACATGATCGTCGGCACGCTGATCTTTCCGTTCATCCTCTTGGTCGTGCCGATAACGATCACCTGGATCAAGATCGGCCTGTTCGACACGTTCCTCGGCTTGTGGCTCGCCTTCCAGATCTTCGCGGTGCCCTATTCCATGTGGATTCTGCGCGGCTACTTTGCCCAGCTGCCACGCTATCTGGAAGAGGCGGCGATGGTCTACGGCTGCACCCAGTTCCAGGCTTTCTACCGGGTCATGCTGCCGCTCGCGAAGCCGGTCATCGTCTCGGTCCTGTTCCTCGCGTTCCTCCAGGGCTGGAGCGACTTCCTGTTCTCCAACATGCTGACCACGGGCGACGGCCCGCGCACCGCCTCGGTCGCGATCTACGTGGCGACCGCCGGCGGCGAGCGCATCGAGTGGGAGCTGCTGATGGTGATGACCCTGATCACCGGGATCCCGCCGGTGATCCTTTACATGCTCGCCCAGCGCCATCTGTCGAAGACCTTCGCCGGCGCCGGTCACTAGCGCGGTCATGAGCGCCAGCACTGACGGCCTGCGCGTCCAGCACCTGAGGAAGACCTTCCGCGGCGGCGCGGTGATCGCGTGCGACGACGTCGATCTGCTGATCGATGCGGGCGAGCTCCTGGTCCTGCTCGGCCCATCGGGCTGCGGCAAGACCACGACCTTGCGCTGCATCGCCGGCCTCGAGCGCCCCGACAATGCGGATGCGATCTGGGTCAAGGGGCGCAACCTCACGCGCGTCGCGCCCAAGGACCGCAACCTCGCGTTCGTGTTCCAGGACACCGCGATGTTCCCGAACCTGTCGGTACGCCGCAACATCTCGTTTGGCCTGGACATGCGTAAATCGCTGAACAAGCAGGAGATCGACCGGCGGGTCGAGGACGCGGCGCGCCTGCTGCGGATCGATGGCCTGCTCGACCGTTATCCGCGCGAGCTGTCGGGCGGCCAGGGCCAGCGGGCGGCGCTCGGGCGCGCGATTGTGATGGAGCCGGACGCGTTCCTCTTGGACGAGCCCCTTGCCGCGCTGGATGCCGCGCTGCGGGTCGAGATGCGCACCGAGATCAAGCTGATCCAGCGCAAGCTCGCGACGACCATGATCTTCGTCACCCACGACCAGGAGGAGGCGCTGACCGTCGGCGACAAGGTCGCGGTGATGAAGGACGGCGTGGTCCAGCAGGTCGATACGCCGCACGACATCTATCACCGGCCGGCGAACCTGTTCGTCGGCACCTTCATCGGCTCGCCGCCGATCAACCGGTTCGCCTGCGTGCTGGAGCAGCGCGCCGGCGAGGTGCGCCTGGTCTCGCCGCTTTTGAACGTGCGCGTGCCGGCGCAGCTCGCCGGCCGCCTGGACGGCGCGGCGCGCGAGATGACGCTCGGCGTCCGCCCGGAGTTCGTGCGGATCGATCCGGCGGGCGAGCTCGCCGGGCGCGTCGCCCTGATCGAGCTGATGGGCAGCCGCACGCTGGTGCTGGTCGACTGCGGCGGCCAGGAAGTGCGCGTCCTGATCCAGGGCGATCCCCCGGTGCGCGAAGACGACCGGATCAACCTCTCGCTTCAGCTCGAGCGCGCCTTCTATTTCGCCCCCGACGGCACGAACCTGCTCTGAGCCTCAGCGGGAGTCCAAGCTCCGGTCAGGCGCCCGCACAGCCCCCGGTGTACGGCTAACCCGACGTTAACCAACTGTCCTTAACCTCTGGTCTGGATGGTCCATGCGACCCTGGGAATCCCCGCGCCCCCGAACGGGGTGATCGTCCTTAAGGACGGCGATCTGGTCGTGGCCTTCAAGGGAGCGCTCGCGCCCCGCCAGCGGGGGAGGGGGGCCGTGCCGTGGGCTCTGCGGCCGGGTAGTCGGGGCGGGCAGGGGAGATAGGGGACGAGGTGCCTTTATCACCCAATCGGAGGGGTGGCCCGAGGCCCCGTGGGGCATTCACCGCCAGGCTCGAATCGCTAGGTCTTTAGATTCGGCCGATTTCTCGGGCCCGTTCGGTTTCGCTCCCCTGGCTCTGCGGCCTGCAGGACGGCATGTCGGCTCCCTTCTATCTCTATTTAGGAATCCGAAGGAGACCGGCGCCGGGCCGTGCAGACTGTGCGAACTCGACCGCACCGACCCGTTACAGCCGCTGGTTGGTCGGGCATGTTGTCGACGTCTACCCGCTGCGAGATCAACCACCGGGATGAAACCGAGCAGTCTTCGATCAGGCCGAGACGTCAATATCCGAGCCAAGATCGCCAGGCTGCAGCAGGGGGGCGCACCACCCGTTCTCAACCTTTGTCCGGCGGCCTGACGCTGGGACTGCAGCGCGCAGGATGAGCCATACTGGCGGGCTCCGATTCAGACCCGTCCGCATCGAAGAGCCACGCGCTCGATTTCGACGCAGGGTGGCCGCGGCATGCTTTGGCTCAGGTTCTGACCAGTCACGACGTGACTCTCGGCAGCCTCTGCTCGCGGCCGGGTCTTGGCCCGCTTCACGACGCGGTCGACGTGCTGGCAGACGGGCCGCCCTGCCGGTCGTTCGCCCGGATCGGGCGCGCCAAGCTCCGCGCGAGCGCAGGCGATCCCGAGGCTCTCCTCAAGGACCCGCGCGGGGCCGAGACTATGGCGAGCTGATCCTGGCGCTGGCGCTCGACGAGTGCCGGCGCGCGGGGCTCCGCCGCGGGCTGCTCACATGTCGGCAGGACAATGTGGCGTCGGCGCGCATCGTCGAGGCAAACGGTGGGCAGCTCGAGAACATGATTGCCGATCCGGCCGGCCGTCGCCTGTTGCGTCGCTACTGGATTGCGCTGTAACACGCTGGCGCGCCGCTGCATGCAGCGGGTCGTCGCGCCACGGCGCCTTTGCCCCGGATCAAGCGCCCATCGGCCCACATCGGACGCATCGAAGGAGACGTGACGCGGTGAAGAACAGCCCGAGCCTCGCGAGCGACAAGTCGCTGGCGGTTTGTGAGACCAGCCGACCGCAGCGATGGCGATCAGCGAGATCTCGGACCCGGATAATCTGAGGATCATGTCGAAGCCATGAGCGCGCCGGTGATTCTGGCCAGGAGCCTCGAGAAATCGTACGGCCGGGTCCCTGCCGTCCAGGGCATCGATTTCGAGGTCGCGCCCGCGCGCTGCATCGGCCTGCTCGGCCCAAACGGCGCCGGCAAGACCACGGCGATGCGCATGATCATGGGGCTGACCAGGCCGAGCGCCGGCGAGCTCAGCGTATTCGGCATGCCGGTCGCCCAACTGACCCGCCAGCACAGGGCGCGCATCGGCCTGGTGCCGCAGGAGAACAACCTCGACCCCGACCTGTCGGTGCGCCAGAACCTCGAGGTGTACGGGCGCTATTTCAGCCTGCCATCGGCCCTGCTCGACGAGCGCATCCCGGAGCTGCTCGACTTCATGCAGCTCGGCGAACGGGTCGACAGCGGCGTCAATCAGCTGTCGGGCGGCATGAAGCGCCGCCTGGTGCTCGCGCGCGCCCTGATCAGCAGTCCGGAGCTGGTGATTCTCGACGAGCCGACCACCGGGCTCGACCCGCAGGCGCGGGTGATGATCTGGAAGCGGCTGCTTGATCTCAAGCGGCAGGGGCTGACGCTGCTCTTGACCACCCACTACATGGACGAGGCGCAGCGCCTGTGCGACGAGATCATCGTGATCGATCACGGCCGCATCCTCGATCGCGGGCGACCGCAGCATCTGATCGATCGCCACGTGAAGGGCCACGTGTTCGAGGTGCAAAAGCCGCTGCCGGCGGGCTTCAGCGATGGCCACTGGGAGCAGGAGGACATCGGCGACGCGATCCTGTACTACGTCGAGTCGCCCCGCGCGTTCACCGAAAGCCTGCCGGAGCACGTCGTGTACTGGCATCGCCAGGCCAATCTCGAGGACGTGTTTTTGCGCCTGACCGGGCGTCAGCTGCGGGAGAAGTGATGCAAGAAGCCAGCGCGATCGCGCGACACTCGCTGGCCGTGACCCGGCGCCAGTACCTGGTCTGGCGCAAAGTGATCTGGTCGTCGGTCACCACCAACATCGCCAATCCCCTCCTGTTCCTGTTCGCGTTCGGCTTCGGTCTCGGCGCGGTGGTCGACCGCATGGCTGGCCTCAGCTATCTCGCGTTCGTGGTGCCCGGCATGATGGCTTATTCCGCGATGTTCGCGGCCAGCTTCGAGACCACGGTCGGCTCGTTCGCCCGGTTCGACTTCCAAAAGACCTGGGACGCCACGCTCGCGACCCCGGTGACCTTGCTCGAGCTGCTGCTCGGCGAAGCGTTCTGGGCGACCTGCAAGGCGATGATCTCGGCGGTCTGCGTGCTGATCGTGGGCGTGCTGTGGGGCGGCGTAGGCTCGTCCGGCGGCGCGCTGTTGAGCCTCCCTGTGATCCTGCTCGGCGGCTTCGCCTTCGCGACCTGCGGCCTGGCCGCCACCGCCTACGCCAAGTCGTGGGAGTTTTTCAGCTATTTCTTCACGTTCTGGGTGACGCCGATGTTCATCTTCAGCGGCGTGTTCTTCGGCGTCGACCGGTTTCCGGACTACATCGAGCCGATCGCCTGGATCCTGCCGATGACTCACCTGATCGAGGTGGTCCGGCCCCTCGTCGCCGGCCAGGACCTCGGCCTGCTCGCGGCGCTCGGCCACCTCGCCTACGTCGCGGCGCTCGCCGGCGTCGCCTTCATCGTGGCCTACCGCCGCCTGCAGGCGCGCCTGTTCGACTGAGGGTGCCCAGCCCGGTCGCGTGAACGAGGCGCGCAAGCAGCGCGGCCGGATCGGCCGCGCGCATCGGGGCACCCATCACCGCGACCGCAGCGGCGCCCGCCGCCAGGCAGGCGCGCACGCCCGCCGGGTCCGCGATGCCACCGAGCGCGATCACGGGGATCGGGCTCGCTGCAGCGACCGCCGCAAGGCGCTCGAGGCCGAGCGCCGGACCGTAGCCCGGCTTGCTCGCGCTCGCGAAGATCGGGCTGAGGGTAATTGCATCCGCGCCGGCCTTGGCCGCGGCCATCGCTTCCTCGATTCCATGGGTCGAGATGCTGACCCAGGCGCCGGGGCGGAGCAGACTGCGCGCGGCGCTTACGTTGCCGCCCGCCGGCAGATGGACGCCGGCGCAGCCGGCCTGTTCCGCGAGCTGTGGGTCGCCGTGCAGCAGCACGCAGGCTGCGAAGGGCTCGGCCACGCGCACGATCTCGCGCGCGAGCGTCACCTGCTCGGGTGCTGGGAGGTCCTTCTCGCGCACCGACACCCAGCGACAGCCGCCGTCGAGCGCCGCGGCAACGACCTCGGCAACCGGTCGGCGCGCCTGCCGGCGATCGGTGATCAAGAGGACCGGCGGCGCGGGCAGCGGCAGCGGCGGCATCCAGTACTCACGAAGAGCACGATCCATGAGCGGTTCGTCATTTGCGAGCGCCGGCACGCGCGAAGCAATCCGGCAGGGCGCGACGGCCTGGATCGCCGCGACCCCTACGCGGCCTCGCGGTGACGGATGTGCCGCGCAGTCTTGTGATGACGGAAGTGCTGCGCGCTCTAGCGATGACGAAAGTATGGCCCACGAATTTAGGATGCTTCGTACTAGGTGCCGATCAGGCCAAGCTCCGGGCTGGAGGGCTCGGCGTGGCGCAGCTTGGGGATGCGCCCGGCGCGGCGCGCCAGGTCCCCGGCCTCGACCGCGTGGCGGAAGGCGGCCGCCATGCGCACCGGATCGTGCGACTTGGCGATCGCCGAATTGACCAGCACGGCGGCGCAGCCGAGCTCCATCGCGAGCGCCGCGTCGGAGGCCGTCCCGAGCCCGGCGTCCAGCACCACTGGCACCGAACTGCGCGCGCAGATCAGCTCGATCATCGCCGGATTGCAGATGCCAAGGCCGGAGCCGATCGGCGCGCCCAGCGGCATCACCGCGGCGCACCCGAGATCCGCGAGCTTCAGGCAGGTGACCAGATCGTCGTTGCAATAAGGCAGGACGACGAAGCCGGCGCGCACCAGCTCTCCGGCGGCCTGCAGCAGCTGCTCGACATCCGGATACAGGGTCTCGCGCTCGCCGATGACCTCAAGCTTGACCCAATCGGTCTCGAGCGCGTCGCGCGCCAATTCCGCGGTCAGCACCGCATCGCGCGCGGTGGTGCAACCGGCGGTATTGGGCAACAGCCGCCAGCGCTCAGCGAGCACGTCGACGAGGCTCTCGGGATAGCCCGAGAGGTCGATGCGCCGGATCGAGGCCGTCACCAGCTCCGCGCCGCTGGCCGCGATCGCCTCGAGCATCACCTGCTGGTTCGGGTAGCCCGCCGAGCCGATGAACAGGCGCGACGCGATCGGCACGCCGGCGATGGTCAGGGGTTCCGGCGTCGCGGGTTCCCGCGCGGTAGGTTCCGCCGGGAGCATCTCGTCCCGGACCAGGTTGCGCACGGCTCAGCCTCCCACCATCACCTTGACGATCTCGATCCGGTCGCCGGCCTTGAGCCGGGTTGCCGGCCAGGCCCGGCGCGGCACGACGGCGTCGTTGAGCGCGACCGCGATGCCGCGCCGCCCGGCGCTGGCCTTTCGCTCGACCAGGTCGGCGAGCGTGGCCTGCTCGAGCGGCATCGGCTCACCATTCACGACGATCTCCTGCTTCATGCTACTCTCCCTTGCGCCGCCCGATCGGAATCCCGGCCGGCGCGCCCGGCGAAACGGTCGATCGTGAAGTCGCGGATGACCTCGGGCACGCGCCCGCAGAGGACGGCCTCGCTGACCGCCAGCGCGGTGAGCGGGGTCAGCAGGATGCCGTTGCGGTGATGGCCGGTGGCGACGAACAGGCCGTCGACCGGCGTCGGCCCGAGGATCGGCGCGTCGTCGCGGCTGGTCGGGCGGAACCCGGTCCACAGCTCGTCGATCGGCAGCTCTTCGATGGTAGGCAGCGCGCGCCACGCCGCCTCGAGCAGCGCGAGCACGCCGCCTGCGGTCAAGTCGGGATCGAAGCCGCGCTCCTCGACCGTGCCGCCGACGATCAGCCGGCCATCGGCCTTCGGCACCAGGTAGCCCTTGGGCGCCCACAGCACGTGCCGGAGCAGCGGCTGCTCGGGGTCCATGCGCAGCGCCAGCATCTGTCCCTTGACCGGCCGCACCGGCGGCCGGACCGCGGCCGGAAGGCCGTCAAGCCCGGCCGACCAGGCGCCGCCCGCGAGCACCACGACGTCCGCAGCGCAGCGCTCGTCGCCGACGATGACCCCGCAGGCCCGGCCGCCCGCGACGTCGACCGTGCGCACCTCGGCGTGCTCGCGCAGGACGCCGCCGGCCGCGATTAAGGCCTGCTTGAGCGCCAGCACCAGGCGACGGCTGTCGACCTGATGGTCGTGCGGGCTCAGCACCGCGGCGCCAAGGCCCGGACGCAGGTGCGGCTCCAACCGGCGGGCCTCGACGACGCTCAGCCACTCGAGCTCGATGCCGCAGCGGCGCTGGAAATCGAACGCAAAGCGCAGCCGCTCGACGTCATCGCGCGTGAGCGCTACAGCGAGCGTGCCCTCATCGCGATAGCCCACCCCGACGCCGGAGGCGGCTTCGAGCTGATCGCGGAACGCCGGCCACAGGCGCTGGCCCTCGAGATTGAGCGCGAGCAGGCGTTCCTCGCCGGGCTCGGCCTCGAGGCCCGCCGCCAGCATGCCGGCCGCGGCCCAGGACGCGCCGCGGCCCGCTTCGCCGCGCTCGAACACGGTGACGGTGCAACCGGCGGCCGCGAGACGCCAGGCGACGCCAAGACCCGACACGCCGGCGCCGATCACCGCGACGCGGGGCAGCGCGCGCCCTTTTTGCGCTTCAACGGCGGCGATGAACGGGGCAGCTGCCATGGAGGCGGGTGACTCCCTTCGCTGGCATGATCCAGGTCAGGTTCGATGGGTGTGTTCTCAGCCGGCGCCCGTGCGCCGACACCCCAGTCCCGATGACGTACATAGTGGCGTCTCGTACCCTTGGAATCAACCGGTGCCGCACGCGGTCACAGATCCGTGGACACATCGGCGGGGTACAGGCGATACCGCTGGTGCACGTCCAACGACTGATGCCGGGCCCGACGGGCGGCAACCGGCGGGAGGCATGGGTGAGTGAGATCGTGATCGGCTGTTTCGGCCTCGGCGTGATGGGCGAGCCGATCTGCGCCAACCTGTTGCGCGAATCCGGCTGCCGCGTGCGCGGCTTCGATCTGCGCGCGGCGCCGCTGACGCGACTGGCGGAGGCAGGGCTCGAGACCGCGCGCTCCGCCGAGGACGCGGCGCGGGATGCCGCCCTGGTGTTTTTGTCGCTGCCGGGCGGTCCGGAGCTCGCCGCGGTCAGCGAGCGGCTCCTCGGAGTGATGCGGGCGGGTGCCGCGCTGGTCGATCTTTCCACCGCGCCGGTGGATCTGACGCGCGCGCTCGCGGCGCGCTTCGCCGTTCGCGGGATCGCCTACGCCGACGCTCCGGTCGCCCGCACCCGCTTTGCCGCCGAGCGCGGCGAGCTCAGCGTCATAGTCGGCGCCGACGCGGAGACCTTCGCGCGGATCGAGCCGTACCTGCGCTGCTTCGCCACCGACGTGCTGCACTGCGGCCCGGTCGGCGCCGGCCAGGTCGTGAAGCTGATGAACAATATGGTGCTGTTCGAGATCGGCGCCGCGATCGCCGAGGCGCTCACGATCGGCCGGCGGAGCGACGTCGCGCCCGAGGTGCTGCTCGACGCGCTGAGCCGGGGCTCGGCGGACAGCTTCGCGCTGCGCAACCACGGCCAGAACGCGATGCTGCCCCGCAGCTATCCCGAGCGCGCGTTCTCGACCCGGTACGCGCACAAGGACCTGGAATACGCGCTGACGCTCGCCGCAGAAACGGGCGTGGATGCGGCGGGCGCGCGCCTCGTGCGCGAGCGCTTTGCCCGCGCGATCGAAGCGGGCGACGGCGACCGCTATTGGCCCGTAATCGCCGAGCACATCGCCCCGAAGGACGGCAAATGAACCGCGGCGAGACCACTGTTCCAGTGGAGCGGCATAGGCCCGTCGAATGGCTGCGCTTCTCGATGTTGGTTTCTGGCGCTCGTGCGCTACTGCCGCCCCCCAGCGGGCGGCTTGAGCGCAAATCGCTTCGTGTCGCGCGATGGGCAAGCGACCGCTATGGTGCGGAGCCAGGAAGGGAACAAAAAGTGCGGGAGGCGGCGATGAAGAGCCAAGCGCGCGTGGTGGTGATCGGCGGCGGCGCGGTCGGCGTCTCGACCCTCTATCATCTGACCAGGAAGGGCTGGTCGGACGTGGTGCTGATCGAGCGCAAGGAGCTGACCTCGGGCGCCACCTGGCACGCCGCCGGTCTCCTGCCGCTGTTCAACCTGAGCTATTCGGTCGGCCAGATCCACAAATACTCGGTCGCGCTGTACAAGACACTTCAAGAGGAGACCGGCCAGGACGTCGGCTTCCGCCAGGTCACCAACATCCGACTCGCGCTGAATCGCGACCGCATGGACGAGTTCCGGCATTACGCGAGCGTGGCGGAGACGATCGGGGTGCAGGTTGAGTTCCTGACGCCACGGCAGGTCAAGGAGGTCTGGCCGCTCTGCAACATCGAAGGCGTGGTCGGCGCGATCCGCCATCCGGAGGACGGCTACATCCAGCCGGCCGACGTCACCCAGGCGATGGCGAAGGGGGCGCGCGCCGGCGGCGCCGAGATCTACCGCCGGACCAGGGTCACCGGGATCGAATGGAGGCCGTCGGGCGAGTGGCTGGTCCGGACCGACCAGGGCGACGTCCAGTGCGAGCACGTGGTGTCGGCGACCGGCAGCTTCGCGCGCCGGACCGGCGCCATGGTCGGCCTCGACGTGCCGGTGATCCCGGTCGAGCACCAGTACATCGTGACCGAGCCGCACCCCGAGATCCTGAGGCGGCAACGCGAGGGTCTGCCCGAGATGGGGGTGCTGCGCGAACCGGACACCTCCTGGTACCTGCGGGAGGAGGCGGGCGGCCTGCTGCTCGGGCCGTACGAGGTCGGCGCGCCCTGCTGCTACCTGGATGGGCCGCACGAGGATGCCGAGTACGAGCTGTTCCCGGAGGACCTGGAGCGTCTCAGTCCGCACATCGAGGCCGCGATCAACCGGGTGCCGGCGTTCGGCGAGGTCGGCGTCAAGCAGGTCTACAACGGCGCGATCCCCTATACCCCGGACGGCAGCCCGATCGTCGGCCCGGCCTGGGGGCTGCGCAATTTCTGGCTGAACGAGGGCCACAGCTTCGGCATCACCGCGGCCGGCGGCGCCGGCTGGCAGCTCGCCGAATGGATCACTGAGGGCGAGCCGACCATCGACATGCTGGGTGCGGATCCCCGCCGCTTCGGCGATTACGCGACCAAGGCTTATTTGCGGCAGAAGAACGAGGAGGCCTACCGCAACGTCTACACGATCCACTACCCGGACGAGGAGCGCCCGGCCGCGCGGCCGCTACGCATGGCGCCCTGCTACGGTCGGATGAAAGCGCTGGGCGCGGTATTCGGCCAGAAGTCCGGCTGGGAGCGGCCGAACTGGTTCGCGCCCGAGGGCGTGCCGCAGGAGGATCACTGGTCGTTCCGCCGCTCGCGCTGGTTCGAGCACGTCGGCGCGGAGTGCAGGAACGTCGCGCAGAACGTCGGCCTGCTCGACATGACTGCGTTCGCCAAGGCGCGCGTCTCCGGGCCCGGCGTCGAGGGGTTCCTCGACCGCCTGGTCGCGAACCGGCTCCCGGGCAAGATCGGGCGGGTGCACCTGTGCCACGCGCTCAACACGCGGGGCGGCGTGCACTCCGAGTTCACGATCATGCGCGAGGCATGGGACAGCTTCTATCTGGTCTCGGCCGGCGCCTGGCAGCGCCTGGACCACGACTGGCTGCGTCGGCACATTCCGGACGACGGCTCGGTCCGCTTCGATGATCTGACCAACGCCGTGGGCGTGCTGGTCGTGGCCGGGCCGAAGGCGCGCGCGCTGCTGCAGCGGGTCAGCGACGCCGATCTGTCCAACAGGGCGTTCCCGTGGCTGACCGGCCAGGCGATCATGGTCGGCCTGGCGCCGGTCACGGCGCTGCGCGTCAACTTCGTCGGCGAGCTCGGCTGGGAGCTGCACCACGGGCTGGAGTACCAGAACCACATCTTCGATGCGCTGATGGACGCCGGCAAAGACCTCGGCCTGAAGCCGTTCGGCATCCGAGCGATGGACTCGATGCGGGTCGAGAAGTCCTACCGGTTGATCGGCAGCGAGCTGTCGATCGAGTATGCAGCCCACGAATCCCGGCTCGAGCGCTTCGTGCATCCGGACAAGGGCGATTTCATCGGCCGCGACGCGCTGCTCGCCTGGCGCGAGCGCGGCTTCGCCAACACCTTCGTGACGCTCGAGGTCCAGGGCGTCACCGACGCCGACGCGCTCGGCAACAACCCGATCTACAAGGGACGCCAGCTGGTCGGGCGCGCGACCGGCGGCAACTACGGCTTTCGTTTGGAGAAGTCGCTCGCGCTCGCCATGGTCCGCCCCGAGCTGGCGGAGCCCGGCACCGAGCTCGAGATGACCATCCTCAACCACCGCCACCCTGT
>JBKPNX010000236.1:0-8657 GCA_046732855.1 Pseudomonadota bacterium
CAAGCAAGAAAGGACGTTCACCCATGATGCTGGGATGCAAGACCCCCGACGACGTGATCAAGGCGATCAAGGACCACGGCGTCGAAATGGTCGACCTGCGCTTCACCGACCTGCCCGGGATGTGGCAGCACACCTCGTTTCCGGCGGGCGCGATCGACGTCGAGGCGGTCGACGAGGGCCTCGGCTTCGATGGCTCCTCGATCCGCGGCTTCCAGGAGATCCACGCCTCCGACATGCTGTTGATGCCGGACGAGAAGACCGCGTTCCTCGACCCGTTCTGCGCGCACAAGACGCTGGTCCTGATCTGTGACGTGCGCGACCCGGTGACCAAGGAGTACTACAGCCGCGACCCGCGCGGCGTCGCGCGCAAGGCCGAGGAGCATCTGAATTCGAGCGGGATCGGCACGCGCGCGTTCTTCGGGCCCGAGGCG
Source organism: Pseudomonadota bacterium (assembly GCA_046732855.1). Classification (GTDB taxonomy): domain Bacteria; phylum Pseudomonadota; class Alphaproteobacteria; order Geminicoccales; family Geminicoccaceae; genus JBKPNX01. Next base: position 432 of record JBKPNX010000236.1, read on the forward strand.
GAGTTCTTCATCTTCGACGACGTGCGCTACGGCCAGGACGTCAACTACGGCACCTACTTCATCGACTCGGTCGAGGGCCACTGGAACATGGCCGAGGCCGAGGGCCCCAACCTCGCCCATAAGATCCGCCCCAAGGAAGGCTACTTCCCGGTGCCGCCCTCGGACACGCTGATGGACATCCGCGCCGAGATGGCGCTGACCATGGAGCGCATCGGCATCAAGGTCGAGTGCCACCACCACGAGGTCGCGACCGCCGGCCAGTGCGAGATCGACATGAAGTTCGATACGCTGGTCGCGATGGCCGACAAGCTGATCAAGTACAAGTACGTGGTCAAGAACGTGGCGCGCCGCCACAACAAGACCGCGACCTTCATGCCCAAGCCCCTGTTCGGCGACAACGGCTCCGGCATGCACGTGCACCAGTCGGTGTGGGACGGCGACAAGCCGATCTTCGGCGATCCCGCCGCGTACGGCGGGCTGTCCCAGGCCGGGCGCTACTACGTCGGCGGGCTCCTGAGGCATGCGCCTGCCCTGCTCGCGTTCGCCGCCCCGACCACCAACTCCTACCACCGCCTGGTGCCGGGCTACGAGGCGCCGGTCAACCTCGCCTGGTCGATCCGCAACCGCTCGGCCGCGGTGCGCATCCCGATGTACTCGGACAGCCCCAAGGCCAAGCGCGCCGAGTTCCGCTGCCCCGACCCGTCGTGCAACCCCTACATCGCGTTTGCGGCCATGCTCATGGCCGGCCTGGACGGCATCCGCAACCGGATCGACCCGGGCGACCCGGTCGACAAGAACATCTACGACCTGCCGCCCGAGGAGCTGGCCGAGATCCCGACCGTGCCGGGCTCGCTCGCAGCCGCGCTCGCGGCGCTCGAGGCCGACCACGAGTTCCTGACCGAGGGCGACGTGTTCACCGAGGACTTCATCGAGAACTATCTGGCGTACAAGCGCGACAAGGAGGTCGATCCGATCCGGCTGCGCCCGCACCCGTACGAGTTCGTGCTGTACTACGATATCTGAGCGGCGGGTGGGGCAGGCCGCGCCTGCGGGACATCCGGGCCGGCTGCTGTAGATCGCGCCTGCGGTCTTCAATTCCGGGCGGCCGGTTCGCCGGCCGCCCGCCTCACAACTCTCATTGATGCGCCGCCGGACCCGCAACTCGTAGCTGCTGCTCTGCAGTGGAGGTAGCCGGCCGGTTCTCTACTTGCCAGCCCCGCGGCAGCCGCACGAACGTGCCGCCCTTGCCGGCATCCGCGCCGGCCAATCCGATGCCTCGACCACCGAATCCGGGACGGTCCCGACGGTCCCGAGATCCTTCGCTTTGTGGGCAGCGGCGGGCACGTCGAGGGCCATCGGCCCGGGTTCAGCGATCAGCTGCCAAACACGTGCGCGGTGGCGTGGTTGAAGGTCGGCAGCCCGATCTTCCCGGCGGCACGCGAGTCGAGTCAGACGAGGTGCCGTCATTCACGCCGGGCTTCGAGAGGTCGCGCGCAGCTGCCGCGCGTTGAGCAGCGGCGTCGCCCAGAGCGCGATCCTCCCGCTATGGCCCGTCTCGCGCAGAGTGAGCGCAGCGCGCCCGCCGACCTGGCCCGCGCCGACGATGATCATGGCGCCGTGCCCAGTCATCGCTCCACGGCTTCGAGGCAGGTGCGGGCTCGAGCGCGCATCGAGAGCATCTCCTTCGGGCTTCTCCTTGAGCCCGGTCAGGGCCCTGTCGCTCGCTTGAAGCCAGCAGCCCGATCATTCGTCCACGTCGATCAGCACTTTCCCATTCTCGACCTTGACCTGGTAGGTCCTGAGATCGACACAGACCGGCGCGCCCTTGGCCTCGCCGGTCTTGTAGTCGAAGCGGCCGTTGTGCTTCGGGCATTCGATGATGTTATCCATGACCAGGCCGTCCGACAGATGCGCGTGCTCGTGCGTGCAGATGCCGTCGGTCGCGAAGTATTCGTCCTCCGGCGAACGATAGACAGCGAAGGTGCGCCCGCCGTGATCGAAGCGAATGACCTCCTCCTGTTCGATATCGTCGGCGCTGCAGGCCTCGACCCAACTGACCATGGATCCGCTCCTCGTTCCTTGATCTTCGCGAGGCCGCCTCGCCCGATGTCCAAGGGCCCCGGCGCCCCGGTCAAGCTCGGCCGACTATGCCGCCTCGCCATCAGTCGATGGGCGTGCGGGCTCGCAGCCTAGGCGCTGCTCGCCGCAATCTGGCGCGCCGCGCCATGAACCTGCGGTTCATGGCCTCGTGCGCCGCGTCGGAGCCGTCATGGAAGGTGCCGAACCATCGGTCGAGCGGAATCGAGCCGTCGGCGTAGTTGCACTCGAAGTACTTGTGATGAAGGTAGTGGGCGAGGCAATCCGTATCGACCGCGCCTTCCTTGCCGACCACGACCTTCTCGAAGCCGGTATGGCCCGGCACCGGCGACAGCCCCGCGTGCATCAGGTGAAACAGTGCATGAACCGGATGCGATGGCACGATCCAGTGAATCAGCACGCCCGAAAAGTACAGCAGGTGCTCGATCGGGTGCATGGACAGGCCCGACCATGGGCCTGGATTGACATTGTTGTGATGGAGCTTGTGCGCGATCCGGTACAGTACCGGCACGTGGAGCAGCCGGTGGACGCAATAGAAGTGGACCTCGCGCAGCAGCGGGATCGCCAGCATTAACAGGGCAAGATAGACCGGGTGGGCCGCCCCGCTGATCCAAGGGATGTAGCCGTTGGCGAAGGCCCAAAGCGTCAGGACCTCGTACGCCGTCCAGATCGGGACCCCGCTCGCCAGGGTCCAGATCATGTTGTCGATGGTCTGGTCGCGGAAGAGAAACACGGGGTTGTCCGTGTCCAGCCATCTCCCGTTGTACTTGAACATGTTGCCCTGCGCTTTCCTGATGTAGAGCCGCAGATGGAAAGCGCCGAAAAACAAGGCGACGAGGCACAGATTGCGCCCGAAAACGAAGGCGATCCAGCCGGGCGTAAAGGTCTGCAACGTCTCGACCGGCGGGGTCAGGTACATCCAGACAGCGACCGCGATCGCGGCATAGAGCAGATTCCAGGGCAAGATGTAACTGGGGTAGCCGAACAGCCACTTCAGAACGCTGAGCGGCTCGACCGGCCAGACGAAAACCGCCGGATACTTGACCCGCTTGAACGGCTTCCAGTTGCCCCTGCTGTCGCGCTGGCCGTAAAGAGCGTCATCCATGGGTGCTTCCTCCAGGAGCGCGGCGGGCAGCTGCGCCGCGCGCCCGCCTGTCGAATTTCCTAAGATCAGTCCCCTTCCTCGAGGTCGCTGGCGTTGCACGCCTCAACGCGATAGGCCATGGCCCTTCCCCTTCTCCGATGTCGCCTCGACCCAAGCTGCGCCCGGGGTGAACTCGGGTCCGCTCGGAATTCGTGGCAGGCGTGCCACGGGTGCGTTCGCGCCAGCGCGAATCCACGGCCGAGCCGTAGAGGACGCCTTAACACAGGAAGAACGGAATCGCGAGCCAGCTGCCCCCAGAAATAGGGGCCGAGGCCGCCCAACAGCGCTCACGCGCCGAATCGGAGCAGCATGCTTTGGGAATCGGGGGCTTTCAGCATCCGCCATGCGGCCTGGCCCACGCCCCCGCGCAGGAGAGCACGGAACGGCGCCAGCTCGCCAGTGCCCCGACATCGATCATGGCAACCGGTGATCGCGGCAACCCGCGCCCGCCTTGCCGCCGCCTGCGCCCCCCGGCTCGAGAAGCATCCCGGCGAGCCGCCATTGACGAAGTTCCTGGAGGGCCTGCGTAACGATCGACGGAGGCGGGTGTGACGCGCTTCACAGGCTTTTTGAGACCATGGCGGTACATGCTGAGCGACACGCTTGCGCAGCGCGGGGAGTCGGTCGTTGGAATAGAGGCCACTCGGTAGATTTGAGAAAAGAGGGAAGCCAATGGCGCCGCAGTTCATCTCGTACAGGCCTGTCCTTGAGGCATATGACCGCGCGCTTTTGGTCGATCGCCTGCGCGGGACATTGCCGGTACTGCTCGCCTGCGGCCACGATGGTACCGAGCAGCCGGAAGGGGTGGACGCCAGAAAGCGTGACCAGTTCCCCGATGAATGCGATTTTCAGCCATCTCGCGACCTCAATGTCGCCGACATCACCCGAGTGGCGGCGGAGCTGCTGCGGCACCGGACGGGCGAGGCGCCCTACGTCGTGATCGCCGGGTTCCATCGCAAGTACATCGACGCGAACCGGTCGGAAGAGTGCGCCCTCCAACCTGGCCCTGCCCAGGCTTACTACCGCGAGTACCACGCCGTGCTGCGCGACTTTGTCGACGAGATTCGCGCCGAGAATGATGGGATGGGGCTGCTGCTCGATCTGCACGGCGCGACCCGCCAGCGGGATGCACCCGCCGACATCTATCTGGGCACCGAGAATGGGCTGACCATCACCGCGCTCCGGGCGGGCACGAGCGACGACGCGCTCTACCGCCGGCGCGGGCTGGTCGGACTGCTGCAGGCGGCCGGCTACGCGATGCTGCCGAGCGAGTTCGGCGTGCCCGAGCATCATGCCTTCACCGGCGGTTATACCGTCGAGACCTACGGCAGCCACCTCGCCGATGGGATCGACGCGATCCAGCTCGAGGTCGTCGCCGAGTTGCGCCAGACCGAGTCGTGTCGGACGCGACTCGCGACCGACCTCGCAAACGCGATCGCGAGCCTTCTGCCCCGTTGGCTCCCGCCCGCGACCCGTCGGCCGCGCGTGCCCTGATCATCGTCTGCAATTCACCGCGCTGACCGGACTGGAGTTGGCCCCGAGGCCCTGGCAGAATCCAGCACGATGGGCCATTTCCAGCGGCAGCCGCTCCGGAGCCGATCGTAGGGGACCGCCTGCCACCCGAGCGCCGCCGCAGCTGGCTAGTTTCTCATGTCCTGGCGCGGGTTGCCGAAACGCGTGCTGTCGCCGATCGCCGCGACGATCGTCACCGCGACGAAGACGAAGCCGCATCGCTGATCAAATCGTACATTACGAGGCTGCTCAGACCGCGCGAGATCAGGCATGGTTGCCGCTGGACAGGAGGGCCAGGCAGCCACGGCTGATCCGTTCGAGCGTATGACCTAGGACACTCGTGTTCTCGGTAGCAATTCCGACGTACAATCGAGGTGCCTGCCTACAACGACGCTTGGCGGCGTCCTCAGTCAGGCAAGTTTGCCCGTTGAGGCGGCCGTTATTGACGATGGCTCGCCCGATGATGGCAGCAGGTGCTCGCGCGATTCGCCGATCGCGTTTACGTCTGTCATGCGCGTCGATTTGTTCGATTTCGCCCTCCCGCCGGAGCTGATCGCGCAGCATCCGGTGCGGCCGCGCGACGCCGCCCGCCTGCTGGCGGTGAGACGGGCGTCGCTCGAGGATTGGCGCGTGCGCGATCTGCCGACGCTGCTCCGCCCAGGCGACCTGCTCGTGTTCAACGATACCCGCGTGATTCCGGTGCGGCTGCGCGGCCGGCGCGGCGCGGCGACGATCGAGGTCACCCTGCATCGGCCGGTCGATGGGGGCGCGGCGAGCGTCGGTGCCGCCGAGGGCGGCGGTGCCAATGCAGCCGCGTGCGGGGTCACCCTTTGGCGCGCCTTCGCGCGGCCGGCGCGCCGATGCCGCCTCGGCGACCGCTTGCAGTTCGGCGCCGACTTCGAGGCCGAGGTGCTGGCGAAAGGCGAGGGGGGTGAGATCACGCTTGGCTTCGGCTGCGCTCCGGAGCTCCTGCTGGAGCGGCTCGAGCGCTGTGGCCAGATGCCGCTGCCGCCGTATATCAAACGTCCCCCAGAGGGCGACGCGCGGGACCGCGCCGACTATCAGACCATGTTCGCCGCGCGCGCCGGCGCGGTCGCGGCGCCGACCGCGGCGCTCCACTTCACGCCGCGCCTGATGGGGGCGCTCGCGGACCACGGCATCGACCATACTCTGGTCACCCTGCACGTCGGCGCCGGCACATTCCTGCCGGTCAAGGCGATCGACACGAGCATGCATCGCATGCACGCCGAATGGTACGAGGTGCCGCCCCAGGCCGCCGCACGGATCGACGCCGCGCGTGCCGCGGGCGGCCGCATCGTCGCGGTCGGCACCACGGTGCTGCGCACGCTCGAGACCGCCGCCCCGGCCGCTGACTCCGTCCGCCCGGGCGCCGGCGAAACCCGCCTGTTCATCACGCCGGGCTACCGCTTTCGGGCCGCGGACCTGCTGTTGACCAACTTTCATCTGCCGCGCTCGACCCTGTTCATGCTGGTCGCGGCGTTCGCCGGGCTGGCGCGCATGAAAATGGCTTATGCGCACGCGATCGCCGCCGGTTACCGGTTCTATTCCTACGGCGATGCTTGTCTGCTCGAGCGGGCCGAGGCGGAACCGTGAGGCTGCCGGGGCGTTTGCCCCGAGCGAAACGCGCCTTATCTGGCAGCTCCGGCCAGGGCCAACCATATGGAGCCACGCATGAGCGGGAATCCCAAAACATCCGATCCCGACCGGGCGCAGTTTTCTAACCGCGAGAAGGATCCGGACGACTGGACGACGGGCGACGAGCCGATGACCGGTGCGCAGGCGTCCTATCTGAAGACGTTGTGCGAGGAAGCGGGCGAAGCGTTCGACCCCGATCTGAGCAAGGCCGAGGCGTCGAAGCGGATCGAGGCCTTGCGCGCGAAGACCGGGCGCGGCCGCTGAGGCGGCCGGCGCCGCAGCCGCTCCGCGACGAAACTGGCCGGGAGCCGCGCCGGGCCGCTGCTGCGCGCGGGAATTGCCGGCCCGCGCCCTGCCGTAAACGCCGTCCGCGGATGCGCGCCCGGCGGTGAGCGCGCCCGGGTTCCGGTTCGAGCTGCTCTCGACCGACGGAGCGGCGCGCCGCGGGCGGCTGCACACCGCCCACGGCATCGTCGAGACGCCGGCGTTCATGCCCGTCGGGACCCAGGGGACGGTGAAGGCGACGACGCCTGCCGTGCTGCGCGCAGCCGGCGCCGAGATGATCCTCGCCAACACCTATCACCTGATGCTGCGCCCGGGGGCCGAGCGCATCGCCCGCCTCGGCGGGCTGCACCGGTTCATGGCCTGGCCCGGCCCGATCCTCACCGACTCGGGCGGATACCAGGTGATGTCGCTCGCCGAGCGGCGGACGCTGGACGAGGATGGCGTCACCTTCGCCTCGCACCTGGACGGCAGCCGTCATCGGCTGACCTCGGAGCGCGCGGTCGAGATCCAGGACCTGCTGGATGCCACGGTGACCATGGTGCTCGACGAATGCACCCCCTATCCGATCGAGCGGGCGGCGCTCGCGACCTCGATGCGCCGCTCGATGCGCTGGGCGGAGCGGTCCAAGGCGGCGTTTCGTGTCCGCCCGGGGTTCGGCCTGTTCGGGATCGTCCAGGGTGGCGTCGATCCGGACCTGCGTCTGGAATCGGCGGCGCGACTGGTCGAGCTCGGCTTCGATGGCTACGCGATCGGGGGCCTCGCGGTGGGCGAAGGCCAGGCGCTGATGTTCGAGACCGTCGCGCTGACCGCCCCGGCGCTGCCGGCGGAGCGGCCGCGCTATCTGATGGGGGTCGGCAAGCCGGCCGACCTGATCGGCGCGGTGGCGCGCGGCATCGACCTGTTCGACTGCGTGCTGCCGACCCGCTCGGGGCGCACGGCGCAGGCGTGGACCGCGGGCGGGCCGCTGAACCTGCGCAATCAGCGCCACGCCGACGACCTTTCGCCGCTCGAGCCCGGCTGCCTCTGTCCGGCGTGCCGCGATTACAGCCGCGCCTATCTGCACCATCTGATCAAGGCAGGCGAGATTCTGGGCGCGATGCTGCTCACCTGGCACAACCTCTATTATTATCAGAGGGTGATGGCCGAGGCGCGCGCGGCGATCGAGGCGGGCCGTTTCGCCGAGCTGGCCCAGCGCGCCGCCGCGGACCCCGCCGGAACCGCTGCGGCCGCACGCGACGGCGCGCGAGGTGTCGGCCCGGCTTGACGATGCCGGCCGGATCGCCATGATTCGGCCATCGCCGCGGGCGCGTAGCTCAATTGGCAGAGCAGCTGACTTTTAATCAGCGGGTTCTCGGTTCGAGTCCGAGCGCGCCCATCAGAAAACCCCAAGTAAATCCGACGGTTAGCTAGTTCGCCGGCGGCGCCCGTCACCTTCGGCCATTTTGCCTGACGGCATTTCCAGGCAAAATTTGGCCTGCGCTTCCAGTCGTGCACCTGCTTGCGCGACACGCCCAACTCAGGAAGAGTGCAAA
>JBKPNX010000237.1:0-9281 GCA_046732855.1 Pseudomonadota bacterium
GTGCTGTGAGGCGAGCCCGACCGCGCGGCTTTGCTCGAGCACCAGACGCTGGGGAGGAAGATGTCCGTGGCAAAGGGGAGCAACCAGGCGCCGTCGGGGCCGATCGTCGCCGGACCGGGCGCGCCCGCGATCGCCGCCGCCGGGACCACGCTCGTGGTCCACGAGTGGACCGGCTCCGGCCCCTCCTGGCTGCACGTCCACCGCTCCGACGACGAGGCGTGGCATGTGCTGGAGGGGTCGCTGCGCTTTCGCTTCGCCGACCGCGAGGTCGAGGCCCCCGCGGGCACCACGGTGTTCGTACCCGCCGGCACGGCGCACACCTACTGGGTGACCGCTGAGCCCGGCCGCTATCTGATCTTCCTGACGCCCCGGCTCGACCGCCTGATCGCCCGGCTGCACCGCCTGTCCGACCTCTCGGAGCTGCGCGCCACGCTCGCCGAATTCGACACGGTGCTGGTGGAGTGAAAGGCCAGGACGCCGTCGCTCCGTCGGCTGCTCGTCCGCTCGCGTGCGAGCACGTGGTCGTCACGGCGCACAGTGTCGGCCTCGGCGAGGAGGCGCGCTTCGCATGCCGATCTCGGCCGCGCGCAACGTGCTCGCCGGCATCAACGGCAAGCTCGACCGGTCGATCGCCGTCACCGCGAGGTGCTCCGACTCCGGGGTGGATTCGAGCCGCGCCCGCCTGCGTCCAGCTCAAGCCATGACCTGACTGCCAGCAGCGGGTGTCGCGGAAACCAACAACACTGATCAGCGGGCGTTCGCACGGGAGGATGGCAGGCATTGGTTGGCAATCCGCGCGGCATTCGCGGCGTCACTGGTGGGGGCCTTCTTGTTGATCGAATTGGCAGCCAAGTTGTTTGTGGCTTATGGTCTCGGCATTGATCGAAGAAACTATGAATCCTTTTATCTGAACGATCCCGATTACAAGCTCGTGAGATGGAACAAAGGCTACGAATCTCATTCGTATATCGGTATATTCGTCCTGAGAAACGTCGTGAGTTGGAGCGGCTGCACGAAGAACACGACTCGGGCGAGTATGTGGTCGCCATCCTGGGCGGGTCAGTGGCCGAATGGTTTGGCAACTATGTGGCTGACCATCAAGAATACGCGGATCAATTAAGCTCGGTCATCCCCAATATGGGGATCGTCGGATTCGCATAATCGATTTCGCGCTGGGCGGGTATAAGCAACCCAAGCAATTCATCCTGGTGAGCTACATTTAAGATGATGTCGATATGACCATCAACACAGATGGGTTTAATGAAATGTCTGTGCAGGATTTATATCCTGCTTATCCGACAGATTTTCCAGCGGCTATCCTTCGGTTATTTTCTCGAGAGAAAAACATGACGATCTATAGATCGCGCTTCCTAAGCAGATCATTGCCAGGATCGGGCAAGACGCCGTCGCCGACGGCCGGCTGGGGACTTCGGAGAAGCGCTCGCCGAGGTCGCCGGCGCATACGGCGAGATGAGCGCTGCACCCGATCGAGCTTCCGCCCGTCGCCCGCCCGCCACCGACGTGCGCTCGAGCCGGCGGAGCGGGCGCCGAGATCGAGCCGCGGCGCCGGCTCAGCTCGCGAGGTCGACGCCGTAGAACTCGTGCCCGCCGAACGGGTCGATCTTGTAGCCGACCACCTCCTTGCGCACGGGCACGAACACGATCGAGTGGGCGATCGTGATCCAGGGCGCCTGCTCCTTGAAGATCACCTGCGCCTGTTTGTACAGCTCGGTACGCTTGGCCTCATCGTTGGTGCGCACCGCCTGGGTGATCAGATCGTCGAACGGCTGATAGCACCAGCGCGCCCGGTTGGTGCCGTCCTTGGCTGCCGCGCAGCTGAGCAGCACGCCGAGGAAGTTGTCCGGGTCAGCGATGTCCGCGGTCCAGCCGAGCAGCAGCGTCTGGTGCTCGCCGGCCTGCGAGCGCTTCAGGTACTCGCCCCATTCGAAGCTCACGATCTCGGCCTGGACGCCGACCTCCGCCCAGTCCGCCTGGATCAGCTCGGCCATGCGCCGGGCATTGGGATTGTAGGGCCGCTGCACCGGCATCGCCCAGATGTTGGTCGAGAGGTTCTTGACCCCTGCCTCCGCGAGCAGTTGCTTGGCCCGCTCGGGGTCGTAGGGGTAATCCTCGACCTCGTCGTTGTAGGACCACAAGGTCGGGGGCAGCGGGTTCTTGGCGACCCGGCCCGCACCCTGGAACACCGCGTCGATGATCGCTTCCTTGTTGACCGCGAGGTTGAGCGCCTGGCGCACCCGGACGTCGGTGAACGGCGCCTTCTCGGTATTGAACCCGAGATAGCCAACGTTCAGCCCCTCCTGCTCGAGGACCTGGATTTCGGGATGGTCGCGCATCGCCTCGAGGTCGGCCGGGTTCGGGTAGGGGATCACGTGGCATTCGCCCGCCTGCAGCTTCTGCCAGCGCACCGACGCGTCGGGCGTGATCGCGAAGACGAGGTTGTCGAGCGCCGCCTTGCCTTCCCAGTAGTCGGGATTCGCCTGATAGCGGATGACCGCGTCCTTCTGGTAGGCCTGAAGCTGAAACGGCCCGGTGCCGACTGGCTCGAGGTCGAGGCGCTCGGGGGTTCCCGCCGCGCTCATCTGGTCGGCGTACTCCGCCGACAGGATTGAGGCGAAGTCCATCGCGAGGATCGGCAGGAAGGTGGCGTTGGGCGCGCTGAGCTCGAAGCGCACGGTGTGCTCGTCGACTTTCTCGATCGCCTTGAGCAGAGTCGGCAGGCCAGTGCTGTTGAAGTATTCGTAAGTGCCTCCAGAGACGGAGTGGAAGGGATGGTCCGGCTTCCACATGCGCTCGAAGCTGAAGGTCACGTCGTCGGCGTTGAAGTCGCGGGACGGCGTGAAGCCTTGGGTGGTCTGGAACTTCACGCCCGGACGCAGATGGAAAGTGTACTGGAGCCCGTCGTCCGACACTTCCCAGCTTTCGGCGAGACCGGGTCGAAGATTGGTCGTGCCGTGCTCGAACTCGATGAGCGTATTGTAGATCGCGCGCGAAGACGCGTCGAACGTGGTGCCGGCGGTATAGAGCTGCGGATTGAATCCTTCGGGGCTGGCCTCCGAGCAGTACACGAGCGTCTTCTGGGCGTGGGCGTCGGGCGCCAGCAGGGCCGCGAGCGCCAGCCCGAGGCTGCCGGCAACGATCCGTCTCGTCATCGGTCATGTCTCCCTGACGTGGCCCATTCCCGCGGGCCTGGGATCGGCTGAGGCCGCCAGTCATGGGCCGCTCAGGCTACTAGGCCGGGAACCGCCCGGCCTTGTCAATTGCCAAGCGCGGGGCGAAATCACCCTCGCGCGGAGCATGCCTGATCCCATCACGCCCGTCGCGCGATCCGCTGTGCCGGAGGTAGGACCGCTCGGTTCGAGCTATCTCAGGAAGGACCCGCTGGCCGGCGCGGTTTCATCGATTGGTGCGGGCGGAGCAAGACCGGCCACGCCGGCGCGCTCACTCGACCGCTTCGATGTAGACCTCGAGCTTGCCGCCGCAGGCGAGGCCGACCTCCCAGGCCTGCTCGTTGGAAACGCCGTAGTCGAGCAGCTTGGGCGGCGCGCCCGCCATCACCTCGAGCGCCTCCTTGACCACGGCGCCCTCGATGCAGCCGCCGGAGACGGAGCCGACCATCTCGCCCCGGTCGTTGACGCCGAGCTGACTGCCGACCGGGCGTGGGGACGAGCCCCAGGTGCTGACCACGGTCGCCACCGCTACCCGATGGCCGGCGTCCTGCCAGGACTTCAGTCGCTCCAGGACCTCGTCGTGCTCGTGCATCGCGCGCTCCCGAGTGACGGCCATCGTGTGCCGGCGCATGAGCGTGACATTGTTGCTCGGCGATATCCGGTCAAGCCCGCGCGGGCCGACGCGCGCGAGCTGAGTTGCGAAGCGAGGACGGCAGTCGGCCGGCCGCCGTACCGCGCGCTTGATCGGGGTGCATAGGGGCCCCTATCCTGAGCCGCGCCGCCCCGGCGTTGCAATAGTGGCGGCCGCCCGCGCCTGCCGCCGCTGGCGTGCCAGCCTGATCAGGATTGCGGCCGCACCCGAGAGCGCAAAGCCAGCGTCATGCCGCTGCTCGAGATCGCGAACCTGACAGTCGAGTTCCCGACCCTGCACGGACCGTTCAGGGCGGTCGACGCGGTCGATCTCGCGGTCGATCAGGGCGAGATCGTGGCGATCGTCGGCGAATCCGGCTCGGGCAAGAGCGTGTCCATGCTCGCGGTCATGGGCCTCTTGCCCTGGACCGCGCGGGTCAGCGCAGATCGGCTGGCGTTCGACGGCCAAGACCTCCGGCGCCTGTCGCGCGCCGCTCGCCGGCAGATCCGGGGCAAGGACATGGCGATGATCTTCCAGGAGCCGATGACGTCCTTGAACCCCTGTTTCACCGTCGGTTTTCAGCTGGTCGAGGCGATTCGGGTGCACGATGGGGCCTCGCGCCGGCAGGCGCGCGCGCGGGCGCTCAAGCTGCTCGACCAGGTCGGCATACCTTCGCCTGCCTCGCGCCTGAGCGCTTTTCCGCACCAACTCTCGGGCGGCATGAGCCAGCGCGTGATGATCGCGATGGCGATCGCCTGCAACCCGCGTCTTTTGATCGCGGACGAGCCGACCACCGCGCTCGACGTCACCATCCAGGCGCAGATCCTGGATCTGCTGCTTGAGCTGCAGCGGCAGCGCGGCATGGCGCTGATCCTGATCACCCACGACATGGGGGTGGTGGCCGAGACGGCGCAGAACGTGGTCGTTCAATACGCCGGCCAGCAGGTCGAGGTGCAGGGTTCGCGTGGCCTGTTCGACGACCCGATGCATCCCTACACCGAGGCGCTGCTCGCCGCGCTGCCCGAGCGGGCCACGGGCCGGCGCCTCGCGACCATACCCGGCATGGTGCCCGGCGCCGGCGACCGTCCGAGCGGCTGCCTGTTCCACCCGCGCTGCCGCAACGCTACCGAATATTGCATGCGCCACGAGCCGCCGCTCGCCGACGGGCCGCGCGGCAAGGTGCGCTGCCACTACCCGCTGACCGGCGGCGTGCCGGCGCACCACCCCCGCTACGCGGTCGAGCTGTCGTGTCCGGTCTAGAGAGACGACCAAGACGAAGGACTGCGCTGCACGCGAAACGGCCACGCGCTCACCCAGGCGGGCTCAAGTCGCGGTCTGTTTCGCTTGAGGGGGACTTGCGTCTTGACTGACGCGGTCGTCATCGCCGAGCCGGCGCCGGCTCGCGAGCGCGGCGCCCTGGTGCTCGAGGCCAAGAACCTGGAGCGGCATTACCAGGTCGGGCGCGGCATGTTCAAGGGCAGCGCGACCTTGCAGGCGCTGCGCGGCGCCTCGTTCGAGATGTACGCCGGGCGCACGCTCGCGGTCGTCGGTGAATCCGGCTGCGGCAAGAGCACGCTCGCGCGTCTCTTGACCCTGATCGAGGCGCCGAGCGCCGGCACCCTCAAAATCGACGGCGTCGACGTGGCCCGCGTCACGGGCGAGGAGCGGCGCAAGCTGCGCCAGAAAGTGCAGATCGTGTTTCAGGACCCCTACGGCTCGCTCAATCCGAGGAAGAAGGTCGGGAGCATCCTCGACGAGCCGCTGAAAGTGAACACGGAGCTCGGCGCCGAGGAGCGCCGGGCGCGGGTGCGGCGCATGCTCGCCCATGTCGGGCTCCGCCCCGAGCACTACGGGCGCTATCCGCACATGTTCTCGGGCGGCCAGCGCCAGCGGATCGCGGTGGCGCGCGCGCTCATGCTCAAGCCGAAAATCGTAATCCTGGACGAACCGGTCTCGGCGCTCGATGTCTCGATCCGGGCGCAGGTGCTGAACCTCCTGAGCGATCTCCAGGACGAGTTCAGGCTCGCGTACCTGTTCATCTCGCACGATCTCTCCGTGGTGCGCCACGTCGCCGACGAGGTCATCGTCATGTATCTCGGCCGGCCGATCGAGCATGGCGCGCGGGCAGAGGTGTTCGAGATGCCGCTGCACCCGTACACGCGCGCGCTCCAGGCGAGCAGCCCGTCGACCGATCCCCGCCATCGCTCCAGGCGTATCGCAGTCAAGGGCGAGCTGCCCTCGCCGCTGGCGCCGCCGCTCGGCTGCGCGTTCCACGCACGCTGCCCGTTCGCCAACGAGCGCTGCCGCAGCGAGGTGCCGAAGCTCCAGTTCTATCCCGGCACGACTCACCTGCACGCCTGTCACGCGGTCGAGGAGCGCCGCCTGCCCGACCTGCCGGACACAACGGGAATCACCCACAGCACGCCGGCGCGCCTTCCATAAGGTTAAGAAGACACCTAAGGGGAGGCGCGCTGATTCATCTATCGAGGGAAATTCATGCGTCATCCCTCGCGGCATTGCTCACCGATGGCATCGGCCCAAGCGCATATGCCACAGCCTGCTCCAACGACATCGACCGGCCCTCTGCCCAGGCAGCTTTGAATGACGCCTTTGGAAGTTGCGCACGCAATTCGCCAACACTTCGATCCAAGGTGGCGCGTTCAAGGGGGAAAAGCGTGATACCAGCCGCTCTGCATATTGCCGCCGTGGCGGCGAACAGCTTGGCCGCCATCTCCAGTCTGCGTTCGGCTTTTGCCAGCTCGGCAAAGTAGATCAGAGACATCGTCGGTCCAAACCTGTCCCTGGCATCCATGAATATTTTAGCGCTCTCCTGAAGATTCTGTCTTGCCAGCTGCAGGCTGCCGATTTGAATTTTCAGTGCAGCCAAGAAGGTGCGGCAGTATGCTTCGTTGATCTTCATGCCTATCTCATCCGACACTCTTAGTCCATCAGCGAATATGGTCTCGGCGTCTGCGTAATCGCCTTTACGCATCAGTGCATACCCGAGATCAACGCAATGGAATCCTTGCATCCATTTATCTTCTTGCTCTTGAGCGAGACGACGCGTTTCTTGTAGCAGCAATATGCCGTCTTCCAAGTCACCTTGCATCGCGGTGGCAACACCCAGCAGTTCAAGAGCCAGCGCAATCTCATGTTTGTCATTGGCTTCTTGGGCAATCTCGGCACTCTTTTTGCAATAAGTCTTCATTTGTGAATAGTTGCCCTGAAAGGACGCGATCAGTGCCAACCCGTTCAGTGCCTTAGCCCTCAATGCGGCAGAAATCTCTTCGTTGTTGTCCAATGCGGCGGTTAGCCGCTTCGTTCCTTCCGTTTGATAACTTATGTACCAGAGAAAGCGTAATGCGCCCGCCAGCCGGAGGGCGTCTTCAGGGTTGCTATGCTCTGTCAAACTCCAGTCCAGTGCTGTGCGAAGATTATCGAGTTCTGTTTCCAGAATCTTGAAATACGCAGGGTCCTCTCGTCCCACCACGTCTATCTCACCTGATTGCGCTAGCCCGAGGAAGTAAGCCAGGTGCCGGGCTCGTATTCGAGATTCTTCATCTGATTCGACCAATTTCTCGTGCGCGTATTGGCGAATCGTCTCCAGCATCTGGTAGCGAATTTCGGGTGGCCCTCGGTTGGCGACGACCAACGACTTGTTCACCAGCTCGTCCAGAAGGTCCATCACGGGGTGGGACAAGATCAGACCTGGTCTCGCATCCTGCGAACACACCGCCTCCGCCGCTTGGAGCGTCCAGCCGCCCGTGAATACCGACAGCCGTCGCAACAGCGCCCGCTCTTGTTCGGTGAGCAGTTTGTGGCTCCAGTCGATCAGCGCTCGCAGCGTCTGATGGCGCTGCAAGGTGCGGCTGCCACCGGTCAGCAACTGGAACTGGTTGTCCAGGCGTGCCGCGATCTGGTCCACGCTGAGTGAGCGGGCCCGCGCCGCGGCCAGCTCAATGGCAAGGGGAATGCCGTCCAGCCGCTGGCAGATCTGAGCCACCGCCTGGGCATTGATGTCGGTCACGGCAGGGTCGGGAGCGACGACGACGGCACGATCGATGAACAGGCGAACGGCGTCGTACTGAGTGATGCCTGGGGCATCGTGTATTGTCGAGGGCGCCCCCCGGTCGTCCCCGCGCTCCGGGAACGCTAGCGACGGCACCTGGTACGTCGTCTCGCCGGCAACGCGCAACGCTTCGCGGCTGGTCGCCAGGATCTTCAGCTCGGGGCAGGCCCGTAACAACCCGTCGGCAAGCCGCGCGCACGCTTCGACGACGTGCTCACAGTTGTCCAGGAGGAGCAACAGGTGCCGGGCGCGCAGGGCGTCGGTCAGCGTGGCCAACCTCGGCCGGCCCACTTCTTCCGGAACGCCCAACGCCATCGCGACCGATTGCGGCACCAGCCCGGGATCGGACAGCGGCGCCAGCTCGACCAGCCACACGCCATCGTTGAACGTGTCCAGTTCCTCGGCCGCCACCTGCAGCGCCAGGCGCGTCTTGCCGGTGCCGCCCACGCCAGTGAGCGTCAGCAGTCTTGCCGCCGAGAGCAGGCCCTTGACTTCGGTGATTTGATTCTCGCGCCCGATGAAGCTCGTGAGCTGCACGGGCAGATTGTTGGGCCGCAGGTCGAGCGTGTTGAGCGGCGGGAAGTTTGTGGGCAGCCCAGACGCGATCAGCTGGTACACGTGCTCCGGGCGAATGAGGTCCTTCAGTCGGCGTTGGCCGAGATCGCGCAGCGTAAGCTCAGGCACGGCTCCATGACGCACCAGCTCATAAGTCGTCTGAGTGAGGAGAATCTGGCCACCGTGTCCGGCGGCCATCAGGCGCGCGGCTCGATTGAGCGCCGGGCCAAAGTAGTCGCCCTCGCGCTCTTCGGCCGGACCGGTGTGCAGCGCCATCCGAGCCCGAAGCGGGCCGATCTCGCTACCCGTTTCTGCCAGGAGCGAACGCTGAGCCTGCACGGCGGCGGCGAGAGCCGCATCCGCTGTGCCAAAGGCGGCCAGGAGACCGTCCCCCATGGTCTTGACCACATAGCCCAGATGCGCCTCGACGGCGTCTCGCAGAATCGCATCGTGTCGGGCGACAGCTGCCCTCATCGCCTCGGGATGCTGGTCCCAAAGCCTGGTGCTGCCCTCGATATCGGTGAAAAGGAAGGTGACGGTACCGGTGGGTCGCTCGGCCACGGATCGCCTCGTGTACTAGCCGGCTTCCCCATCTGCCGGCTCCGGACACTGATGATCCGCCGTTCCAAAGCGATTGGCAACGCTCCGGCGCCACAAACCAACCGGAGCTCAGTGCAGGCGCGCCGAAGAACAAGTTCCGTGCGAGCATGCTTACCGCCAGTCAGCAGTGAAGCTGACGACCAAAAAAAGGTTATGGGCTTGCCAAGAAACTAGAATTTTGCCACTTCAGACGAATTGCCAATTCACTCCTGTTCCTCCCAGCCCAGCGGCCCATTCC
>JBKPNX010000238.1:0-9735 GCA_046732855.1 Pseudomonadota bacterium
CGGCTCGATCCACGAGGGCGGCGAGCTCGGCTACGCGCTTTCGCACGCGTACGGCGCCGCTTTCGACAACCCCGATCTGATCGTCGCCTGCGTCGTTGGCGACGGCGAGGCGGAGACCGGCCCGCTGGCGACCAGCTGGCACTCCAACAAATTCCTGAACCCGGTCAGCGACGGGGTGGTCCTGCCTATCCTCCATCTGAACGGCTACAAGATCGCCAATCCCTGTGTGCTCGCGCGGATCAGCCATGAGGAGCTGGACCAGCTGTTCCGCGGCTACGGGTACACGCCGTATTTCGTCGAGGGAGACGAGCCGGCGACAATGCACGAGCTGATGGCCTCCACCCTGGACACGATCCTCGGCGAGATTCAGGGCATCAAGGCGAACGCGCGGCGCAACGGTTTCACCGAACGCCCGCGCTGGCCGATGATCGTGCTCCGTACGCCCAAGGGCTGGACCTGCCCGGAGGAGATCGACGGCAGGCGCACCGAGGATTACTGGCGCTCGCACCAGGTACCCATGGGCGAGATGCACCAGAACCCCGCCCACGTGCGCATTCTCGAGGAGTGGATGAAGAGCTATCAGCCCGAGGAGCTGTTCGACGACAGCGGGCAGCTGCGGTCCGAGCTGGCCGACCTCCCCCCCAAGGGCACCCGCCGGATGAGCGCGAATCCTCACACCAACGGCGGGGTGCTCCTACGAGATCTGCGGCTGCCGGACTTCCGTGACTACGCGATCGAGGTGCCCGCGCCCGGGACTGTCACGGCCGAATCGACAAGGCTCATGGGCGCCTTCCTGCGCGACGTAATGAAGCTGAACATGGAGGCGCGCAACTTCCGGCTGTTCAGCCCGGACGAGAACAACTCAAACCGCTGGCAGGATGTGCTGGAGGTCACCAATCGCGCCTGGGTCGCAGAGACCGAGCCGTGGGACGACCACCTCGCCCCCGACGGGCGGGTGATGGAGATGCTCAGCGAGCACCAGTGTCAGGGCTGGCTCGAGGGTTATCTCCTGACCGGCCGCCACGGTTTCTTCTCGTGCTACGAGGCGTTCATCCACATCATCGATTCGATGTTCAACCAGCACGCCAAGTGGCTGAAGGTGTGCAACGAGATCCCCTGGCGCCGGCCCATCGCGTCTTTGAACTACCTGCTGTCCAGCCACGTCTGGCGGCAGGATCACAACGGCTTCAGCCACCAGGATCCCGGCTTCATCGACCATGTCGTCAACAAGAAGGCCGAGGTGGTCCGCGTCTATCTGCCGCCCGACGCGAACTGCCTGCTGTCGGTCACCGACCACTGCCTGCGCAGCCGGGACTACGTCAACGTCGTGGTCGCCGGCAAGCAGCCGGCGCCGCAGTGGCTGACCATGGACGAGGCGATCAAGCACTGCGCCGCCGGGCTCGGAATCTGGGAGTGGGCGAGCAACGACCGCGGCGAGGAGCCAGATGTGGTGATGGCCTGCTGCGGCGACGTGCCGACGCTGGAGACCCTGGCCGCCGTCGACCTTCTGCGCAAGCACGCGCCTGACCTGAAGGTCCGCGTCATCAACGTCGTTAACCTGATGAAGCTGCAGCCGCCGAGCGAGCATCCGCACGGCCTCTCGGACCACGACTTCGACGCGCTGTTCACCACGGACAAGCCGATCATCTTCGCCTTCCACGGCTATCCCTGGCTGATCCACCGCCTGACCTACCGGCGCACCGGTCATGGCAATCTCCACGTGCGCGGCTACAAGGAGGAGGGAACCACCAGCACGCCGTTCGACATGTGCGTGATGAACGATCTGGATCGCTTCCACCTGGTAAACGACGTGATCGACCGGGTGCCCGGGCTCGCTTCACGCGCCGCCTACGCCAAGCAGGCGATCCACAACAAGCTGATCGAGCACAAGGAGTACATCGCCCGGTACGGCGACGACATGCCGGAGATCACGGGCTGGAAGTGGGGCCAGGAGGCAGCGTCGGGCGGGGTTGGATCGACCGAGGCCGACAACGTCTGAACCGGAGGAGGCGGGGCGTGAGCGTCTTTCCGATCCGGCATGGCGAGACCGCGTGGAGTTTGAGCGGTCAGCACACCGGCACGACGGACATTCCGCTCACCGACAAGGGGCGCCGTCTCGCCGAGAGGATGCGCCCCGTGCTGGCCAAGGAAGCGTTCGCTCTCGTGCTCGTCAGCCCGCTGCAGCGGGCGCGGGAGACCTGCGAGCTGGCAGGCTTCGGGAATACGGCCGCCGTCGAGCCTGACCTGGTCGAGTGGAACTACGGGGAATACGAGGGGCTGACGCCCAAGCAGATCGACGCGATGGCGCCAGGGTGGCTGATCTTCCGGGACGGCTGTCCGGGCGGCGAGACGCCGCAGCAGGTGGGAGCGCGGGTGGATCGGGTGATCGCGCGGGCGCGCGCGGCCCCGGGCGACGTCGCCCTGTTCGCGCACGGCCACGTGCTGCGCGTGCTCGCGGCGCGCTGGCTCGGGCTGCCCCCGGGCGGCGGGCAGCACTTTCTGCTGAACACCGGCACCTTCAGCGTGCTCGGTTATTATCACGAGATACCCGCCGTTAAGATCTGGAACGGGCCGTTGCTCGACTGAGATGGCCCCCTGCCGCCGCGGTCCCCGGCTCTCGTCCCCGACGACCGGCTATTCGCATTGCGCTCCGTTTCGCCCTTTCAATCTCGTTTGCTGGGGATGGTCCGGGGGTGGTGCGCGGTCTGGACGACAGGTTTTCTGTAGCGCTGGCCGTGGGTCATGATCGCCCAGATGATCCGCGCGGTCTTGTTGGCGTGCGGCAAGCGTCCAGCGAACAGCGGGGATTGCCGCCTACTGCTCGCCTTGAGCCCACGGGAAATGGACGATACCGTCGAAGGTCACGGTTCGGGATCCGGTGGGCCCCATGGCTGGAGGCCATGGGAACTGCCTGGCTGCTTAGGGATGCGTTCGCGATGAACACCACCGCGATGGCTGCGACGGATGCAGTCGAGATCAAATGCACGATCCGCCCTGATCAGGAGCTTCGAGCCGAACGCGCGATGGAGGTTGACGAGGACACGGCGGAGGTCCGCCTCGTCTACTTCTATGACACACCGGAGCTCGATCTGTTCAAGGCAAGAGTGGTTCTGCGCGCGAGGCTCCTCAAGGGCGACGCCGACGATTCCACGGTCAAATTCCGCCCGGTTGAACCGGCGTCCATCCCCAAAGATTGGCTGCGATTGAAAGGGTTCAAACTGGAGGCCGATTGGGTCGGTGACCATGTGGTCTGCTCGGCGTCCCTTACGGATCTGCAACAACGCGACGAAATCGACGAGGTCGCAAAGGGAAAGCGCGCCATCGGCAAGTTGTTTTCCAGCGACCAGGAGCGCTTTCTGAGGGAGTTCTACAAGGGTCCGCTCGGATTCGAAAAGCTGCGCGTGATCGGCCCAATCCGCGTGCTGCGCTGGAAGCCGAAGCACGAGACCTTCCCGCATGAGCTGACTCTCGAAGAATGGCGACTGCCCAGCGGCGAGGAACTGGTCGAGGTCTCGATCAAAGCGCCGCCCGACCAAGCGCTTGAGGCCCGAAAAGAGTTCGAGACGCATCTGAGGGACCTAGGTCTCGACCCTAAGGGCGCGCAGGACACGAAAACGCGCACCGTTCTGGAGTATTTCGCCAGCATTCTCAAGGAAGCCGGGTCGTAATGCTGGCCACCTCCCGAGGGCGGCGCGAGCCCAGTAGGAGATCCCATAATGGCCACGATCGTTCCGCGCTGGGAATGGCGCACGTTCGGCGCCCATTTCGGGATTGCGGAGACACGGTTCGCGGAGTTGACGCCGGGCGCGGTACAGGAGAGCGATGAGCTGTACTTTCTCGGCGGGTCCGGTGCCAACGTGAAAGCGCGCGACGACCTCATGGACATCAAGGTCCTGCGCGAGGTGAGCGCCGACGGCCTGGAGCGCTGGGAGCCGGTCATGAAGCAGGCGTTCCCGCTGCCGGCTGCGGACGTGGCGAAGGTGTTCGAGTCGCTGAGGCTGACCGCGCCTCAGCTCGCCCGGGACGCCTACACCCTCGACCAGTTCATCGACGAGGCCGTCGCGCCGAGTGGGCTGTTGCGTCCTGTCAGGGTCCACAAGCGCCGAGTCCGGTATACCGTCGGCGGCTGCATCTCGGAGCTCAGCGACGTCCGGGCGGAGGGGCGGGCCACCCGCACCATCGCGATCGAGGCTGAGGACGCGGCCGCCGTCGTTTCGGCCGTCGCATCGGTCGGCCTCGACGGATATTTGAACACCAACTATGCGCAGGGCCTAATAGCGCTGCTCGACGACGCGCCTGAGCGGTACGCGGTAATCGACGTGGGCACGAATTCGGTCAAGCTGCATATAGGCGAGCGCGACGGCAGCGCATCGTGGCGCGCGATCGTCGATCGATCTGAGTTGACGCGTCTGGGCGAGGGCCTCAAGAAGAACGGGGAGATCACGCCTGAAGCAGCGGAGCGGACCGCGCGCGCGATCGCGGACATGAGCGGCGAGGCGAAGCGCATCGGCGTGCGGGCGATCGTTGCGGTTGGCACGGCCGGCCTGCGGATCGCCCGCAACAGTGCGGCGGTCCTGGAAGCGATTCGGGCTCGAACGGGGGTTTCGATCGAGGTAATTCCAGGCGAGGAGGAGGGCCGGTTGGCCTACCTCGCCGTCAAGGCCGGCCTGCGCATGCCAGAAGGCAGGCTGGTCGTGTTCGACACCGGCGGCGGCAGTACCCAGTTCACGTTCGGGCAGGGAGCGCGCGTGGATGAGCGGTTCAGCGTCGAAGTCGGCGCCGTCCGTTACACCGAGCGGTTCGGGCTGGCCGGCGTGGTCGCCCCGGACGTGCTGCGGGACGCGATCGCCGCGATCGGTGCCGATCTGTCGCGGATCGAGGGACGTCCGCCGCCGGACGGCTTGGTCGCGATGGGTGGCGCGGTCACTAACATCGCCGCGGTCAAGCACGGGCTAAGCAAGTACGACCCTAACGTCGTTCAAGGCACGGTGCTCGACCGGGCGGAGATCGATCGCCAGATCGAGATGTACCGATCGCGCGAGGCGGCGGAGCGGCGTTCGATCGTCGGCCTGCAGCCCAAGCGCGCCGATGTCATCCTGGCCGGCGCGTGCGTCGTCAGGACAGTGATGGAGAAGCTCGGCCAGGCTTCGCTGACAGTCAGCGACCGCGGCCTCCGTCACGGCGTCCTGATCGAGCGGTTTGGCGACCACGCCAGTGCCAGCCGCGGCCAGAAGCCGAGTACGGCCATGGCTAGGCCTTGACGCCGTTTTTGGCGCAGGCTCAGGTCGGTGCTGGCGCCTACCGAGCCGCCGATGCCGGCCAAAACCGCAAAACAATGAGAGGTCGGTGATCGGGACAGGGCAGCACCCTGTCAACACGGGGATGACGACGGTATGGGCAGCGAGACAGGGGTGGCGCCAACTGGGACGGCGGGCAAGGCAGAGGTAAAAGAGCTGCTCGAGCAGTACGGCTGCGGCCCGATCCAG
Source organism: Pseudomonadota bacterium (assembly GCA_046732855.1). Lineage (GTDB taxonomy): Bacteria > Pseudomonadota > Alphaproteobacteria > Geminicoccales > Geminicoccaceae > JBKPNX01. The sequence continues at coordinate 5,487 of JBKPNX010000238.1, forward strand.
TTCAGCGGGACCGGCGACGCGCTCTACGAGCGTCATCTTCTGTTCGACAATGTCGTCGATGCCGCGGCGGTGGGTCCGCGCGAGCGCTATGAGGCCGCCGCCCGTGCCGTACGGGACGTCCTTTCGCAGCGCTGGGTGCGCACGGAGCAGACGTACGACCAGAACAATCCCAAGCGTATCTACTATCTCTCGATGGAGTTCCTGATCGGGCGCTCGCTCGCCAACAACCTCAGGAATCTCCTGCTTGGCCCGGTCGCAAAGCGGGCCGCTGCGGACAAGGGTCTCGACTGGCTCGCCCTGCTCGAGCAGGAGCCCGATGCCGGGCTCGGCAATGGCGGGCTCGGCCGCCTTGCCGCGTGCTTCCTCGACTCAATGGCAACGATGCAGCTTCCGGCCATGGGCTACGGGCTGCGCTACGAGTACGGCATCTTCAGGCAGACGATTCAGGACGGCTGGCAACAGGAGCAGCCGGACAATTGGCTGCGGCGGCCGGACCCTTGGGAGGTCGCCCGGCCACAGGACCAGGTCGAGGTCAGGCTCGGCTGTTCGTTCGAGGTGCGTGGCGGCAGTCTGGGCGTGGTCATCGGCCAGCCATCCAGCCTGCTCGGCCTGCCGTTCGATCGCCCGGTGGTCGGTTATGGCGGCAGGACGATCAACACGCTCCGGCTCTGGGCCGCCGGAGCTCCCGATGTGTTCGACTTCCAGGCGTTCAGCGCCGGCGAGTTCGTGAGCGCGCTGGCCGAGCGGCTTACGGCCGAATCCCTGACCCGTGTGCTCTACCCCGACGACTCCACGAGCATGGGCCAGGGCCTGCGCTTCGTGCAGGAGTATTTCCTGGTCGCCTGCTCGCTCGCGGACCTCGTGCGCCGCTTCCGCCGGACCAATCCCGACTGGAGCGCGCTGCCCGAGAAGGTCGCGATCCAGCTGAACGACACCCATCCCAGCATGGCCGTGGCCGAGCTGATGCGGATCCTGCTCGACGAGGCGCAGCTTGGCTGGGACCGGGCATGGGATCTCACGCGACGCACGCTCGCCTACACCAACCACACGCTCCTGCCCGAGGCGCTGGAGAGATGGCCGCTGCGATGGTTCGAGCTGTTGCTGCCGCGGCAGCTGGAGATCATCCTCGAGATCAACCGCCGGCTCATCGAGGAGGTGCGGAGCCGCTTCCCGAGCGATCAGGGCCGCATCGAGCGCGTGAGCCTCGTCGAGGAGGGTGCCGAGCGCAAGGTCCGGATGGCGAATCTAGCCATCGTCGGCTCGCACAGCACCAACGGCGTCGCCGCCATCCACTCCGGCCTGCTGCGCACGGTGACGGTCAAGGACTTGGCCGAGATGTTCCCGGAGCGCTTCAGCAACAAGACCAACGGCGTGACGTCGCGGCGCTGGCTGCTCCTGGCGAATCCGGCGCTGGCCGGGTGCATCACCGAGGCGATCGGCGAAGGCTGGATCACGGATCTCGCCGAGCTCGAGCAGCTTCGGCCGCTGGCCGACGACCTCGCTTTTCGTGACGCCATTGGTGAGGCCAAGCGCGAGGCCAAGTCGAAGTTCGCGCAGTGGCTCAGATCGACGTCCGGCCTGAATGTCGATCCGGACTCGATCTTCGACTCCCAGGTCAAGCGCATCCACGAGTACAAGCGGCAGCTGTTGAACGGGCTGCGCGTGGTGGTGCTCTACAACCGGCTGCGGCAGGACCCGGATCTCGAGCTGGCGCCGCGCACGTTCTTTTTCGCGGGCAAGGCGGCGCCCGCCTACCACTTGGCCAAGGTCATCATCAAATTCCTCAACAACCTCGCCGGCACGATCGATCGCGATCCGGCGGTGCGCGGCCGCCTGAAGGTCGTGTTCCTCCCTGAGTACAGCGTATCGCTGGCCGAGCGGCTGATCCCGGCCAGCGACGTCTCCAACCAGATCTCGACCGCGGGCTACGAGGCGAGCGGCACGAGCAACATGAAGTTCATGATGAACGGCGCGCTGACCATCGGCACTCGCGACGGCGCGACGATCGAGATGGCCGAGGCCGCCGGCGAGGAGAACTTCTTCCTGTTCGGTTTGACCGCGGAGCAGGTCGCCGGCAGCCAGGGTTGGTATAGCCCGCAATGGCACTACGATCACGAGCCGGAAACCCGCGCAGCGCTGGACCTGATTTTCTCGGACCATTTCAGCCGCAACGAGCCGGGCGTGTTCGAACCGCTGCGCGACACCCTGCTGACGCGCGGGGACCACTACATGCATCTCGCCGATCTCACCGCCTATCTCGAGGCGGACCGCCGATTGCTGGCATCGTATGCAGAGCCCGAGGATTGGGCGCGCAAGGTCATCCTGAACGTGACGAGCTCCGGCAAGTTCTCGAGCGATCGCACGATCGCCGAATACGCGGCCGGGATCTGGCAGGCAAAGCCGTGCCCCGTGCCGTAGGACAGAGCGGTTGATGCTCCCTCAGATGCTGACCCCGGCCCGGATCGAGGTGATGAGATGACCGAAACGATTCGATCGAAGCAGTACGCGGACAGCGTCGCCTTGGACGACGAAGAGGCCGTGGTGCGCGTGCTGTACGAGTCGGTGCTCGACCTCTGGGGCGTGGTGAACAACCTCAGTCGGCTCCGGCCCGTTCGATGGAAAGGCTTCCGGGTGACGATCTTCGGCTCGGCGAGAGCCGAGCCCGGCACCTTCGCCTACGACAAGGTCAAGCTTCTGGCCCGAGATTTGGCGGCGATGCGCTGCGAGATCGTCACCGGCGGCGGCCCCGGCTGATGCAGGCGGCGAACGAAGGCGCAATGGCGGCCGGGCGAGGCGAGCAGTCGATCGGCATTCGGATTCAGCTCGACTTCGAGCAGAAGACGAATCCCTTCGTGGGACAGGCGTACGAGCACGGGACGTTCTTCTCACGCCTGCACCATTTCGTTCTGCTCTCTCACGCCTTCGTGGTGGTGCCCGGCGGCATCGGCACGACGCTCGAAGCGCTGATGATCTGGCAACTGCTGCAGGTGCGCAGGCTCTATGGCACGCTACTCATCATGATCGGCCGGATGTGGCACGACCTCGTCCAATGGGCGAAAGACCACATGCTCGGCGTCGACCCTCACTTGGCCGATCCGATCGATTTCGCCATTCCCCGCTGCGTGGCTGACCGCGATGCGGCGCTCGCGATCATCCGGGAGTATCAGGAGCAATGGATCCGCGAGGGAGCAGCGATGCCGGAGCCCGCCGTGGGTGCCGTCGAACCGACGTCGCGGAGCAGCGGCTGATGACCATCCTAGGCCCCAGACGCATGCCGGTTTTGCCCGATGCGTTGCCAAGCCTGCACGGAACCAGCTCGCCGCTAGGCGCCACGCCAGGCCCTGATGGCACGAACTTCAGCGTATTCTCGAAGCACGCCACAGCCGTCGAGCTGCTGCTCTTCGACCACATAGACGATGCTCGGCCCGCGCGCGCGATCCAGATCGACCCGGTCAGCAACCGGACCTACCACTACTGGCACGCGTTCGTCCCCAGCATCAAGGCGGGCCAGATCTACGGCTATCGGGTCGAGGGGCCCTGTGATCCCGCCAATGGCCTGCGCTTCGATCCCGAGAAGGTCCTGCTCGACCCCTATGGCCGGAGCGTCGCCGTGCCGGACGGGTACGATCGCGGCACCGCCGGCGCGCCCGGTGACAACAGCGCGACCGCGATGAAAAGCGTCGTGGTCGACCCGGCCGCCTACGACTGGGAGGGCGACGCTCCGCTCCGGCGGCCATCCGTGCAGACCATCGTGTACGAGATGCACGTGCGCGGCTTCACCCGCCATCCCAGTTCCGGCGTCGACGAAGAGACCCGCGGCACCTACGCCGGCCTGATCGAGAAGATCCCCTATCTCCAGGAGCTCGGGATCACCGCGGTGGAGCTGCTGCCGGTATTCCAGTTCGATGCCGAGGACTGCCCGCCGGGCAGGGTCAACTACTGGGGCTACGCGCCGGTCTCGTTCTTCGCGCCGCACCAGGCGTACAGCTCGCGCCGGGATCCGCTCGGCCCGGTCGACGAGTTCCGCGATATGGTCAAGGCGCTGCACCGGGCCGGGATCGAGGTCATCCTCGACGTCGTGTTCAACCACACCGCGGAGGGTGACGAGCGCGGGCCGACCCTGTGCTTCCGCGGGTTGGACAATACCGCGTATTACATTCTGGAGGGCGACCGCGCGCGCTACGCCAATTACAGCGGCACCGGGAACACGCTCAACGCCAACCATCCGATCGTGCGGCGGATGATCGTC
>JBKPNX010000239.1:0-12045 GCA_046732855.1 Pseudomonadota bacterium
GGGTATGGTGCGCCAGATCGGCCGGCCGCCGCAGCGGGTGCGCGGCGTCCAACAGGCTCGGGCTGCACACCGGCAGCAGCGTCAACTCGAACAGGCGCTGGCTGATCAGGCCCGGCCAGTTGCCGTCGCCGTAGCGGATGCCGCAGTCGATGCCCTCGCGGGCGAAATCGACCAGGCGCGAGGTGGCGCTGAGCTGCAGCTCGATCTCGGGGTGCAGGGCCTGGAAGCGGACGAGGCGTCCCGCCAGCCAGCTCGCCGCAAAGGACGGCGTGGTGCTGATCGTGAGCGCGCCGCCGCTGGACAGGTCCTCGACCCGGCGTACGCCCGCGCGCAGCCGATCGAACGCGTCGCGCACCGCCGGCAGCAGGACCTGGCCCTGGTCGGTCAGCATCAGCGCCCGGTTCATGCGCCGGAACAGGGGCGCGCCGAGATGCTCTTCCAGCGCACGGATTTGATGGCTGACCGCGGCCTGGGTGACGAACAGCTCTTCGGCCGCCTTGGTGAAGCTGAGGTGGCGCGCCGCAGCCTCGAACGTGCGCAGCGCATTGAGCGGCGGCAGTCTGATGGTCATGCCACACTCCTTCGCATGAACCACGGTTATCCATAACATGAGAAACCATCGTTTGTGAGCAAGAGTTGAGCAGCCGATATTTCCAGACAGGAAGCAAGGTCCCGCGGATCGGGGCCCCAGATATCGGAGTTCCACCTATGAGGCAGATTGATCCACAACTGTGCTTCGCCCTGATCCTGCCGGCGTTGGCGACCACGGCCGGCGCGACCATCCATGGCGCATCCGCGCCGGCCGCGCCGGGGCGTGGCCTTTATTGGGTGTTGCGCCGGCTGAGACACGTGCTCGACACGCTGCGGCTGTGGCAGGACCGGGCGCGCGGCCGCGAGCAGCTCCGCACCTTCGACGATCATCTGCTGCGCGACATCGGCCTCACGCGCCTGCAGGCCGAAGCCGAGGCGGACAAGCCGTTCTGGCGGGCCTGAGGCCGCCGCTTGGCGAGCAGACCGTCACGGATGAGCGTTTCGACCTGGAGCGCTTGGGATCGCCGCGGCCGCGCGGGCTGCCGGTCGGACCGCACGGGATCCAGCCGTACGTCCGGACGTCCGCACCGCGCGTGGCCTCACGGCAGGGCTGATCTGGCTGCTCCGTGCGGGCGCGGCGGGGCGTCGCAGGTTCCGGCGGACGGCGAGGGGCCGGCTGAAAGAACTGAAACAATTAAGCGCGCTTGCCGACATCAGCCGGAAACATAGAGCACCTAGATCAAGCACCTGTACCAGCAGCTGAATGCCTGGACGGGGAGTGACACGGATGACACGGGACGTTCTCGACGAGTTGGCCGAATGGTATGCGCCGCCTGCGAGCCCCCCCGGCGCGGGACACGGCCCATCCGCCCCTCGATACGTCGCGCCGCGCGAGGTCAGCCTCTGGTCCGCCGCGCGTCGTGCCTTCCTCTGGATTCTCGAGACGCTGTTGGCCTGGCACGACCGGGCGCGCGAGCGCCGTTCGCTCATGGAGCTGAGCGATCAGGTGCTGCGCGACATCGGCCTCTCGCGGACGCAGCTCCGCGCCCAAGCGGCGAGGCCGTCCTGGCGCATCTGAGCGGGGCGAGAATCGCCTTGGCGCAGCCTGCCAGGTTGCATCGCCGGCCATACAGCTGTTTGGCCCACGTCGGTGAGAGATCCCACCACCGTTGGGCAGCTTGGAGTTGAGTAGCTCGGACCAGCTCGAGGCTCTTTGTTTCTCGTTCCTGCGCTGTTGACCGCGGGATTCGCGAGCCATTAAGGTGTGCCGGCGCAAAACCGATGCTGCATTGCAGCGTCGCGCTCTCCGCCCTGTCAGCAGCCTGGAGCCCATGCGCCCGACCCAGCGACCGGCGAACCCCTGTTTCGGCTCGGGCCCGACCGCCAAGCGTCCCGGCTGGTCGGTGGCCGCGCTCGAGCGCGCCCTGCTCGGGCGCTCCCACCGTTCCACCGCCGGCAAGGAACGCCTCGCCGAGGTCCTGGACCGGTCGCGCGCTCTGCTCGGCCTGCCGGACGACTACCGGATCGGCATCGTCGCCGGCTCCGACACCGGCGCGTTCGAGCTCGCGATGTGGCACCTGCTCGGCGCGCGCGGCGTCGACCTCCTCGCCTGGGAAAGCTTCGGCCAGGGCTGGCTGACCGATGCGCGCGATCAGCTGCGCCTTGTGGACCTGCGCGCGTTCGAGGCCGACTATGGCGCGCTGCCCGATCTCGGCGCGGTCTCGCCCGAGCGTGATGTGGTGTTCACCTGGAACGGCACGACCTCGGGCGTGCGCGTGCCCGATGGGGAATGGATCGCCGGGGACCGCAGCGGGCTGACCTTGTGCGACGCCACCTCCGCCGTGTTTGCCATGGCGCTGCCGTGGGCCAAGCTCGACGTGGTGACCTACTCCTGGCAGAAGGTGCTCGGCGGCGAGGCGCAGCACGGCATGCTGATCCTCAGCCCGCGCGCGGTCGAGCGGCTCGAGCGCTTTCGTCCGCCGCGGCCGCTGCCCAAGCTGTTCCGCCTGACCAAGGACGGCAGGCTGGACGAGGCCGTGTTCCGGGGCGAGACCATCAACACGCCATCCATGCTCGCGGTCGAGGACGCGCTCGACGGCCTGCGCTGGGCCGAGCGGATCGGCGGCCTGCCGGCCCTGATCGCCCGCGCCGAGGACAATCTTCGAGTGGTCGCCGAATGGGTGGAGCGGACGCCCTGGGTCGACTTCCTGGCCGCGCGCCCGGAAACCCGCTCGCCAACCTCGATCTGTCTCAAGGTGGCCGACCCGGACATCGTGGCGCTGCCCCGCGCCGGGCAGGCCGCCCTGATCAAGGACCTGACCGCCCGGCTCGAAGCGGAACGCGTCGCCTACGACATCGCCGGCTACCGGGACGCGCCGCCCGGCCTCAGGCTCTGGGGCGGCGCGACGGTCGAGCGCGCCGACCTTGCGAGCCTTCTGCCCTGGCTTGACTGGGCGTATCGGGAGGCCAAATCGGCGTGGGCTCGCGGCATCGGCCCGGCGCATTCCTGAGGACGAGGAGACCATCTCGATGGCGCGCGTTCTGATCGCGGACGAGCTCAGCCCCGCCGCCGTGGCGGTTCTCGGGGAGCGCGGCATTCTGGTCGACGTGCGGCAGGGCCTGGCGGAAGCGGATCTCGCCGCCGCGGTCGGCGACTACGACGGCCTGGCCGTGCGCTCGGCGACCAAGGTGACCGCCCGCGTGCTCGAGGCCGCCGGCAACCTCAAGGTGATCGGTCGTGCCGGCATCGGCGTCGACAACATCGATCTGGCCGCGGCGACCGCGCGGGGCGTGGTGGTGATGAACACACCGCTCGGCAATTCGGTCACCACGGCCGAGCACGCGCTGGCCCTGATGCTGGCGCTCGCGCGCCGGGTGCCGGCGGCCGATCGTTCCACCCGGGCCGGCAAATGGGAAAAGTCCCGCTTCGTCGGCACCGAGCTGGCGGGCAAGGTGCTCGGCCTGATCGGCTGTGGCAACATCGGCGCGATCGTGGCGGACCGGGCCCAGGGCCTGAAAATGCGCGTGATCGCCTACGACCCGTATCTGGCGCCGGAACGGGCGCGCGATCTGGGCGTGGAGCGGGTATCGCTCGACGATCTGCTGGCGCGCGCCGATCTGATCAGCCTGCACGCCCCGCTGACCGAGAGCACGCGCAACATGTTGGATCGGGCGGCGCTGGCGAGCACCAAGCCGGGCGTGCGTATCGTCAACTGCGCGCGTGGCGGCCTGATCGATGAGGCCGCGCTGTATGACGCGATCAAGAGCGGCCACATCGCCGGGGCGGCGCTCGACGTGTTCGCGGAGGAGCCGGCGCGCGGCTCGCCCCTGTTCGAGCTCGATGAGGTGGTGGTGACGCCGCATCTCGGCGCCTCGACTGCCGAGGCGCAGGAGAAGGTGGCCGTCCAGATCGCCGAGCAGATCGCCGACTATCTGACCACCGGCGCGGTGGTCAATGCCCTCAACCTGCCTTCGATCAGCGCCGAGGAGGCGCCAAGGCTGCGGCCCTACCTGACGCTCGCCCAGCAGCTCGGCAGCTTCGCCGGCCAGCTGACCGAGACCGGACTGCGCGCGGTCACGATCACCTATGCCGGGCAGGTCGCGCAGCTCAACACCCAGCCGCTCACCGCCGCTCTGCTCCAGGGGCTGCTCGCGCCGTGGCTGGCCAGCGTCAATGCGGTCAACGCGCCGGTCGTGGCGCGCGCGCGCAACATCGCGGTGACCACGGTCCACCGGGAGCAGGCCGAAGGCTACCAGACCCTGATCCGCCTCGCGGTCGAGACCGAGCGCGGCGAGCGCACCGTCGCGGGCACCCTGTTCCACGAGGAGCGGCCGCGCGTGATCGAGGTCAATGGCATCGAGACCGAGGCGCAGCTGGGGCCGCACATGCTGTACGTGCGCAACGAGGACAAGCCGGGCATCATCGGCGCGCTCGGCAAGACGCTCGGCGACGCCGGGATCAACATCGCGACCTTTCATCTGGGCCGCTCCCGCCCCGGCGGCGAGGCGATCGCGCTGGTGCTGATCGATCAGCCGCTGTCCGAGCGTCTGCGCATGGCGATCGGCGCGCTGCCGCACGTCACCCAGTGCAAGATGCTGCGGTTCTGAGCGGCCGCCGGCGAACTCACCCGGGCTCGGAGTTCCCGAGCTGCTCCTCCAGACGCGCGAGGCGATCGTCCAGACGGTCGAGCCGGCGCGCCTGCCGGTCGTGTCGACCATGCATCGCGCGGAGCTCGACAAGAACGCCCTTGCTGGTCAGCTCCAGCCGCTCGACAGCGCTCTCGGCGCTGCGTTCGACGCGTTCCAGCCGCGCCATGACCACCGTCATGTCATCCTGCAGTCGCGCTTGGCCCTCGATCAGGCGCTCTAGCTGCCGGGCAAGGAAGGCAAGATTGATATCGGGCATGACCTCCCCTCTACCTGATTTGACGCAGGCCCGCCAGCCGGCGACAGAGTGAGCAGCCCGTGTTCCACGTCCTGACCTTTGTGCCGCCGAGGCGGCGAACAGGTGCTCAAGAGAGAGGTCGATCCCCTGCTTTTCCGCCAACGCGAGCAGCGATGGGTAGTGGTCCTGAGGGATGCGCCGCCGATTGACCCACTTGTAGACAGCGAACACCGTCACGCCCAGGTAAGCGGCGACGGTTTGCGCTCTACCGTTGGGGGCGGGCAGCTTGCCCCCTGCGGCTCGCACCCGACTGCAGGCGCAGCGGCACCTGCTCTTGACCGCCGCGCGGTTCCGTGCTGAGCCACCCCGCTTGAGCGGCGCAGTGGTCGGCGACCGCGGGTCCAGGAGAGCGCCAGATGACCAACGTCGCCGTGGTCGGCGCCCAGTGGGGTGACGAGGGCAAAGGCAAGATCGTCGACTGGCTCTCGGAACGCGCCGAGGTCGTGGTCCGCTTCCAAGGCGGCCACAACGCCGGCCACACCCTGGTGATCGACGGCGCGACCTACAAGCTCAGCCTGCTGCCGTCCGGGGTGGTCCGCCCCGGCAAGCTCTCGATCCTCGGCAATGGCGTGGTGATCGACCCGTGGGCGCTGCTCGAGGAGATCGAGACGCTGCGCGCCCGCGGCGTCGCGGTCGGGCCGGACAATCTGCGCATCGCCGAGACCGCGCCGCTGATCCTGCCGCTGCACGGCGAGCTCGACCGCTCACGCGAGCGGGCGCGCGCCGCGAGCAGCACCGGTACCGGCGCGATCGGCACCACCGGCCGCGGCATCGGCCCGGCCTACGAGGACAAGATCGCGCGCCGCGCGGTCCGGGTGTGCGATCTGGCCGCGCCCGACCTGCTGGCGCGCCGGGTCGACGAGCTGCTGCTGCATCACAATGCGCTGCGCCGCGCGTTCGGCGACGAGCCGGTCGATGCCGCGGCCCTGGTCGCCCAGCTGAACGCGCTGGCGCCGAAGCTCTTGCCGTACACCGAGCCGGTGTGGCAGCGCCTGGCCGAGCTGCGCCGGCGCGGCGCGCGCATCCTGTTCGAGGGGGCGCAAGGCGCCATGCTCGACGTGGACCACGGCACCTACCCGTTCGTCACCTCGTCCAACACGCTGGCCGCGGCCGCCGCGCTCGGCGCCGGCACCGGTCCGGATGCCGTGGGCTACGTGCTCGGCATCACCAAGGCCTACACCACCCGGGTCGGCTCGGGTCCGTTCCCGACCGAGCTGCACGACGACATCGGCCGCGGTCTTGGCGAGCGCGGCCGCGAGTTCGGCACGGTGACCGGGCGCGCCCGGCGCTGCGGCTGGTTCGATGCCGTGCTGGTCCGCCAGGCGGTCAAGGTCGGCGGCATCCACGGCTTGGCCCTGACCAAGCTCGACGTCCTCGATGGCGTGGCGCCGTTGCGCATCTGCACCGCTTACCGCCACTTCGGTCAGACGCTGCACCACCTGCCCGGCAGCACCCAGGCGCAGGCCGGAGTGGAGCCGCTCTACGAAGAGCTGGACGGCTGGGGGGAGAGCACGCGCGGCGCCCGCAGCTTCGCCGACCTGCCGGCCGCCGCGGTCAAGTATGTCAAGCGATTGGAGGAATTGGTGGAAGCGCCCGTAGCGCTGCTGTCGACCAGTCCGGATCGCCAGGACACGATTTTGCTGCGCGACCCGTTCGCCGATTGACCTGCCGCCCCTACATGTTGGGCGGCAGCCTCTATCCCTTGCAGCTACTCGATTCGGTTGGGGACGGACATGACCGATCTGGCCACCCTCGATCAAGACCTCGTCGCCGCGACCGATCTCCAGCCCGATGAGCTCGTCCGGCTTCTCGGCGCGGGGCTCGCGGGAGTCGACGATGGCGAACTGTTCCTGGAATATCGAGAGACCGAGAGCCTGGCGTTCGACGATGGTCGCCTGAAGAGCGCTTCGTTCGACGCGAGCCGGGGCTTCGGCCTGCGCGCGGTCGCCGGCGAGGCGATCGGTTATGCGCACAGCCCGGATCTGAGCGAGCGGGCGCTCCGCCGCGCGATCGACGCCGTCCAGCCGGTCAAGCGCGGCTATGCCGGGACGCTCGCCCTGCCGCCCCAGGGCACCAACCGCAAGCGCTATGGCGAGGACAACCCGTTCCAGGGCCGCGATCAGGCGATCAAGATCGGGGTGCTCGAGCAGATCGACGCCTACGCGCGGGCCAAGGAACCGCGGGTCAAACAGGTCAGCGCGACGCTCAGCGGGTCGTGGCAGCGGGTCGAGATCGTGCGGCCCGATGGCGCCCGGCGCAGCGACGTGCGCCCCCTGGTCCGCCTCAACGTCAGCGTCGTGGTCAGCGACGGTCAGCGCATGGAGAGCGGCAGCTTCGGCGCCGGCGGCCGCACCGGCTATGGCGACCTGCTCGACCCGGCGAAGTGGCGCAGCATGGTCGACGAGGCGGTGCGCGAGGCGCTGGTAAAGCTGGAGTCGGTCGCCGCGCCTGCCGGCGAGATGGTCGCGGTGCTCGGTCCGGGCTGGCCGGGAATTCTGCTGCACGAGGCGATCGGCCACGGCCTCGAGGGCGATTTCAATCGCAAGAAGACTTCGGCCTTTGCCGGCCTGCTCGGCCAGCGCGTCGCCTCGCGCGGCGTCACCGTGGTCGACGATGGCACGCTCGAGCAACGCCGCGGCTCGCTCACCATCGACGACGAGGGCACGCCGAGCGCCTGCAACGTTCTGATCGAGGACGGGGTCCTGGTCGGCTATATGCAGGACCGGCAGAATGCGCGCCTGATGGGCCAGCGACCGACCGGCAACGGCCGTCGGCAGAGCTTCGCCCACCAGCCGATGCCGCGGATGACCAATACCTACATGCGCGCGGGCAATCGCGACCCCGAGGAGATCCTGGCCGGCGTCAGGAACGGCCTGTACGCCAAGACCTTCGGCGGCGGGCAGGTGGACATCACCTCGGGCAAGTTCGTGTTCACCGCATCGGAGGCCTATCTGATCGAGAACGGCAGGATCGCGGCGCCGGTCAAGGGCGCCACCCTGATCGGCAACGGGCCCGACTGCCTCACCCGCGTGCGCGCGGTAGGCAACGATCTGGCGCTCGATCGAGGCATCGGCACCTGCGGCAAAGAGGGACAGTGGGTCCCGGTGGGGGTCGGCCAGCCGACCCTGTTGATCGAAGGCCTGACCGTAGGTGGCACCGCGCCGCGCGGCTGACGCGGTCACGTTTTGTTTATCAACTGTTGATCGTCACGCGCGAACCGCCGATAATCTTCTAAGAATTCCTTCCCGCTCGACCGATCCGGTCCGCCGGAGGCGGACTCTGCCACATGTGCGACCGCCGGAACCTCCTGTCCTCCGCCTGCGCATTGGGCCTGCATGCGTTGACGGTGCCCATCGCCTCGGCGTGGGCGGCGGCCTCGACGCCCGTCCAGGACGGGGTGATCCTGTCCGTGACCGGCGCGATCTCGGGCGTCGACGGGTCCGGACGGATCGAGTTCGACCTGAACGCGCTCGAGCAGCTGGGGCTCACCACGCTGAAAACTTGGACGCCATGGACCGAAGGCGAGGTCGAGTTCGAGGGCGTTTTTGCCCGGCGGCTGATGCAGGCGGTCGGCGCTCGAGGTACGGAAGTGGAGGCCCGCGCCCTCAACGACTATGAAGAGGTGATTCCCATCGACGACTTTCACAGGTATGACGTGTTGCTCGCGCTGCGGATGGACGGGCAGCTCCTGCGCACGCGCGACAAAGGCCCCATCTGGATCGTCTATCCCTGGTCTGACCATCCGGAACTGGATGATTTTGCGACACGCGAGAAATCGGTTTGGCAGCTGAACGGCCTGGACGTGCGATGAAGCGCGCCTGGCGTGCCCGACCCGCGCGCTACGGCCTGCTCGCCTTCACCCTCCTGGTCTTCACCGCATGTCTGTTGTTCAGCTTTCACCGGATCCGGCAGCAGCACGAGACGGAGCTTCGCGACGTTGACGTCAGCCTGTGGATGGCCTCGCGCGCCGAGTTCGAGCTGCAGCGGCTGCTCGTCGCGCTGGATCGCTACGCCATGGGGCGCGACGACGTCGATCATCAGGAGGTGCTGAAGCGCTTCGAGATTTTCTGGAGTCGGCTCCCTATCCTGGCCCAAGGCAGGGACAGCGCCTCCATTCGATCGCTCGAAGGCTCGGCTACGGTGCCGCAAATGGTCGCGCAGCTCGAGCGCCTGGAGCCTGCGGTGCGGGCTCTGCGTCGGGGCGATCGCGCCGCTTACCGGCCGATCTCCGACCAGCTGCAGAGTTTCGCCGAGCCCCTGCTCGCGATTTCGCGCGACGTTAAGGGCAGAGTGGGCCTGAGCTCAGAGGCGCAGCGCGCCCGTCAACACGGGCTATACCTGGAGCAGATCGGCTATCTGCTCGGCATCCTGATCAGCGGCAGCATCCTCATCGGGCTCTTGCTGCGCGAGACCAGACACGTCCGTCGTCTCCTCGCCGAGGCGACCACTGCGCGCAACCGCATTTGGCACTTGGCGCATCACGACCCACTGACCGATCTGCCGAACCGCTGGCTGTACAATGACCGCCTTGATCAGGCGTTGCGCCTCGGCCAGCGCCAGGGCGAGATGGTCGCGCTGCACTATTTCGATCTGGACGACTTCAAGGCCGTGAATGACAGCTTTGGCCACCTCGCCGGGGACCGGCTCCTGGTGGCTGTGGCGCAGCGGTTGCGGACGTGCGTGCGCGACAGCGACACTTTGGCGCGAATCGGCGGCGACGAGTTCGCGATCGTCCAATCAGGCGTTTCGGACCGCGCCGGCGCCACCCTGCTGGCCGAGCGCATGCTCGCCGCGCTGAGCAGCCCCTTCCCGATCGGGGATCAGGCGCTCCATATCAGCGCGAGCATCGGGATCGCGCTCTATCCGGACCATGCCGCTTCGCCGGAGCAGCTCCACCAGGCGGCGGACCAGGCGCTTTATCGGGCCAAGGCCACCGGCCCGGCGCGCTGCCGCATGTGGGAACCGAGCCACGCGGCGGTGATGCCGCGCGCGGCCAGCGCCTGACCGAGCGCGCCCGGCTCACTCCTCCTCGACGTAGAGCGCCTGCCAGCACGCCAGCGCCGCGAGCGCCGCGGTTTCGGCGCGCAGCGTGCGCGGCCCGAGACTGATGGGCACCACGCCGTCGTGTGAGCGCAGCTCGGCGAGCTCGTCCGGATCGAAGCCGCCCTCGGGGCCGATCAGCAGATCGCCCAGACCGTGCTCGTCGAAGGCGTCTGCCACCGGCTGCGCCGTCCCGGTCTCGTCGCCCACGAACAGGCAGTGCCCGTTCGAACGCATGGCAAGCCGTTCCGCGAGCGGCACCGCCTGGTCGACCTCCGGCAGGGTCAGTCGCCCGCACTGCTCGGCCGCCTCGATCGCGATGCTGACCACGCGGTTGCGATTGATCCGGTCGACCACCGAACGCCGGCACAGGACCGGCGCCAGGCTCGCCACGCCCAGCTCGGTCGCCTTCTCGATCAGGAATTCCTGCCGCACCCGTTTGAGCGGCGCGAACAGCAACGCCGGTCCCGGCTCGGCCTGTTGCCGCCGCGACTGCCGCTCGATTGTCAGGCGGCAGCGCCGACGCTCGAACAGCTCGAGCCTGGCCAGCCACTCGCCGTCGCGTCCGTTGAACAGCGCGATCGCGTCACCGTCCTGGCGCCGCATCACCGTGAGCAGGTAGTGGCATTGCGCAGGGCTCGGCTCCAGCACCGCACCTGCGCCCAGCGCGAGGTCGACGTACAGGCGGATCTTGGCGGGCTCGTCGTCCCGGATCATCGAGGGGCTCGCTTGTCGTGGTCAAGCCCGCAAGCTAGAAGTGTCGGCATGGCGAGGCAAGGGCTGGACCGCACCTCGATCGTCGCCGACCGCCAGCTCACCTGGCTCGATCGATTGCCGCCCGGGCTCCGGCCGTTCGCGGTGCTGGCTCGTTGGGACCGGCCGATCGGCACCTGGCTGCTGCTCTGGCCGTGCTGGTGGGCCGTCGCTCTGGCGCCCGGATGGCCCGATCCCAAGCTGCTGGCGCTGTTCGCCATCGGCGCGGTGGCGATGCGCGGCGCCGGCTGCGTGATCAACGATCTCGCGGACCGCGACCTTGACGTCAGGGTCGCGCGCACGCGCCTTCGGCCGCTCGCGAGCGGGCAGCTGACCACCGGCCAGGCGCTGGCGTTCATGGCGCTGCAGCTGCTCGTCGGGCTGCTCGTCCTGCTCAGCTTCAACCGGTTCACCGTCCTGCTCGGCCTCGGCTCGATACCGCTCGTGATCGCCTACCCTTTCATGAAGCGGATCACCTGGTGGCCGCAGGCCTTCTTGGGGCTAACCTTCAACTGGGGCGCTCTGGTCGGCTGGTCCGCGGTCACCGCCGATCTGGCGCCGCCCGCGCTCGTCCTCTATGCCGCCGGCTTCCTCTGGACGCTCGGCTACGACACGATTTACGCCCACCAGGACAAGGTCGACGACGCGCTGATCGGGGTGAAATCCAGCGCCCGGCTGCTCGGTGCCGCGACGCCGCGCTGGCTGTGGTGCTTCTATATGGCGGCGCTCGCCCTGATCGGTCTTGCCGGCTGGCTCGCCGGGATGGGGCCGCTCTTCTATCCGATCCTCGCGCTCGCCGGCGCCCAGCTCGCCTGGCAGGTGCGTACGCTCGACCTCGACGACCCGAGCTCCTGCCTGGTGCGCTTTCGCAGCAATCGCGAGTTCGGCTTGCTGGTGTTCCTCGCCCTGCTTGCCGGCAAGGTCGGGCCTTGACACCAGGGCGGCGCGCCGCCTGGGGCGCGCTCACGGACATGCTGAGCCTGCCTTCGGCCGCCGAGCTCCAGCGCGGCGTCGAGGATCTCGCCGGGCTCGCCCGCCAGCAGATCCTGCGTCTTGCGGTCACCGGCCTGCGGCAGGGCGGCAAGACCGTGTTCGTGACCGCGCTGATGCACCACCTGTTGAGCGGACGGGAGCTGCCCTTTCTGGCCGCGGCGCAGGAAGGCCGCCTGCTCGGCGCGCGGCTGCTCGAGCCGCGGCCGGGCGATCTGCCGGCATTTCCATTCGCCGCGTCCCGCGCCGCGCTGACCGCGCCCGAGCCGCGTTGGCCGGAGCCGACC
>JBKPNX010000240.1:0-4584 GCA_046732855.1 Pseudomonadota bacterium
CTATGATCGGACCGTTGATCAGCTGCCTTCGCCCCGAGCGAAGTTTGCGGGAAAGCCACATATCTCAGGGACAATGGGCGGCCCCACGCTCAACCTGCATCAATTCGCTCGAGATGGCGTAACGCTGCTTGGACACCTGCAAAGCGCGGAGAAGGGCAAACTGAAATTGGCTCCAGACCTTTGGGACAACCTTGCCAGCGCGGATGCTCACGAAGCTGCCTTTATCAAGTCGGTCGACGAGTTCATCGCAAAGACGGGAATAGCTGCTCCCGAGGAAAAGTTGCCAGTGCTGCGAGACGGCTTTCAAACTCGGCTCATCTCCGACATCGATCTGGAGTTAAACGGAATTACCAACGTGATATGGGCGACAAGTTATGCCTTTGACTTCTCGCTCGTGAAGTTACCGGTACTCGACAGGGACGGTTTTCCCATCCAGACAGGAGGCGTTACCGCTTACCCCGGTCTCTACTTCGTCGGTATGCCCTGGCTTCCCACGGCGAAGTCAGGACTTCTCTATGGGGTCAGGGATACCGCGCGTTCGATCGCTAAGAATATCATGGAGCGCAACATCGGCTTCGAAGGCGGCCTTATGCAGGCAGCAGCTTGACGCGTTTGGCAGAGCAACTGGACCTGCACGAGGCTTGGAACTGCCGATGGGGCGATGAAGTCGCAACGGCCATTGCCGGGGTGCGGGGGCGGCGCATGTTCGGGCGACCTGCCGTGACGGGGGCAACTAGTTCTGTTGTGGATGCTGTCAGACCGGGAGTGGACGTCGGCGGCGTCACGACCGAGCACGATATCGCGGCGAGCTTGTCGATCTCGTCGCCGAGAGGGTGAGGTCGGCGCCCGCCAGGGCTCGAGCGGGTAGGGCAGGACGTGTCCGCGTCGAGGAAGGCTTTCAGGATCGTGGCGCAGGCACCCCGCATTGCAGGCGTGCGCGACCGGCAGCAGTCGCGTTGCGATGGAACCCGCGCCACCGCGTCGCGAGCTCCGGATCGAAGACCGTCGTGCATGCCGCGGACCCAGTCCCTCCGGTTCAGTTCAGCCCAAATTCGCCGTGCAGAAGCAGTGGATGCGGGAGCGTGCGGCGAGCTTTGAGTTGATCGCGGATCGGCTGGCCGGCACGAGTTGCGCCGTGTTCCGCTATGTCAGCGGCTTGTCTTGGTCGAGTGGCCGATAGATCCGCAGTTCCGCGTGCTGGGTCGAGCAGATCGATCAGCCGTCGTCGCGTTCATCTGGCGTCGTGGAAGATGATGCCGAGCGTGTGCCGGCGCCCGGAATGGCGACGGCCGGCGCGTGGGCTGCGCAAGCCCGCGAAGAGCGCGTGTTGTCAGGCACGCCCGAAGGTTTGCGCGGGCAAGGCCCCTTGGTCGCGGAGCAGCTTGGCCGCCGCATCGAAACCGGCCCATGCGGCTTTGGCGAGGAAACCGCCGACGCTCACGCGCCGGACGCCGCGCGCGGCGAGATCCGCAACCCGCATGTCCGGGCCAAGCAGCATGACGTTGACCGGCTTGGGAGCGACGGCGGCAACGACCGCCTCGATGTGGGCGGGATCCTTGATCCCAGGCGCGTAGAGGCAGTCGGCCCCGGCAGCAGCGTAGGCGGTAAGACGTTCGATCGTGGCGTCGATATCGGTGCGGCCAACCAGGAATCCTTCCGATCGGCCGACCAGCACGACATCAGCGCCGGACCGATCGACCGCCTCGCGCGACGCATTGATGCGCTCGACCGCCAAGGGCAGCTCGTAGAGCTGCCGCCCGGTCCGGTCCTCGATCGAAAGGCCGGCCACCCCGGTATCGATGGCGAGCCGGACGTTGGCCGCAACCTCCTCGGGTGCATCGGCGAAGCCGGCCTCGAAGTCGGCGTTCACCGGAAGATCCGTCGCCGCACAAAGAACGCGCAGATGGCTCAGGACTTCGTCCCGCGGCACCTCGCCATCTTCGCGTCCGAGCGCCCATGCCATTCCGGCGCTGGTCGAGGCCAAGGCCACGAACCCAAGCTTCTCCAGCCGGCGGACGCCACCGATGTCCCAAGGGTTCGGCAACACGAAGCAGCCTTCGTCGTGCAGGGCGCGGAAGGCCGCCCACTTGGCTTTCAGGTCGACGGTCATCGAACGCGCCCCCTTTGAGAGTTGTGCCGAAAAGCCGCACCATGAGACCGGTGCAGCTTCGGGAATCAGGATCACTCCTACCTTACACCGGAATCGAGGACGCACAGCAGCGGAGCGAGCACCGCTGCCTGCTTATTTGGCGCCGTGGAAGAAGATGCCGAGCGCGTGCCGGCGCCCGGGCGCGGACGCGGCTGACGCCGTGCCGCAGGTTGACCGGTAGTGCCCCTCGCGCCGTTGGCCGGGCGATGATGGTCGACCGTGACTGCATGAGCAGGCGCAACTCATTCAGGTCCGATTGATCGACACGCCACCGTCGACCAGAAGGGCGGCCCCGGTGGTGAAGCTCGAGGCGTCCGATGCGAGGTAAAGCACTGATCGCGCGATCTCCTCGGGCGCTGCCATGCGTTTGAGGGCATGCAGGCCCTCGACGAACGCTTGCACCTCTGGAGTGGCCCCCGGAGCATTGGTGATGCTCGCCGGCGTATCCGTACCGCCGGGCAGGATCGCGTTCACTCGGATGCGTTTCGCGCCGAATTCGGCGGCCAGGACCTGGGTCAGACCGATCAGCCCCGCCTTGCTGGCGGCATAAGCAGCCATGCCGGGCATGCCGACCGTGTAGCCCACGAACGTGGAGGTAAAGATGAGGGAGCCGCCGCCGCGCGCGAGCATTGCAGGCACCTGATACTTGGCGCCCAGAAAAGCGCTGGTCAGGTTGGTGTCCAGCGTGTCGCGCCATTCGCTCGCTGCGACATCGGTGATCGGCTTCATCTCACCGACAATGCCCGCATTGTTGAAGGCAATGTCGAGCCCGCCGAACCGGGCGACCGCCGTATCGACCAGGGCCTCGGCCAGGGTCTCGTCGCGCACGTCGCCCGCAACGGCGAGGGCGCGGCCGCCAGCCTCCTCGATCTCCGCGACCAGCGCGTCGAGCTCGGCTTGGCGTCGTGCGCTCACGACAACTTCGGCACCTTCTCGCGCGAACAACTTCGCGGTCGCATACCCGATCCCGGAGCTTGCCCCGGTGACGATGGCGACCTTGTCGGCCAGAACGGTCATGTCCAGCTCCGTTTTTCAGTTATGTCTTGCGCGTGAAAGATACTTGTTCCGGAAGCCTGAAAGCATTCCGGTTCTTGCTCTTAAAATCTGTTATTGTGGCTTCCGGGTGAGCGCTTGGAATCCTATCTGTAATAAACCCCATTCTCCCGGGGCTTGGGCGCGCCAATCTACGCTCCGCCAACACCGCCTATGCGGACAGTCTCTCCGGTGATCGGCCCCGAAAAGCCCAGGAATCCGGCCGTTTTTCGCGGATGGCTGTTCACCTTGGACTTTGGCCGGAGGCTCGGAATCACTCTCTAGCGCCCGGCTTTCTCTGCGGCCGTTCACTTGGCCCATTCGGTACCCACTTCACTTCTGCCAAATAGTTCAACCGCTTAGCCGATCGCTGACCGACGCCAAGTTTGCAATTCCTCTTGGGTGGCGAGATACAGGCTCGAAACGAATAACCGTTCATTTTCACCAAGTTGATCGCAAACGGCCTGTCCACCTCCGCCTTCAACAGGACTGAGCGCGCGAGCGTGTTCCGCTCATGCCAACTCGTCCAGCAGCGCCTTGGCGTCCTTCAGGTCGGCGGTCTCGAAGCCCTCGGTAAACCAGCCGTAGACCGGCGCGAGCAGGTCCCGGCCCTGGACACGCTCGCCCCTCTCGGCCCACAACCGGGCGAGGCTCATGGCTGCTCGCAATTCCCATGATTTCGCGCTTTGCAGCCGGGCGATTTCCAGAGCTTGGCGGAAGCAGCTCTCGGCTTCAGCCACGGTATTAGATCCACGGTGCTTGAGCAGTAGCTCGCCTTTCACGCGGTAAATCTCCGCTTCGTAGAAGCGCTCGTTCGTGCTCGCCACCAGCGCCAATGCCTCCGCTATGGCGTCTAGCCCTTCTGCCGTCTGTCCAACGATCGCGTGTGCTCCTGCCAGCAGGGCGAGATACCATGGCAGCTCCGCGGCGGTTCCGATCGCGCGGATGGTGGCCATCGCCGAGCGCAACTCTGCTATGCTGGCGTCTCCCTGACCCCGCTCCGCCAGCACCCAGCCCTTCATCGCCGCCGCCACCGCCGGCCAGTAAGCAAAGCCTTGCTCAGTAGACAGCGCCATCAGTGCCTCGCTCAGCTCCTCGGTCAGTTGCACATCCCGGCGGTGCTGGTAAACCAGGGCGCAATGGCACAGGGCGACGGCGAGGGTGTAGTGATGTCCGATCTCCCGGGCCCGGGCCAGCGCTTCTTGTCTTTTCGCCAAGGACTGATCCAGATGGCCAACACACCACAATGTCCAGGCCGCATAAACCCCTGCGCCGACCGCTGGGTCGGAGCCATAAAGCAGAGTGTGGGTCCGATGCTGCTCGGGTTCGTATAGCCGAAGCGCGTCCTCAAGCTGTGCTGCGGCCCCGACGAACTCGCCAAGATAGAATCGGCTTTGCCCGAC
>JBKPNX010000241.1:0-13615 GCA_046732855.1 Pseudomonadota bacterium
ACAATGTCCTCAAGCCCTATCTCCTCGACAAGACCACCAACCTGCCCGTGGTGCTCGGCCTCTTCGGGTTCATCGGCGGCATCCTTGCCTTCGGCTTCATCGGCCTGTTCCTGGGCCCAACGCTGCTGGCGGTCGGCTACAGCCTCTTCCTCGAGTGGCGCGCGGCCGAGGTCGAGGAGCGCAGACGCCCCACGCCGGCGCCTTCGGATGTGGCCTGAGTGCGGAGGTTGGCCCGAGTAATACACGCTTAAGCGATCTCATGCGTGAGGCCTGCACGCGGCCGCGGACGACCCCGGAACCGCCACTTCTGTCCCCACCGTACGGACGGAGCGGCACAGTAGATATCGTCCGAGGCAATCAGGGTTGATCTATGCAGCTGATCTACGCGGCCTCACGCCCGGCGGCGTAGCTGCGCCCGCCACCGTCCAGGACCGCGGTGCCACCGCTGAGTGCCTGCCAGCGCTGCACGATTACGTCGCAGTACTTCGGGTCGAGCTCGATCAGCCGCGCCTGGCGGCCGGTCTTTTCGCAGGCGATTAGCGTCGAACCCGATCCGACGAACGGGTCGAGCACGATGTCCCGGCTCTTGCTCGAGTTCCGGATCGCCCGCTCTACCAGGGCCACGGGCTTCATGGTCGGATGCAGGTCGGTTACGCACTGGCTTGTCGAAAAACCAGACGTCTCCCTGGTCCCGGGCGCCGCACCAGTAGTGGTCGTTCCCGTCCTTCCAGCCGTACAGGATCGGCTCGTACTGGCGCTGGTAGTCAGCCCGGCCGAGGGTAAAGGTGTGCTTCGCCCAGATCACGAATGTCGACCACTTGCCGCCGGCCATAGTGAAAGCCCGCTGAAGCGTGTGCAGCTCCGAGCTACTCATGCACCAATACACGGCGCCCTTGGTGACGATCAGCACGTTCACACAGCAATCGCACAGGAAGGCCTCGAAACCTGAGCCCAGCTTTTCGTTCAGAATGGGCCGGTGCTTGCCCCGGAGCTTGTCTTTGGGCGAGTTGGCGTAGTCGACGTTGTACGGACTGTCGGTGAAGCACATGTCCGCAAGCTGTCCGCCGAGCACCCGCTGACGTCGGTCAGCACCGTGGCGTCGCCGCAGAGCAGGCGATGGTGACCCAGGACCCATAGGTCCCCCGGTCTGCTGACCGGGTTTTCCGGCGGTTCTGGAACCTGGTCCTCGGCCTCATCGCTCGCCACCTCGCCGTCAGCCAGAGCCAGCAGCCGCTCCAGCTCCGAGGCGTCGAACCCGATCAGGTCGAGGTCGAAGCGCTCGTCACGCAGCCACGCCAGCTCCTCCGCCAGCAGCTCCTCGCTCCATCCCGCGTTCAAGGCCAGTGCATTGTCCGCGATCAGGTAGGCCCGCTTCTGGGCTTCGCTCAGGTGCTCGAACCGGATAACCGGGACCTCGGTGAGATCCAGCTTGCGCGCAGCGAGCAGCCGACCGTGGCCGGCGAGGATGCCGGCGCTCTCGTCGATCAGGATCGGGTTGGTCCAGCCGAACTCGACCATCGACGCTGCGATCTGGTCGACCTGCGCCTCACTGTGGGTGCGCGGGTTGCGCTCGTACGGGCGTAACCGGTCGATCGGCCACAGCTCGATCCGGTCGGCGAGCGCGACCAACGGCCCTGCGGCGCCAGGCTCTGTTTTCAAAGCCAAGGCTGTGCTGCCATCCTAGGCGGCTGCTTGGAGAAAGCGGGGAACGTCGCGCCGCAGCGACGGTTCTCCTCTTCATTCCTCGGAGGGAGTTCCATGCCTAATCCTTGGATGAGTCTCTGGCTGAGCGCAGCCAATTCCTGGGCTGGCGCGGTGCGAGGCTTCTGGACGGCGGAAATGCGCCGGCAGCAGACGGCGATGATCAACGAGATGACCCGGCAGATGGTGTGCTTCTGGACCGGGGCTTGGACGCAGCCATCATCCGACGCGAAGAACAGGACGAGGCGACGATAGGGTGCCAACCGAGCGCATGCCTGCGGAGGCGGCCGCAGCTGAGAATCCTTCCTCGGCACACCGGCAGATCAGCGCGACGACCATCGGGCAATATCGCGCCATGGCGAGTTGGTATCGCCAGGGCACCTGGAACCATGACGTCAGTCAGAACATCCAGGCGCTGCTCGCTGCGGTCACCGGGCCGCCGCCATATCGCATCCTAGATCTCGGCTGCGGACCCGGGCGTGATCTCGTGGCTTTCCGCGACCTGGGCCACGTGGTCGTCGGGCTCGACGCCTGCCCCGAGTTCGTGGCCATGGCACGCGCTGTGTCCGGCTGCGAGGTCTGGCAGCAGGACATGATGGCGATGACCTTGCCGCCCGCGAGCTTCGATGGCGTGTTCGCCAACGCCGTCCTGTTCCACGTGCCGAGCCTCGCCTTGCCGGTCGTCCTCGATCGGCTGCACGCCGCGCTCAAGCCGGGCGGCGTGCTGCTCGCCTCCAACCCGCGC
Organism: Pseudomonadota bacterium; assembly: GCA_046732855.1. GTDB lineage: Bacteria > Pseudomonadota > Alphaproteobacteria > Geminicoccales > Geminicoccaceae > JBKPNX01. The sequence continues at coordinate 2,447 of JBKPNX010000241.1, forward strand.
GGGCAGGACGAAGAGGGCTTCGTCGATGGCCGTTACGCCTGCTTTTACAGCTTCAACACCTGGCGGCGGCTGGTCAGCCGCAGCAGCTTTGTCCTGGTCGACCACTACTTCCGCCCGCCCGGCAAGCCCCGCAGCGAGCAGCCGTGGCTCGCCACGGTCTGGCGCAAAGCGGCATTGCCAGATCAGCACAGCCCTCCCTGAAAGTGCGACGGGTAGTGCGAACCTGGTGCGACGCCTGCGACGGTTCGCAGGCAGGTTCACACCCTGACGGGACTTAGAACCTCAGGTAATTCTGCGGGCTCAGGCGGTCAAGTGCGACGGGTGGTGCGAACTGCGAACCCGGAATCGCGGCCTGGCACTAGCGAAATATCGCGCCGGCCCCCCCGTCTCAGTATTCCCGAAGTAAGAACCCAGATCCGTTGAGCACAAAGTCGATCTACGTTTCATATGTCACTTCAGTATCGGAGTGATTTCATCTGCAGGTTACTATAATCTACAGAGCATCACCGCTGAGCAACAGCGTGCTTACTTGCATCCATCAAAACGCTGCCTCGGAGTCGAAACAGCCCGCCTGAGGACCGGGCGGGCTGTCGGGCACACCGTGCGACCTTGGCCAGACCCTGCATGTTGTGATGGACAGTGTCAAGGACCACAAGTTGCGCCCCGGAAGGGATGACCAACGTGTCGGGCTGGACGATGCAGCCCTTCATGCTCACATGGTACCAGCGTGACACCAGGGGGTGAGGAACAACTATGAGCGAAACACGATACCCCAACGAAAGCGCCGAGTACCGCGACGCTCGCGACAAGCTGCTGGAGGAAGAGCGGAGGCTGGTCGAGCAGACCAAAGCCGTCGCCGCGCTGCGCCGTAAACTCCCACCCGGCGGCGAGCTGAAGGAGGACTATACCTTCACGTGGGCCACCGCAGAGAGGCTCGGACAAGCCGTCAAGCTGTCGGAGCTGTTCGGCGACAAGAACACCCTCCTCCTCTACAACTTCATGTTCGGCCCTGGCTGGGACAACCCGTGTCCCTCCTGCACGTCGTTGATGGACGGCTTCGATCGCACCACGTATCAGGTCACGCGGCACGCCGCGTTTGCCGGCATCGCCAAGGCCACGCACCAGATGATCCACGATTGGGCCCAGCAACGGGGCTGGACCCAGATCCCACTCGTCTCCGGGCACAGCACGACCTACCAGGCGGACTATCTATGCCAGGGCGAATCCGACGACATGCAGTGGCCGGTGATGCACGTGTTCCGCAAGCAAGACGGCAGAATTCGGCACTTCTGGGGTACGGAGCTGGAGGGAAACCACGTGGACACCGTGTGGCCCTACTGGAACCTGATGGACTTCACACCCGAAGGACGGCCCGAGATTCCGACCCCACCTCAGCGGTTCCGATCCGTGTTCCTCGAGCAGAACTACCTGAACAAGGAATCAGCATGATGCTGAACAAGGAGCCGGCATGAAAGAGCGTGTTGCCATACAACGGAAGGCGAAGAAACGTCCTGAGGCGGAACCGGCGGGAAGGTGAGAGCCGTCAGCCGATCCAGGCGAGGTACGGTGGCCGGCTCCGCGATCCCCGTCCACTCCACGAGTAAGTAATCGTCGTTCTAAGCCGCTGCCGTCTGCTCCGCCCGTGGTCCGGACGGCAGGAGGCGACTCTTCTTCTTGGGATCGATGCGGATTGCCGCGTGCCGCGTCGGCTTCCGGATTCCGTTCCTGGCTCGTGATGCTCGGATTCTCCCACCGTGCGGCCGCCAGGACTTCGTTACGACGCGCCTCGCCTCTGGACGCTATGAGCCTCTGGATGCAACGCTGGACCGTGGTGGCCTTGGGCGCGACACCGTTCGGCTTCGCCTTCCGCTTCTGCACCTTCTGGCGCTTCAGTGCTGCACGTCGGCGGACGCCTGGAGCCGCCGCGGTCTTTGCGGGCGCCTCGAGCGACGCGGGAGCCTCCTTCAATTGCTTGGCCAGATCTTCACTGGCGATCTTCTCGATTTCGGCGAGGGCGGACTGCGCGCCGTCGCGATAGCCACGCTCGTAAGCAAGTCGCGTCAGCTCTTCGATATGCCGACGAACTTTCTTCTTTAGCTCCTGTCATGCTCCGCAAAGGTCGCGTGGCACTAGCTCAATCAGCGAGAACTCGTCAAGAAGAGATCTGGTTCGTGTCGCAATCGAACCTGCCTCTTCACCGCGAAGGCATGATGCGGCCTCCCTAGGGAAGCTCACTCGACCTCTTCCGAAGGCCGGCGCGCGCTCGGCCAGCCGGACGGGCTGGAATGGGTTAGGCCAACAACTTGCCGGCTCGGGCGTTCGACCACCGGCGTCCGGTTCGCGATCCTATTGCAGACATTGCCTCGTTGGCTGCGAATGGCGGCCCGTAGCCGGAGCTGTTGAAAAAGGCGTGTTGTGGGCTTGGCTGAGCCGTGATTCTGTCGTGGTGGATCGAGCGCGATGGGGTTTGGCAACGATGGGTCGGCTGGAAGGTGGTCAGGAGCGGCTGTTCTACAATTTCCGGCTCGAGGACCAAGTTCCGGCGAACCATCTGTTGTGTAAGCTCGATGCAATGCTCGACCTCGATATGGTCCGTAAGCAGCTCGAGCCCTTCTACAGCGAGATCGGCCGCCCGTCGGTCGATCCGGAGCTGATGATCCGGATGTTGCTGATCGGCTACTGCTACTCGATCCGTTCCGAGCGGCGACTGTGCGACGAGGTCCGGTTCAACCTCGCCTATAGGTGGTTCTGCGGGCTGGGCCTCGAAGCGGCAGTGCCGCACCATTCGACGTTCTCGGTCACCAGCCATGGACGCTTCCGTGAGAGCGACGCGTTTCGGCTGGTGTTCGAGAGCGTGGTGGCGACGTGCATGAAGGTGGGGCTGGTCGGCGGCGAAGGCTTTGCCGTCGATGCAGCGTGGTCGAGGCCGACGCCAGCCGCTACCAACGGGTGGAGGGCAGCGAAGTCAACTGGAGCGACGAACAGCAGGCCCAGCGGCCGGTCCGCGAATACCTGGCGGCGCTGGAGAACGAGAACTCGCCGGTCAATTCGGGCCAGGCGCCAAAGGCGATGTCGCCGTCCGATCCGGCGGCGGCCTGGACCACGCGGGGCGCCACAAGGTTCAGTTCGCCTACAGCATCAATCATCTGATCGATCTCTTGGACGGGGTAATCGTCGACGTCGAGGCGACGCCGACCCGGATCTCGATGGAGGTCGATGCGGTCGACACCATGCTCGACCGCGTCGCGGTACGCTTCGACCTCAAGCCCTCGCGGATTACCGCCGATATCGCTTACGGCACGGGCGATCTGCTTGGCGAGCTCGTCGCGCGCAACATCGCGCCGCACATTCGCGTGTGGGACAAAGGCAAGCGCGACAACGGCAGTCTCTCACGCGAGGACTTCAGGTTTGAGCCCGACCGCGATCTTTACATCTGCCCGCGCGGCAACGTTCTCAAAACCACGGGCAAGGTGCATGACGGCCGGACCTTGCTCTACAGGGCGAGCAAACACGATTGCGCTGCCTGCCCTCTAAAGCTCCGATGTTGCCCCAAGGAGCCCGCGCGCAAGATCCCGCGCGATGTGAACGAAGCCGCGCGCGACCTTGCCCGAGGCCTCATGCAAACCGAGGGCTACCGCGTCTCCGCCCGCCAGCGGAAGAGGATCGAAACCGGCTTCGCCGACTTGAAACGCAACCTCGGCTTAACCCGCCTGCGCCTCCGCGGGCTCGCCGGCGCGAGCGATGAGTTCCTGCTGGCGGCCACGGTCCAGAACCTCAGGCGCCTCGCGAAGGCAATCTGGCCGTCGCCGGAACCGACAACTTCGCCAACGACGGCCTGACGGCCGAGGCAGAGCACGGCCAGACCCCGCGGCATGTCAGGCGTGTCGTTTGCGGGTGAGGGAGCTCGCGAAACCCGCTCGACAGCCTCGATCCTCGCCCCGTCGAGCTCCGACTTTTTAAACAGCCTCAGCCAGGAGCTGACCTGCTCACGTCCTCGCAGGCCGTTGGTGGCCTACGCTGATGACCGGTGGACAAAAACGGCGCTTGCAAAAGGCTGTCCGCCCGGCTCCCCAGGGAAAAGCCAGTCTAATGACACCTGTCGGTTGCCTGTGTGCGGGCCGTTGCTTTGCTACTTTCCCGCGACCAAGCCCAGCGGTATGAGTAGCCCTGTCGCGCGGTCGCAGATCGACCGCGCCACTACTAAGCAGGGAGGGTTCCATGTCGATCATGAAAGCTGCGGCCATGGTCGGAGCGGCAGGTGGGTTGTGCGTCGGTCTCGCACTCGGCGCCGCTGCCCAAGAGTTCAACGACAAACCATTGACGGACCATTGGTGGCCAAGCGAGTGGGGGCCTGACGACAAGGTTGGAGCACCGAACCGCACGACTCCGGAGATGGTGCTCAAAGCGCTCAAGCTGGTTAAGCAGGGTAAGGTGGCCACCCTCGGCAAACTGTATGTCGCAGACATGCCACTCATTCCCTGGCGCTCGTATCGGATGATCATTCCTGGAACGCCGGTGGGTGGTCCGTTCGGCAGCAACAAGCTCGTGTTCCACGACGAGTTTTTGGTGACCGAAATCGGCCAAGTCGGCACTCAATTCGACGGTCCCGGCCACATCGGCGTTCGCACCTCAAAAGGCGACCTCTTTTACAACGGTCGCGATCGCGAGAACCGGGCAACACGGTGACCGGCATGGGCGATCTCGGCGTCGAATTCGTCGCCGAGAAGGGGTTCGTTTGTCGTGGGGTGCTGCTCAATGCTGCGAAATACAGGGGTGTCGACCGGCTGCCGATCCCCAAGTCGACCGACAGCCCGGGCATCGTTACGGCCGATGATGTCAAGGGCATGATCAAAGCTGAGGGCCTGAACCCGATCGGCGAGGGCGATTGCGTGTTCCTCTACACGGGCCATGGCGACCTGTGGAAGAACAGCGAGTGGCCGACGCTTTCAGCCGAAGACAAGGCTGCGCGGGTCAAGGAGTTTACCGCCGGCGAGCCCGGCTTCGGGCGCAGCGCCTGCGAGTACATGGCCGAGCAAAAGATCATCCTGACCGGCGGCGACACCTCGGCCAATGATGCCCAGCCCACCGGCGAGATTGAGGGCGAGGCCGTGCCCTGCCATACCGAGATGCAGACGCGGCATGGCATCTGGAACATCGAGAACCTCGACTTCTCGCCGCTGCTCAAGGACGGGGTGTACGAGTTCATGTACGTGTGGGCGCCGCTCAAGATGGTTGGCGCCACTGGTTCGCCCGGCAACCCGATCGCGTTGTACTAAACGAGCGAAGCTGCCCTAGATCTGGAGCCGACCTCGGGGCCGGCTCCTCTTATTGGGTCACCTTTGGCTGTGCGGCAGCCAGCTGAGACTACTAAGGCCGATGTTCCCGCCCCGCCGGATCGGAATTCGAGGAAGGTCGGCTTGGGATCCACAAGCGGCGGCTGCCGTGGCTGCTTCCGATTTCTGCTCTTCGATCCGGGAGCGGTCGTCCGAGATCGCACAAGCATCCTTCACGAGGCGCGCTTGCCTCCACCGACCCTAAGTGTGGCGCCACCATCCCGCCCCCGATCGCCACTGGTCGCCACCCAAACATGTCGGTCGACCTAGGCGGTGAATGGACGTTGCGCGTGATGTGTGGGTGCGGCGCCGGGCTCGAGGGTCTGGATCTGCGCTTATTGTGCAGATTGCGCCAGCGCAGCGAGGCGCTCGGCCAAGCGGTTCAGCTCCCAGGCACGCGCGAGGTCAGCGGCGGTTGTCCAGGTCGGTGTCTGGTCGGGCAACGGCGGCAGCGGTGCCGCGCCGTCCATGATCGCTATCCGGCGATAAAGCCGCAGGTCATCCGCCTGCATCGGGAACTTGCCAGCTTTGAGCGCCTGTTCGAGCGTGCCGTGCAGGCGCAGCAGCTTCGCCGCACCCTTCGGTCCTACACCCCTTGCACCCGGCAGCTTGTCCGAGGGATCGCCACGCAGGGCGATGAAGTCGGGCACCTGCCCGGGCTCGATGCCGTAGCGCTCAAGCACCTCCGCCGGTCCGATGCGCGCCATCTCGCCGGCCCGCACCGGCTGCAGGATCGTCGTCTTGTTCGAGGCCAGCTGAAACGTATCGCGATCACCGCTTGCGACCAGGACAGTGCCGCCGCGCCCCTCCTCGTCAGCCACGGCCGCCGCGAGGAAATCATCGGCCTCGTAGCCGGCAGCTTTGGCACAAGCGAAGCCGCAGGCGGCCACGAACTCCGGTAGCACTTCGAGTTGGTCGATCAGCTCGGCATCGAACTTGCGCCCGCCCTGGTAGCCTTCGAGCGCATGATGCCGATAGGTCGGCGCATCCAGCGTGTCCCAGCCCACCAGCACAGCGCGGGGTTGCTCGTCTGCGTAGAGCCGCAAGAGTAAATTCGCGAAGCCGACGATGGCGCCGCCGCCGCGGTCGCCATGCCGGCGGATCGACTTCGGCAAGGCGTGGTAGGCGCGGTGGGCGAAGGAGTCGCCGTCCACCGCCAGTAGCGGACGGCGTGTGACGGCCATATCTTCCTCCTTCGTTCCGATCCCTGGCAGTTCAGAATATGTGCAACCGTCTAAAGGTCGAAGGGAGGGGCGTCGGACTGGAGTCGCCAACCACAGCTTGATCTTGCACCGACCGTGATTATTGGCACCTGCTCGGCCTCCTTCAGGAGGCCCGCCTGGCCTCGCCATGCCCAACGTGCGCCGCCAGCATCCCGAGCGCCGAGATCAGAACGCCCTGGGCTTGCTCCTGGCGCACTGGTCGTCCGCCCCAGCCTCGGCGCCCCCTCGCGCACGCGTCGCTCTCACTATCCGCTTCGCGATCGCATTGCGGACCCTCCTCGCTCGCTTCAACAGGTGGGTCCTAACAATTACCGGCCGTGAAGGGGCGCATCTAACACAGGCCGCGAAGCGCTTAAAAGCCGTAGTATTCGGGACAACTGCAGGTAGATCGCAGCAGAGCCGTAGAGGAACACCAGCGCCCAGAGCGTCAGATACTGGGTGCGTACGTCGAAGATCGTGGCTCCCATCTGGGTGATGCGCACGAAGCCGTCGATCGCCGCGGTGCTAGGCAAGAAGGTGGCCGCCAGCGCGACCGGCGGCGGGATGGCGACGGTCGGCCAGGATGCGCCCGAAAGGAAGAACAGCGGCAGCCCCAGAGCAACGAAGGTGAGCTGCACGGTCTCGGGCGTGCGCATCAGGGCGCTCACGGTCAGCCCCAGTAGGCTCACCGCTAGTACAAAAGGCACCGCGAACAGCAGGATCGTGGTCACGCCTCCGACCCGCGGCAGGCCGTAGAGATAGGGCAGCGCGATCAGGTAGGTGGGCAGCAGGACTGCATGGAGCGTCAGATAGCCCAGCGCCTTACCTAAGATGGTGGCGGCGGCGCCGGCCGGCATGACCGCCGTGCCCTCGTCCTTCGAGGTGGCCAGCAGCCCGATACCCATGAGCAGCGTCTGTTGCAGGATCAGGACGAAGGCGGCCGGCAGCACATAGGTCGCATAGCCGGCTTGCGGGTTGAACAGCGTCACCGCGGTCAATGGCAGCGGATCGGCGGCGGCCATAGCGATTCCGGGATCGACCCCGACGCGCACGAGACGGGCAGTCTCCACCTCGGTCCCGAAGGCGCGTACGGCAGCGGCGACAGCGCCGGACACCCGTGAGTTCATGAGGAAATAGCTGGCATCGCTGTAGAGGGCGACGGGCGAGGGCCGGCCATGCAGGAGGTCGCGCTCGAAATCCGTCGGGATCAACACGATGCCATGGACGAGGCGCGCATAGACGGCGCGCTCGGCGGTCACCATGTCCGGCAGGGCCTCCGCGACGAGGATCGAATCCGTGGCGTCGATCCGGCGCACCAGCTCACGGCTGCTGGTACTGCCGTCACGATCGACGATCGCGATCGGCACGTCGCGCAGCGCCTCCGTCAGATAGGGCTGCGGGTAGAGCGCAGCATAGGCGAATAGCGCCACGACCAGCACCGCGAACGCCGGCCGCACAACGAAGATCCGCTCAAGCTCGCGCCGGTAAACGACCGCGATCGCTCTCATGCGGGCGCCTCGAGCGTGCGCTCCGCACGCTCCAGACGACGCAGCCGCCAACGTCGCAGGGTATCGAGCCGCAGCCCGCAGAGACACGCGAGAACGACCACGTAGGCCGCCAGGATCACGATCGGAGGCAGGCTCAGATCGAGCGGCGTGCCGCGGATGGTCTGATCGACGCGTGCCTGGAGATACCAGGTGCCGGGCAACAGCGCTCCCCAGGCATGGGGGAAGGCATTCATGCCGAGGCGCGGAAAGCTGATGCCCATGAAACCGAATGCCGGAGCGGTGAGAAGCCCGGCGATACTCAGCGCTGTTGTCATGCGCAACGTGACGACGACCAGCAGCGTGCCGAGCAGCTGGCAGGCGAAAATGAAGAGGATGGCCGCGAGCACAAAAAGCCACTCGTGGCCGCGCAGTGGCATTTCCAAATAGCCGAAGAGAAAGCTCTCGGCGAGCACGTAGATGACCAGGATAACAACGGTGTGCGGCAGGAGCTTGCCGAAGAAGGCCGGCCACAGGCCGCCGCCGAGCCGGCGCAGGGTACCCAGGCGGTAGCGGCCTTCGATGTCGAGACCGACGGAACAGGCGGAGGTCGTGACGACGATGATCTGCAGCACAGCGGGCAGGAGCGCCGCCAGCAGGAAATGAGCATAGTTGAGGGCAGGATTAAACAGGGTGTTCTGATGGATCGGGATGGGCACGATCGCCGCCTGCGCCACCTCGACCGGCTCGCCCCGGGAGTTGCGTAACGCCACCCGCACGGCAGCGCCCGCTTCGCCGACGGCATTGGTCGCCCCGCGCGCGAGGATGCCGCCGACGGTCATGTGCTGGTTGTCGTAGAAGAACACGACCTCGGGCCGCCGGCCGGCATAAGCGTCGCGCTCCAGATCGAGGGGCAGCATCAGGAGGCCGTAAACCTTGCCCGAAAGGATCAGGTGGCGGCCTTCCGCGAGGTCGTCGACCTGCTCGACGATCGCGATCTCCGAGGTCGCATCGACCATGCGGATCACCGCGCGCGACAGGTCCGTGCCGTTGCGATCGAGCACGGCGACCGGCAGCTCGGTCGGCAGGCCGGCGCTGAAGACCACCGCCAGGAGCGACATCAGAAACAGAGGCAGAATGGTCATGAAGAACAACAGGACCGGCCGGCGCCACAGCCAGCGCAGCTCGCGTCGGAAAACCAGCGCTACGCCAGGTCGAACCGCGCGCCGGCGCATCCTAGCGCTTGCCGGACCCACGACGATCCCAGGAAGCGATGCCGCTCATGCCCGGGCGGAGGCCGTCATGCGGCGTGATCGGCTCGGCGCGCACTTCGAAGGTGCGCAGGTCGAAATCTCCGGTCGCGCGCGTCGCGCGCCAGGTCGCGAACTGGCCCTGGGCGTTGATCACCGTGACCCGCAGCGGAATCTCGGCGTTCTGCATCGCCGGGACGGCCACGGTGAACTCGTCGCCCACCTTTAGCCCTCCTAGAAGATCTTCGCGCAGGTTGAAGGTGAACCAGACATCGTCGAGATCGACGATTGAGAAGAGTGGCGCGCCGACGCCGAAGTTCTCACCCAGCTCGGCAATCTTGGTGGTGATCTGGCCGCGGATCGGAGCGTGGATCGTCAGCTCGGCCTGATCCGTCCGCCACTGCTCCACGGTCGCTTGGGCCTGCTTCATGTTGGCGGTGGCGACCGCCGTCTCGGCGGTAGCGTCGCGGATCGCGAGCTGCAGCTCCGCGTCCGCGGCCTCGCGCTTGCGGATGGCCGTTTCCAGGTCGCGCGTGGCTTGGTCGAGAAGGGCTTGCGGCGAGTCGTGGGACCGGACGAGCTTGACCTGTCGATCATGGGTCTCCCCAGCCAGGGTGACTTCGGCATCGGCCTCCGCGAGCTCGGCTCTGCGCGCGGCGACGGCCTGGGGCCGGGTTGTGTTGATCTGCTCCAGATCCGCCTGCGCCGTCACCAGCGCCGCCTCGGCGACCGCGAGCGACGCTTCGAGCTGCGGGCTTTCCAGACGGGCGATGACCCCGCCGCGCTCGACGGTGTCGCCGACATCCGCCATGAGCTCGTGGACGCGACCGGAGACCCTGGCGCTGACGTCCGCGCGGGTGGCGTTGACCTCGCCCTGGACTGTCAGTCCCGGCGGCCGGGTCGCGACCCAAAGCGCCGCGCCGATAGCGACCACGATCGCAATAGCGGCAAGGAATCGAGCGAGCCTGCGGCCGGTCATGGCCTGTCTCGACGGCGCAATTCAGAGCTACGCAAAAGGATGCCGCGCCCCAGGGCTGTTGTCCAGCCGCCGGGCCAAAGGACGGTTGCAGCTCGGGGTCCCGATACGTTCTGCGACTGGCGATGTCCGGATTGCATCACGACCGGCGGTCGAGGTGGCCACTGCAGATGTCTGCTCTCCGATCCGGAAGCGAGCGCCATGGTCGCACATGCATTCTTTTCAGGAGGCCAGTCTGGCCTCACCGTGCCCGAAGTGCACCGCCAGTATCCCGAGCGACGCTATGAGAATTCCTCGCGCCTGCTCCTGCCGCACCAGCCGGCCACCCCAGCCCTGACGCATAGCCCACTCTCGGACGCTGCGCTGCAGGCCAACGACGTGCCACACGCATGAGCCCGCCGGGCTGCCGATCCCGCCCAGCGCCGACATCGCCTCGTGCACGCGGCGCCGAGCGTGCAGCTGCCGGTCGTTCAGCTCTGGCTCGCAACCAGCGCCCGGCACGCGCAGAACCGGCAATGCCCGGAGCGGGTCGAGCTGGGCGACGATGAACGCCGCCTGGAAGTCCCTGGCGGCATCGTGCATCGCCTGGTCGATGTGCCGGCACGCAGCATCTTGCCGAGCGTGTCGACGGTCCGGTGATGATACACGATGCGGCCGTCCGGATCTTTCTCCCGGACCTCCTCGAGCTCGCGGCCGCGCACCCCGTGCGGCTTGAGCCGCCCGCTCATTCGCGCCCTCCAGGCGCTCACCCTATAGCATGAGGCACAGCTGTCGAATCAGCTCAGGTTCGGGCCGGCTGAGGCGCGGATGGTGCTCGGCGATGACGATGATGCCGTGCCGGGGCCATCCGGCCCGCTTTCTCTGCCTCAGGATCGATCGAGTTCGACTTCTAACGACCGAGGTGGCCGCGCCGCTCACGCATTC
>JBKPNX010000242.1:0-4538 GCA_046732855.1 Pseudomonadota bacterium
TTGCGCTCGTCCCGACCTGGATCACCTTTCCGCTGCTGTACACGGCGGCCTCGCCGCTGCCGCCGCCGGTCGCGCTGGGGGTGACGGCGATGGTTGCCAGCCTGGTCCCGGCGTTTGCCTTCAGCTATCTGCGCAGGAGGCCTCCGGGGGGCGCTCGACGGCGGTCGTTCTCCGCCCGGCGCTGGGCCGCGGGCGTGGCGGGGATGGGGCTGCTCGTCGCCTGTCAGGTGGCCGCCATCGCTGGGCTTAATCTCCCAGAGGCGAACCCGCGCGCCGACCGGCCGGCGCTGCCGCAGGCCGTGGTGGCTGCGGTCGATCGGGCGAAACAATCGTTCGGGGAAATGGTCGACCGCGTTACACGGCACGTGCCGAGCAGCGACCGGAAGGACCAATGAACGGAGCGAGGTCGGCTTGAACAAGATGGGCGCCAAGTGCAGCGCGACCACAAAGGGGCCGCGCCGGCTGCGGCTGTGCGGCTTCTTGAGCGAAACTTCGTCCGTCGCGGGAACGGAAAGCGCGCGCTCAGCTTCTTCAAGAAGCACCACCACCGGTGCTTCGCCCCTGGCGCACATCCGATTCACGCCAAGCCGCGACTCCCCCCCACCTGTACCGGAGACCGCATGAACCTGCATTCTGCGCGCGACGCGACTCGACGCGCCCTCGCTCCCGTGCCGGGGCCTAGCGCAATCACCATCGCACTCGGGGTCGCAGCGGCGCTCGGCGGTGCGGCTCTTTACAACCGGGCACAGGCCCGCCGCGCGGAGCGGGAGAACCCGCCGGTCGGTCGCTTTCTCGAGGTGGACGGCACGCGGCTGCACTACCTGGACGAGGGCTGACGAACGACGCCACAACGGGCATCGGTGGAGTCAGCGGCGTTTCGACCTCATTGCGCCCTCGCGCCGGGTGTAGCTTTCGACCGGCCGGGCTTTGGCTACAGTGAACGGCCCCGGGATAGGTCGTGGACGCCGGCGGCGCAGGCGAGATTGCTTCGGCGGGCCTGTCGGCGAGTTGGCGTCGAGCGCCGGTCGTCGTCGCCCATTCCTGGGCGACGTTGGTGGCACTCGCGTGGGCGCTCCAGGCCCCGCAGGAGGTAGCTGGTCTTGTCCTTTCCTCCGGCTACTACTACCCGAGCAGGCGGCTTGACGTAGCGCTGGCGACGCCGGGCGCCGTGCCGCTGTTGGGCGACGTGTTGAATCACACCGTCTCACCACCGCTCACGCAGCTGACGCTGCCGGGCACATGGCGCAAAATGTTTGCGCCGCGCCGTGTGCCGGACCGTTTCAGTCACCGCTTTCCCAGAGCTCTCATCCCGCGGCCGGAGCAGATCCGCGCCATGTCCCAGGAGGGTGCGATCATGGTCCCCTCGGCAGCGGCTTTGCGGCGGCACTATGGCGGGATTCAGCTGCCCGTCCATCGTGATGACAGGCGATGCCGACCGCATCGTTGATCCCGAAGACCAGTCGATCCGGCTGGCGCACGAGCTGAACGACGCAGAACTGCGGATCGCCCCGGGAGCGGGCCACATGGTCCATCATGCCGCTCCGCTCGAGGTGGCTGAAGCGATCGACCGGGTCGCTTCCGGTCGCGGGCGGCTCCACGAAGTGGCCTGATGAACACACGCAACGCTGCGGGCTTTCCGATCGGGACCGGATTCTGTTCGGGCTGGGTCTGGGCGGCTTCGTCGACGTCATCGTTTCATGGCCCGGACGGTCGGAACCAGCCGAACCCGTCGCGCCGCCCCTAGAAAAACGCTCGGTTTCTCCGTCCGCGAGAAAAATTTTTCAAGAAGAGGAACCCCGTCGCGAGAGAACCGTTGATGCAGCCAAGTTACGGGGCAGGTGGTTCCCGGCAGGCTTGCCGCGGGCGCCTACAGCAGCCAGGGCGCTGGCCCCCTTCGCTCCAAGCGCATCGATCGGCCCACCCGGCCATCCCAGCAGAGGTTCACACCGTTGACCGAGTACACCGACACTGCCCCGCTCGCGCACGATCCGTCAGGCGTGCATGCAACTGCAACCTGTACCCGGCCCACGATCGACGACGACGCCCATACCATAATGATCAACCGCGTCGCGTGGGGCGCGATCTTCGCCGGCGTGGTCGTCGCGCTGGTCGTCCAAGTCCTGCTGACGATGCTCGGCGCCGGGATCGGGATGGCCACGATTGACCCCGCGAGCGCAGACAACCCGACCGCGTCGACCTTCTCGATCACCGCCGCCGTCTGGTGGATCGTCTCGGGCATCACTGCCGCGTTCGCCGGCGGCTACGTCGCGGCCCGGATGTCCGGCCGCACCGTGCCGACGACCGGCGCCTTCCACGGCCTGACGACCTGGGCCCTCACGACACTCGTGGTCCTTTATCTACTGACGACTACGGCCGGCAGCTTGGTTGGCGGCATTTTCAGCGGCGTCGCCAGCGCGATTGGAGGCGTCGGCCAGACGGTCGCCCAGTCGGCGGCGCCGATGCTCGAGAACGCCAATCCGCTCGATGCGATCGAGCGTCAGGTGCGCGCCACCGGCACCGATCCGGAGGCCCTCAACAACGCCGCGGTCAACGCGATCCGGCAGTTGCTTACGGGCGATGCCGCCAACGCCGACCAAGCCCGCCAGCAAGCGGCCCAGGCCCTGGCCCAGGCCCGCAACATCCCGCTCGAGGAGGCGCGTCAGCAGGTGGCGTCATTCGAGCAGCAGTACAAGCAGACAGTCGATCAGGCAAAGCAGACCGCGACCGAAGCCGCGGACACCGCCGCCTCGGCGATCTCGACCGGCGCGCTGGTAACCTTCGTCGCACTCGTGTTAGGCGCCATCGCCGGCTGGTTCGGTGGCCGCTCGGGCGTCGTGCATCCGGTGTTCGCCGACGGCGTGATGCCACGCCGCCGCTTGGCCTGAGACATATTCCGACCCCCCTGCCGATGGGGCAGGCGGCCGCGACGGGCGACCCGGTGAGACATCGTTGGGTCGCTTACGCCGCTTCCGCTACAACCGATTGAAGGAAACCCTTATGCGCAATCCTTGGATGAGTCTCTGGCTGAGCGCTGCCAACAGCTGGACAGGCGCGATGCGCGGCCTCTGGACAGCGGAGCTACACCGCCAGCAGGCGGCCATAGCCAACGAGATGATCCGCCAGACCATTGGCTTCTGGACCAAAACCGGGATGGCGCCGGTCGCCGGTCAACGAAGCGTCGCGGCTGAGAGCAGGCAGCGATCAGCGCAAGCTCTGCTCCGACGGTCCGTTCGCGCGTGATGTTCATGCAGTCAGCCGCCCGATAGCGGCGCACCGACGCATGTCCGTGCGCTGCCGGCACAACTCCGGCAAGCGTGCAGGCGCCGCCGCGTCCTCAAAGGGCGAGACTAACGATAGGAGTGTCGAAAAATCCCGAAATGCCAAGACCGACTTGAACCGCGCGGACCGCGACGAGCTCGTGGCAGTCCCGGGCATCGGCCCCGCTGACGCAGAGTCCATCCTAAAGCACCGAGGCGACCGCGGCGACTTCAAGAGTATGGATGAGTTCAGCGATGTGACCGGCATTGGCGCGCAGACAGTGCAGAACCTGCGCGAGCGCTTCACTATCTCCGGCAAGCGTGCAGACGCCGCCGCGTCGGCCTCAAAGGGCAAGGCTAAAGCGCCTGAAACCAGCCCGTGGACTACCGATAAGAGGGCCAAACGGGACGTTGAAATCGCCGCTGACACCACCAGGCGAAGCGCTGACACAGCGGCAGAGATCGCAGGCCGGAGCGCCGACGTGGCGGGGGATGCGGGCAAACGCACAATTGAAGCTGCGGCGCAGACCGGCAAGGCCGGCATGGAGGCACTCGAGCGTGTCGGCGACAAGAGCCGCGCGGGCCTCAGATCAGCGGCCTATTCCGCACGCCGCGGCAACGACGAGCTTGCAAGCCAGGGCACGGACGGGCTCGATGCCATGGCTGCATCCAGCAGAGCCTTATTCGACACCATGCAAGAACTCCAGCGCGAATGGCTGAGCTTCACCCAGGCCCAGTTCAGTGAAAGCATCGAGGTGGGTCGGGAGTTCGCTCGCTGCCGGTCACCCAAGGACCTCCTCGAATTGCAGATGCGCTACACCCGTTCATCGGCGGACCGGATCTTGACCGAGGCAACCAAGCTCGCCGAGCTGTCCATGCGGGTGGCGAGCGCCAGTCTACGGCTGCTGCAGGCGCCTGCGGGCTTTGCAGAACCTCCCCGGGCTTGATGGTGCCAGCACCTCGAATCCGCGTGACGGACGGGGGAGTCCCCAAGGGACCTGGTGGAGGCATTTCGCGCGGTACTGGGATGTCCAGGTTGTCGGGCCACCATTGAACTTGATCTCGTGCAGCCAGCGCTCGTCCGATGGAGCCTTCTCGCGCAGCGTCGGGTGACACGGTTCGACAAATCCGGGGAATGGCGCCGGCTTTGCGCCGGGCACCACGCTCGCATCGAACCGCGCTGGCGGGCGCTGCACCGCTGCCTGACCCATGGGGAGACTCGTAACAGACGACCATCCTTCCGTGAACATCACGGGACGTGGGCCGGATCCGGCAAGCTAG
>JBKPNX010000243.1:0-6843 GCA_046732855.1 Pseudomonadota bacterium
GCGTGACGCAGTTCACCCGAATCGGTGTATCGGCCAATTCCTTACCGAGCGATTTGGTGAGTGCAATGACGGCCGCCTTGCTGGCGCTGTAGGCGGACGCATTGGGATTGCCCTCCTTGCCCGCAACCGAGGCAATGTTGACGATCCGACCGTAATTTCGCTCGCGCATCAGCGGCACGACTGCCCGGCAGCAGTGAAAGGTCCCGTCAACATTCACCGCGAAGACTTGTCTCCAATCCTCGGCCGGATACTCCCACAGCTTGACATTGGGGCCGGTGATTCCGGCGTTGTTAACCAGGACGTCGATCGTCGACACGATTGCAAGGGTCTTGCCAACGGCATGCGTCACCGAGGCGAGGTCGCCGACGTCCGCGGCAAGTGAAAAGCCGCCAAGCTTCTTGCCGGCGGCCTGCGCTGCCTCGTCATCAATGTCCCAGATCACGACGTTCGCACCCGACAGGGCGAGGCGTTCGGCAATGGCAAAACCCAATCCCGACGCACCACCTGTCACGACGGCGTTTCGGCCGTTGAGATCTAGTTGATTCATGGATCGTCCCGTCGACATTGTGCTTGCTTCGCATCGCCGGCACAAGCCGATCCAGCGCGCCCACATGAGCTGCCGGCGGGGACCGAAAGCCGGTATCCATCCCGCCGTTGCCGGCGAAGCCGACGACACGGCAACGGGGCGGAATTTGGCAACACGTCGGCAAGTCGGGCAATATGAGAAAGCCATTCTGCCATCGCCCATCCACAGTCAGCGGCGAGCGCGGAGCGGAAATGGCGGAGAGGAAACGTCGGAGGTCCTGCCCATGTTGAACTTGCGGAAATTGGCTGTGATCGCGGTTCAGGCGACGGTGGGGGTCGCACTCGGCGCCTCGTGGGGGCTGACAGCCCTCGCCGAGATCGCGCCAGCGAACCCGGTAACGCAGAGCCAGACCACTCCTGTGCTTCGCGCGGGTGATCTTGTCCGGCTGCGTTCGGGCGGGCCGGCGTTAACCGTCAAGAGTGTCCATGGCAACTGGGTCATCTGCACTTGGTGGCATGAGAGGTTCGGCATGTTTCGGACTGTCGGCTTCCCCGTTGCCATGATCGATGGGCCGATCACGTTACTTGCGGCTGCGGCAAGTCCACAAACGGACGCGGGTCCACAAACAAATGATCAGTCGAGCCCTGCCAAACGCAGCGACAACCCTCCAGGAAATTTGATCGACGCCGGACCAACCAATCAGAATCCCACCGCGCAGGGCGCCAATCAGGTCGTTGGCGTTGGGCAGATGGGGCGGCCAGCGCGCTTACGTCAATGAGCCCTCCGACTACGCCTGCGCAGGCGTTGGCACTGCTACAGGGCATCGTACAAACCCATCAGAATCCCCCCGCGCAGGGGACCAGTCCGGTTGAGACGGTATCACCATTGCAACAGGGTACCGATCAGACCATCAGCGTTTCGCGGGTGAGGCCCGCGCTGATATTGCCCCAGAGCACCACCCAGACGGTGCCCCAAGGCACCGTCCAGACGGCGTTACCATTTCAGCAGGGCGCTGCTACCAATCAGACCGTTGGCGTTGGGCAGATGGGGCCGGCCGGCGCGCTCACGTCAATGAGCCCTCAGGGTATGATCGGTAGACGTTTTTAGAGCCAGCCGACGACGCCGAGAATTGTCAGCGGCCGCTTAGGAAAGCCAGACCGACCAGAGCTACCAGTCGACCTCCGTTCTCCTGCACTCGACAATTCCGATCGAGCATGCGCGTGTGCATCGCGCTCGGCACGCCGTCCTCACCCGCCGCAATTCCTCCTGGCAAACGCGATCAGCCCGACGCCGTTGTCGAGGCCGGCCGCGGTGCCGGCGGAAACGGCACGCCGGACATAGCCGCAGCCCGATGACGATGACGAGCGGGTGCGGTTGGCGGCGGAGGGCGCCGCCTCCCTGGCGGGCTTTTGTTTCGCGCGCGCGGCGGGAGGCTCGGTGCTGCGCGTCGCCGTCTTGCCGCGTTTCTCCGGCTCCGCCTGCGGCGGCGGCGCAACAGCCGGGACGGGCGCGGCGGCGGGCGCCGGCGTGGTCGCAGGCGTGGGCGGCACTGCCGCCAGAAGCTTGGCGCGCTGGGCACGCGCGAGATCGGCATAGAAGCCCGACGGGTGCGTGGCCAGGAACGCGTCCAGCGCCTCCGCGGTGCCGACCCGCATGGCCAGCTCGTAGTCGCGCCCCGTCTCGTTGGTGAGACTGCCGGCGGCGGCCGGCGACGGCGCCGCACCCGCCACCGCGCCGAGCGAGGTCTCGGCGGGCACGAGCGCGATGGTGGTGCCGCCGAGCGAGCCGTAGACGTGCGGCTCCTGCCGGGCGCCCGTCACGGCGAGGACTTCGTCGCGCACCTTGCCAAAGGCGATGCGCAGGTCGAGGCCCGGCGCGATGAGATGCTTGAGCAGCGCGCTGGTGAACGGGCTGTGCGCGCCGTCGCCATCCTGTGCGGTCGAGCCGGCCTTGGCCGCGAAGGCGATGAGCGTATTCGAGCCGGCCGGCTCGACGCCGGCAAGCCCGCGGCCGACCGCGCGCGACGCCATCGTCCGTTTCATGGTGCGCACGAAGGGATTGTCGCGGCAGGCGTCGAGGATCACGAGCCTCAGGCTGCGCGCCGGCTCGAGCACGCGCAGCACGCGATCGAGCGGCATCGCCTCGTATTCGACGTCGAGGTCGGTCGCGAGCCTGGCATCGGTGGGAATGAGATAGTTGACGCCGTCGACCTCGATGCCGTGGCCGGCATAGAACACAACCGCGATATCGGCATCGTACGTCATGGCGGCGAAGTCGCGGATCACCCGGCCCATTGCCGCAAGGCCGAGATTGTTGCGCGTCTCGACCACCTGGAAGCCCGCGCCTTTCAGCATGACGGTCACCGCGGTGGCGTCGTTGACCGGATTGTCGAGCGCGGGCGCGTGCGCGTAGCTCGCATTGCCGATGACGAGCGCGACGCGCTTGTCGGCGAAAGCCTGGCCGCCGGCGAAGAACAAGACAGCGAGAACGGCGACGGCGATGCGAACCGCGAGAATCATGCCTGCCCACCAACCCAACGACGCCGCAACTCTGAATTGTATTTCCTGCGGCGTCAACACAAAAAATGGCACCTGGGGACGGCCAACGCTCTGCCCGAAGGGTTGTAATTCCGATCGAAAGTTGTGCCCGGCTTTCACTCAGAGGCGCCCACTGGTCCGCGTGTCCCGGACGCGGTGCAGCGCGAACGAAGTGAAGCGGTGCACCGCTGAGCCGGGACCGCCAAGCAATGGAATGGTCACGGGCTGGGCGGTCCACGCAAGTCGGGCATGCCCGACTTGCGCGCATGTAAGCGCCGATCTCGGGTAGACCCGAGATCGGTGTCTGCAGCGCATCACTGCGTGCTGCGCTGCGCCCGGGACACACGCCGCATGGTGTGTGCAAGGCGGACGCTGGCTCATCTGCTCAGACGGAGGGACATTCAGTCGAAGATGGCACCGACGCGTGCGCTATCTTTGTAGCGAGATGACCCGCACCGACAAATCGACACAGAACTGGCGGAAAAAATCGTTCGCCTCGCTCGGAAGGCTCTTCGATCGTTGCAAGCCCAAGAATATTCGGTTGCCCTGTCCGGCCGGACGCACGACATAGTACTGATCGAAAAGCCGAATGGTGCCGTCCGTCTGCATTTCGATGCCCAGCGTTTTGTTGACGTCATAGCGATCGGATGACGCAAAAATCTCCATCGCCTCGCTGTCAGTACCGGAATCCTCCAAGACGCCTACGTGGGTGCCATAGGCATAGGCGATGAATTGCTCTTTCTGGCAGAGCCAGATCATGAAATCGCGGCGCTGAACATGATCGAGCGGCAGGCCGGTCAAAATGACAATCTCCTGTCTGCCGTCCTGCGTGACTCCGGAAAAAGCGCGCGGAAGAGGGTCGCCTCTGGCGACGAGATTGCGGAACCATTGGGCAAACTCGTCGGCCAAGACGACTGCCAGGTCGTCGGAGGCTTCAGCGGCAGGGGGTTCGGTTGACATCATGCTAACGGCAGCACGAAGTTCGGAATCGGACCTCTAGCGTTGCGGCTCGACCGCCTCAGCCGGACAGGCCCGGTCGGGCAAGCGGGTATCGCACACGCGCACCGCCCTGAGATAGTCCATCCAGCGCGTGGTCGCCTCCTCCGACGGCCTCGCCTTGAGCGCCACCTGGACGACGTAGAGACTGTCGTTGCCCTGCATCGCCTTGAACCAGGTGAATTCCGGCTTGCCGGTGGTCTTGTTGAGGGGACAGGCGAGAAGCCACCTGCGAAGGGATAGCCGTTCTCCTTGCCTTGCGCGATCGCATGCGCGGAGCTTCCGCGGCACGCGCGCGCCCAGCCAGTTTCGACCCTGCTCTTGAACTCCTCCGGCCCGCTCTTGAGACCGAAGAAGATCTGAACCGTCACCATCTGCGTCCAGTTGTCGACGCTCTCGGCGCCGGGGACCATTTCGCTGATCAGCATCTCCTTCGTCTTCTCCTGGAAGTCCATCTTGAAGCCGTCGGGCATCGTCACGAGGAGATTCTCGTTCTGCAGTTGCGCCGCGGCAACGGACGCGGCGATGGCAAGGACGAGTGCGAGGAGCAGCGACGACAGTCTCATCAGCGGGGTGTCCGGAGTTGCGGCAGCAGCGAGGCGCGGTCGAGCGCGAGGAAGGTCAAATATACTCCGACTCCACTTGCGATGCAGCAGGGTCGGCCTCCTTGTCGTTCAGCCGTGCCTCGCCGTGAGCCGGCGCATACCCCAGTTTGCCGACCCATACCTTGATATGACTCGACCTTCCCCAAGGTTGGATGGCTGTCCGCGAGCGGTTCGGCGCAGAGTGGCCTCGCTGGTGCGTGAAGGGGCGCCGCAGCGAGCGGCAGCGTGACGGTGGTCGCAAGGGCGCCGTCTCAACCAGGGAGATGTCATCATGATCAGCCGACGAAATTTCTCTACCTTAATGCTGACCGGAGCAGCTGCGGCGATGTTGCCTGCCGCCGCCCGCGGTCAGACCGCCGTCAAGGCCCGCAACGTCGTGCTGGTGCACGGCGCGTGGGCGGACGGATCGAGCTGGCGCGAGGTCATCCCGCGCCTGCAGGCCGCCGGCCTCAATGTCACAGCCGTGCAAAATCCGCTGACGTCGCTCGCCGATTCCGTCGCGGCGACGCGCCGCGCATTGGCGCTGCAGGATGGGCCGACCGTGCTGGCCGCGCATTCCTGGGGCGGCACCGTGATCAGCGAAGCCGGAACGGACGCGAAGGTGACGGCGCTGGTCTATGTCGCCGCGCGCGCCCCCGACGCGGACGAGGACTTCGTCGCGCTCTCCGCAAAGTTTCCCACCATGCCGGTGCGGGCGGGCGTGCAGGAGCACGACGGCTTCACCACGATTTCCGAGGAGGCCTTTCTCAAATATTTCGCCAACGGTGTCGCGCGCGAAAAGGCGGAAGTCCTCTATGCCGTGCAGGAGCCCGCCGCCGCGTCGCTGTTCGGCGGGCGAACCACGGCGGCCGCCTGGCGCGCCAAACCGAGCTGGTATGCGGTATCAAAAGACGATCAGACGATAGCGCCCGACCTGGAGCGATTTCTGGCAAGGCGCATGAACGCGACCACCGTGGAGCTGGAGGCCGGTCACCTGTCCCTGGTCTCCCATCCGCAAGCGATCGCCAACCTGATCCTGGCTGCCGCCGGCCGGGGAAGCTCGCTTTGATTCAACTCCCCGGATGTGTCACCCGCGGGCTTGACCCGCGGGTCCA
Source organism: Pseudomonadota bacterium (assembly GCA_046732855.1). Lineage (GTDB taxonomy): Bacteria > Pseudomonadota > Alphaproteobacteria > Geminicoccales > Geminicoccaceae > JBKPNX01. The sequence goes on from JBKPNX010000243.1 coordinate 5,759, forward strand.
TCGATTTCGCAAATGGTTTCTTGCGAAGAAGATGGATTGCCGGGTCAAGCCCGGCAATGACGACCTGCCTCTGGGTCAACCATGCCGCCGGCGGCATCAGATTCCCTTCGGCGCCAGTTGCGCGCCCTGCGTCAGCGCCTGCAACTTCGCCCAGGCGATCTGCGGGTGCGTGCGGCCGCCGAAGCCGCAATCGGCGCCCGCGATCACATTCTCCGCTCCCACCAGCCGCGCGAAGCGGCGGATGCGCTGCGCCACCAGCTCCGGATGCTCGATGCCGTCGGTCGCATGCGAGATCATGCCGGGAATGAGGATTTTGCCCGCGGGAAGCTTCACGTGCTCCCACAGCGCATATTCGTGCTCGTGCCTGGCATTGGCGGCCTCGATCAGATAGCCCTGCGCCCGCACCCGCAGCATCAGGTCGACGAGCTTCTCGAGCTCGATGTCGAAGGCGTGCGGGCCATGCCAACTGCCCCAGCAGAGATGATAGCGAATCCGCTCCTCGGGCAGGCCGCGCAGCGCATGGTTGAGCGCCTCGATGCGCACCTCGCAGTACCGGCGGAATGCGTCGAGCCCCATCTTCATGCCGATGCGATCCCACAGCGCCGGCAGCCAGGCATCGTCGATCTGCAAGATGAATCCGGCGGCGACGATCGCCTCGTACTCGGAGCGCATCGCCTCGGCGAGCGCGAAGACGAATTCCTCCTGGCTCTTGTAATATTCATTGCGGCGGTAAGGCTCGAGGCTCGACGGCGCGGTCGAGGTGATGAAGGCTTCGCTCTCCGGCCCGACCACGGCACGGAAAATCTCGATCTCGCGGGCAAGCGCGGCTTGTCCGCGGTAGCCGATCGGCGCGACCGCCACCCAATGCGGACGCGCCTGCTTGATCTGTCCGGCGGGCTCGTAGAACAAGGTGCCCCGCTCGCTTGCGTAGCGGTAGAAGTCCGCAAACGCCTCGCGGTCCTTGCCCTGAAGAATGATGGGCTTGCCGTCCGCCGGCGGGCGCGCCTCGAACCCGTCGAAGCGATCGTCCATATAAGCGAGCCAGTCGCCGCCCTTGGTGTATTCGCCCTCATTGACGATATCGA
>JBKPNX010000244.1:0-7027 GCA_046732855.1 Pseudomonadota bacterium
GCCGGCCAGGATTTCCGCCTCCTGCGGCCGTAGCGGCCCGAGATCGATGGTCACGAGCGGGTTGCGGCCGGTAAGCGAACGCCAGGCGTCGTCGAGTGGATCGCCCTCGACGCGCGAGGTCATCACCAGCACCGCCGGGCGCTCGGCGGCCGTCTCGGTCAGCATCGCCAGATGGTCCAGCGTGGGCCGGTCTGCCCAGTGAATATCCTCGATGACTAGCAGCAGCGGCCGTTCGGAACTCACCCGGGCAACCAGCTCGGCTATAGTCTCCCGGGTACCGCGCGCCCGGGTGGCGCTGTCCATGGCGTCGTAGAGTGCCCGCAGCTCCACGGGCTGCGGCAGGTCCAGCAGGTCATTCAGGTAAACTCGCCGCTCCGCCGCAACCAAGCCGTCTGCGACCGCCCACTCGGCCGCAGCGTGGGCAGCCACCTGATCGCTCAGGCCAGCCGGCTCGAGGCGGACCAGGCTGCGCACGAGCGAGCGGATGGCGTCCTGGCCGGTGCCAGCGCCGAAATCCAGCACCAGTCCGGTGTGGCAGACGAAGCCCGCGCGCCGCGCCGCCGCCTGGAACTCCTCTACCAGCCGCGTCTTGCCGATCCCAGCCTCGCCGCGGACGTAGACTACCTGGCCGTGTTCCACCTCCTGGCACGCCACCAGCAGTGCCTGAAACCGCTGCAATTCGCCGTGGCGGCCGACGAACGGCCGGTCCCCAGGTTCGGCGGCCTCACGCAATCCCAGCAGATGCCAGGCCCGCACCGGGTCGGCGAACCCCTTGACCGCCAGCGCCCCGGCCTCGGCGCACGCCAGCCGCTCGGCCAGCGACCGGTGGACCGCGTCCGAGATGAGGACCTCGCCCGCCTGCGCCGCGTCGGTAAGCCGAGAGGCGAGGTTCACCGACTCGCCGGTGACGGTGTACTCGGGGTGCCGCGCGCTGCCGCTTCCGCTCGCCACCACCTGGCCGCTTGCCACCCCGACGTGTACCCCGAGCGGGCGGCCGCGCGCGTCGGCGAGCGCGGGCACCCGGCGCTGGATGTCGAGCGCGGCGCGGGCGGCGCGTTCCGGGTCGTTACTGTGGGCCACGGGGGCGCCGAACACGGCCATGATGCAGTCGCCGATGTGCTTGCGTACCGTGCCGCCGTAGCCCTCGACCACCGCGTCGACGACGTCGAAGAAGCGGCCGGCGAGGACATGCAATTCCTCCGCATCGATCTCGCGGCTGAGTCGAGTGTAGCCCGAAAGATCGGCGAACAGCACCGTCACCTGCCGGCGCTCGCCTTCAGAAAGGGTCGTGGCGGTTGCATCCGCCGCCAGCTCCGGTGGATCGGTTGCTAGCCTAACCTTTCCTGTGCGGAGGGCAGCGACGGCATCAAAGAGTTTGCGCCGATGCCCGACCGTGGTCACACCGAGCGCAGTCAAGTCCTCAGCGGTGAGCCGTGGCAGGACGTCCGCATCAATATCGTTGTCGCGGAAGACGGCCTCGTAACGCTCCAGGCCCAGCTCCCGCAGCCAAGCCGCGATGTCCACCGCATCCCCCTAAAGCGATAGACACGACAACCCAGACCCTACCAGAATGACGGGTTGCACGCGAACGATTTGCTCGCGCGCACCGCCTTTTTCTACCCGCTGCGGGCCTACATGTCGTACCGTCGGCTTTCGGCTGAAATTCGGTCGTACCGAGGCCAGGCGACGAAGGGCAGCCGATAGCCCAACAACGGACACATCCCCCACAGCACATGAGCGGTCCGGGTCTCTTTCACGGCGGCGCGCGCAAGACAAAGGTGGCGTTGCGACAAAACGGGAGGCGTTAGGGGAACTCGACCGCTCGGGTGGCGGGGGATCCTCTTTGTTCGCCATGCATCAGTGCCAGCACACGACCAAACGCTGTGACGGCAGCGGGAGCGGGGCAACCGGCGCTTGCACGCCGAGGCAGACGGGCGCAAGCTTGACTAGCGGTCGGCGCGTATCCTGCCAATGCCGGCCTAATCAGGGGAAGATTGAACAATGTGGCCAGTTGTGTAATTGCTCGTTGAATGGTCGAGCTGGCGCATTGATTTCTTGAACCCGCTGCCGGAAACCTCGTTGCATCTTGGCCCTGGGCGCGTGTGGTCTGGGCTCCTCCGCTACCCAGGGCACACTGCCGTACGAGTGCGCTCTCCGGTCGTCAACACCTTGACTCCGGAGGAGGCAGTGAAGCACGGCCACGATTTCACGGTCCCGAGCGGGCTTGAGGGTCGCCGTCGCCACTTCCGTTGTGGGCCTGCTGACCGTGACTGGCGTATTGCTTGCGCTCCTATAGCGGTGTCTGGGATACGGACGGCTGCCCCGCCGAGAGCAGCCTGCTGTGTCGGTTAAGACACACGCCCGAGTGTACTCCTATTGACTGCTTAGGAGGGGACCTTGACCACCATCTTTTCCAATGTACTTTCTTGACGCCGCAAAAAACCGGGAAAAAGAGGCGGCGAGCCGCGCGGAAACGGCCGCCGCCAGTCAGTCATGTGCCTCAAGCGGGTAGCCCCCGAAGACGCAAGGGGGCCCCACGCCCCTTTGGTTTACCTTGCGAGGAAATGCGGTCAACTCGTCGCTACTTGGCTTTCCTGATCGACAGAACGTTGTACGGCTGATCCGGCGCGCGTCGTGACCGTCGACACGCTCGAAAAGACGCTCCGCGTCGGCACCAGCGACCAAGCCGCGCACGACGCCCGGCGGGACTTGATGCCGACTCTCCACCGCCGCGTGTGCTGGCATCCGGCTTTGGACTAGGACGGCGCGCCCCATCGCATCGGACTGGACCATATCACCGGAGTTCTGGTAGAAAGGCCAGTCGAGTCTTATAAAAGGCCGATTGATTACCGGGAGGCGTGGTAATGGCCAATGAGCAACCATTGCCAAGGAGAGTCGCAAACCACCGTCCCTGGCGCCATCGCTGCTCCAAGTCGCGCTACATTGTGGCGACCGCCCGGACTCTGTCGTACGGACTCGAGACCTGTCAGGTCCTGCCGTCGGATGAATCGCCAGTGGGAGGCATCAGATGACGGAGTTGTCTACCCTTCCGGAACCGCTGACCGCCGCTAGGCTGGCGATTCTCCTGGTTCTGATCCTGTTTCTCCCGCTCAGCGCGCTCACCTACCAGCTCTTCCGAAGCCATCGCAAGATAGCAAAGATTGAGCGGATCCTGGATCTTCTGAAGGTCAGGGGACACGAGCAGAAGAAGTATCTAGAGGTCAGAAACGGTCACTACCTGTGTATCTCTGTCAGCTATGCGACGCTGGTTGCGGCGCTCGGCCTAACCATCCTCCTGTTCGGTGAACAGATTGGATTCGATACGATTGCCGGCAGGGACCCGGAACATTTCCCTGTAGCGCATTCGTGGCTGATATTTGGGATGGGCTTTCTGGGCGGTTACCTGTGGGGCATTCAGTATGTCTTCCGCCGCTACGTTGACGACGATTTGACACCCGGCGTGTATCACGCCCTTGCGATCAGGATGATGCTGGCGGGGACGATAGCCGTGGTGATCTACAACGCCTACGAGGGCCTGGGCGGCGAGACCGGAATGAACTTGACCGGGCAGGTCTGGCCCGCTCTGGCATTCGTGCTGGGCATGTTTCCCCAGCGTGGCATCAGTTGGATCTACGATCGCGTGCCGTTCTTTGCCCAGGATGACGACGCCTCTGTACGCAAGGCGCCCCTCGAGATGATCGAGGGTATCACGTTCCACGACAGGGTCCGCCTGGAGGAGGCAAATATCGATAACTGCTACGATCTCGCCACGGCGGACTTCGTCCCGCTCGTCTTCGATACGCCGTACAGCGCGCGGGAGCTGACCGACTGGATTCTGCAGGCGAAGCTGTGCGTCTACGCCCCCGATGCGATGCTCAATCTGCGCCAACAGGGCATCCGGACAATTATGGATCTTGAGGGTCTCGACGAGACGCAGATCCAGGAGCTCGTGGAGTCCACCGCGGTGACCAAGTCGGCACTCGAACGGGCGTTGCGCTCCCTCAGAACCGACGAGGAGATTCACCGGCTCCGCCAGGTCGGGAAACGGCTCGGCATATTCACCGGGTTGGAGGATACGCTGCCGCCTCTCCCCGGCAACGGCCAAGTACCGGCATTGCCTCGGATAGGGCTGCACGAGTCCGGCGCGACCTTTCGTGACCTGACTGCCGGCACGACAGACCCGGATTCTGTCGCGCCGGACAGTGCGAGAGCGGCGATACAGGACGACGCTTAGATCGCCTCCGACGGCTCGAAGGCCATCAGCGGCACCAGGGATCACCGCGATCGACATAATCCTGATACTTCAGGTACCCGCGGGCGAGAGCGACGGCTGACAACCTGACGGCCATCGGCAATAAGGCATTAGTCGAGGCATGACTGCTGCACTCGCACAACGCCGACAACCTGAACGCCCACGTCGCCAACGGGCGCAAATTGCTCCGCCCGGCCGGCCAACCGCAAGGGCATCCACGTCGCCGACGATGTGGTCGGGCGGCCTGGAGAGGTCACCGAGATCCGCACCGAAGCCCGCGTCGCGCGCGATGCGCCGGCCCGGGACAAACGGGTCGCGGTCGCGCAGCGTCCGCATGATGAGCTCGACTAGGTACCAAAGAGCACAGCCGGATTGGGCGAGAGGCCATCGGAACGGCCAGCCGAGTCACCTCGGCCTGAGACAGAGTTGGGCCGCCCGGGACCGGGGCCGGCCGCGATAGCCGCGCGCTGATGTCGGCGTGCGCACGAGAGTGTTCGACATGGGAGGACGGCACCATGCAATATATGGTTAGGCTAGGAGACACGCTCTCCAAGATCGCCGCGGCGCACAGAACGACCTTAGAGGCCCTGCTCAGCGCCAATCCGCGCTACCGGCAGCACCCAGAACGGCTTCAGGTCGGCGATGCGATCGTCGTCCCGGGCGATGATCCCCCGGGGCTGGCTGAAGCGGCGGCACCGGCGTTCTCGCCGGCAGCCGTAGGGTGGATGCTCGGCCATCTGTCGAGCAAGTACGAGACCGGCGGTCGCGGGCCGGGCACAGTATCGAGCGGCGTCGGCGACGCCGGCGGGGCCTCCTACGGTAGCTATCAGATGACCAGCCAGCCCGCCGGCGGGACGGCGGCGCGCTTCATTGCCGATCCGACCTTTCCATGGCGCGAGCGGTTTGCCGGCCTGATGCCCGGGAGCCCGGAGTTCAGCGCGCTCTGGAAAGCACTCGCCACCGAGTCGCGCGACACCTTCTTCGAGGCGCAGCACGCGTTCATCCAGCGGACCCATTTCGATCCGCTGGTTCGCAAGATCGAAGCGGAGGACGGTCTGAACGTGACGCGACGGTCGCGGGCGCTCCAGGACGTGGTCTGGTCGACCGCCGTGCAGCACGGCCCGAACACGCCCGTGGTCCATCGCGCGATCGTCGCCCTGGGCGGAGGGCAGGCCCTGCTGCCCGCTGATCTGGAGCGCGACCGCCAACTGATCGTCGCCATCTACGCCGAGCGCGGGCGGCGCAACGCCGACGGCAACCTCGTTTATTTCTCCAAGAACTCGAAGTCGGTGCAGGATGGCGTGGCCCGGAGGTTCGTCGATGAGGGGCGCGATGCGCTCCGCATGCTCGAAGAGCATGTCTAAGCGCTTCTGCCAAGTGGTCCTAGTGGTTCTCTGGCTGAGCAGAGCGGGCACGGCGCTGCCGTTGGACGACATCGTCGGCATGTATCGGTACGAGGGGCCGGTGGCGGCGACCCTCGAGGTCCGTCACGAGGCCGGCCAGTACGTCGTCAGGCTCGAGGGCGGTGGATCGACTGCCGAAGGGCCCGCAACGGCTGCCGACTGCGTCGTCGAGGCCCGAGGCGATCTCGATGGCGGTGTCCTGCGTGCGCGGTTCGGCCCGGTCGAGACCGACACCTTCTCTTACGGTGCGGCGCAGGCCGAGAACGAAGCGAGGATGGTGCGGATCGCCTTCGAGCCCGGTTCGGCGCAGGTCATTGAGGCCGATACCCTGGGTTACTGCGGCCTCGGTGTCGAGTTCTCGGGCCGCTACCGCGCGGACGGCTAGATCTTGCCAGTCCGGCTTTTCGGCGGTATCGGCCCGGCGCGCGGCCGGACGCCGAGCCTGGCGCGACCATTAGTACCTCGGCAGGTTTGTGCCCGGTCCACGGCGTCCCTGAATCCGCTGCCAGACCACTTAAGGGCGGCGGTCGTTGCTGAGCGCGACGGCGAGGGTCGGCAAGGAGAAGCCGCGCGCTGTCATTTCCAGATTAAGAGCAAAGAGCCGGCATTTGGGGGGGTTCGTTGTGCGCAGCACGCTAATTCATGCCGAGCCACATCGGTGGATCGAAAAGATTTGAGTGCGTCGCTGGCGATCTGGGCAGATTGACGCTTCAACGTAAAATAGGATCGCGCGCAGGCGCGATGCGGGAGGTATTCATGTTCGGCACGCGATTCGCTTTCGCTCCCCTGCTTCTCACCCTCGTCACGGCCGAGGCCGGTCCATCAACCGCCGCACCGGCAGAGCAGCCCATCTTTGGCTGGCAGCAGGGCCGTCAGTTCGACGGGCGCTCCCAGCACGTCGTGGTGCCGCACGACCCGAAATGGCTGGTCGAGCAAGGAGTCGTGGTGCTCGACTTCACGGCCGATCGGTTAAGGGTGCCCAAGGTCTGATCTCCAAGGATGCAAACGGCAAGCTCGATGGCGGCCATCTCGTGATTTGGCTCGACGAAGATACGGTGGTCGCGCGCATGCAGGACAAGAAGAGCGACTACATCGTTCAGAGCCCCGCCAATACTGTCAAAAAGGGCTGGCCGACCCGGGTCGCACTCGCCTTCGGGCCGGGCGGGATGAAGCTCTATGTCGACGGAAAGTTGGTCGCCAACAACGCCTACCAGGGCGGACTCCAGGGCAACCAGGAGCCGCTGGTGATCGGGGCCCGGGACTGGGAGAGCGGCCCGCGGGCGGCCGACCATCTGGACGCATTCTTTGCCGGGAGGATCGGCGCCCTCGCGCTGTATGGCCGCACGCTCGATGCGTCGGCGATAGCCGCGCT